>JAFGVN010000103.1 GCA_016937975.1 Clostridia bacterium
ATAAATCTGTGCATGGGATTATTTACGAATGGAATAAATAACTTAGCAAGCAAAAGAGGTGGACAATTTATTGTCCGCTTTTTTTAACGAAAAGAATTAAAGGTTGAAATTAGAAAAAAGTAAAATATAGATTGAAGCGTTTGGCTTTATTTAGATTGAATTACAAAATAAAGAAACCTATGCTCTATAACCCTGGACAACTGGAATATAACTTAGAAAAGTATTGAAATACCAATATTTGAAAAAGTTTTTAAAATTGTTGAGAAAAATAAAAATATTTTTCAAAAAGGGGTTGAAAAGTTATATTTATTCAGTTATAATCTATTGGTACGTAAAATGCGATGAAGTAGGAGGTTACCAGAGCCACTGGAGAACTTCTATGGAGAAAAGTTTGCCCTGAGAGGTGAGCGACTCGTTGTTTTTTTGCTCGAAAGTTTAGGATACACTAGGCAGAGTGTGCAAAAGGAATTATGTAAAAAAAACATTTAAAGGAGGAAAAAAAATGGCTAGTGCAGGTCAAAAAATCAGAATTAGACTTAAGTCTTATGATCACAAATTACTAGATGCGTCTGCAGTTAAAATTGTAGAGGCAGCTAAGAGAACTGGTGCTGAAGTATCAGGTCCAATCCCGCTTCCAACTAAAAAAGAAGTGGTAACAATCTTAAGAGCGGTACACAAGTACAAAGACTCTAGAGAGCAATTTGAAATGAGAACTCACAAGCGTTTGGTAGATATCTTAAGCCCAACACAAAAAACTGTTGATGCTTTAATGAAGATCGATTTACCAGCAGGCGTAGATATCGAAATCAAATTATAATTAAGAATACTTAAATATTTGTTGTTTTTATAATAAGAAGTAAAAACGCATCTAATATTTTTAGTATGATTATGGTTTATGAATTGTCATAATCCGCTGTAAGAATTTTAGGAGGTGCAATGTGAAAGGTATTATCGGTAAGAAAATCGGTATGACTCAGGTCTTCACAGAAGAAGGAAAAGTTGTTCCAGTAACAGTTGTTGAAGCTGGTCCAATCTTTGTTACACAAATCAAAACTACTGAAACTGATGGTTACAATGCTATCCAAGTTGGTTTTGAAAACAAGAAGAAAAATCACATCAACAAGCCTGAACAAGGTCATTTTGAAAAAGCTGGTTTAGATGTGAAAAAGTATGTTCAAGAATTTAGAGTAGAAGATCCTTCAGCTTTTTCTATTGGACAAGAAATCAAAGTTGATGTATTTGCAGCAGGTCAAACAGTTGACGTAACAGGTACTTCAAAAGGTAAAGGTCATGCTGGTGTAATCAAGCGTTGGAACAGCAGTAGAGGTCCTATGACTCACGGTTCTAAGCACAGAAGAAGACCTGGTTCAATTGGTAATGCATCTTACCCAGGTAGAGTAGTAAAAGGCATGACAATGTCAGGTCACATGGGTCACGCTACTTCTACTGTACAAAACTTAGAAATCGTTTCTATCGATGTAGAAAGAAATCTGTTATTGATCAAAGGTGCTGTACCTGGTCCTAAAAAAGGGTTAGTTACAGTAACTGAGTCTGTAAAGACTGCAAAATAATCTGACTGAAGGAAGGAGGACTGAATATGCCTAAATTAAACGTTTTAAACGTATCGGGTGAGAAAATCGGTGATATCGATTTAAATCCAGGTATTTTCGGAATTGAAGTTAACGAAAACGTGCTACATGACGTTGTTAAAAATTATTTAGCAAATCAAAGACAAGGCACACAATCTACTAAAACTCGTGCAGAAGTTCGTGGTGGTGGTAGAAAGCCTTTTAGACAAAAAGGTACTGGTAGAGCTAGACAAGGTACAATAAGAGCACCTCATTATATTGGTGGTGGCGTTGCATTTGGACCTAAGCCTAGAGATTACTCTTACAAGTTACCAAAGAGAGTTAAGAGATTAGCATTATTCTCAGCGTTATCAGCTAAAGTTGCTGCTGGTGAAGTTATCGTTTTAGATGAATTAGCTATGACTGCTCCAAAGACAAAAGATATGATTAAGATTTTATCAAACATTAAAGCTGAGAAGAAATCTTTAATTGTATTACCACAAGTTGATGAGAATGTTATCAAGTCATCAAACAACATTCCTGGCGTATTAACAACATTTGTTGGCCAATTAAATGTTTATGATATCTTGAACCATAACAACTTTGTAATTACAAAGCAAACTCTTGAGACTATCGAGGAGGTGTATGCGTAATGAGATCACCTTATGACGTAATAATTAAGCCTATCATCACTGAAAAATCAATGATGGATATCGAAATGGGCAGATACACATTCAGAGTTGCTACAGATGCTAACAAAACTGAAATCAGAGCAGCTGTTGAAGCAGTGTTTGGTGTTAAAGTTGCAAGCATTAACACAATGAATGTTAAAGGTAAGGTTAAAAGACAAGGAAGATTCGTTGGTAAGAGAGCAGATTGGAAGAAAGCAATCATTACATTGACTGCTGATTCTAAAGCTATCGAATTATTCGAAGGTATGTAATAAAGGAGGCAAGCTATGGGTATTAGAGGATTTAAACCCACTTCACCTGCTATTAGACATATGACGGTTTCTACTTTTGAAGAAATTACAAAAGTAAAGCCGGAAAAAGCTTTAGTTGTAGCTTTGAAGAAAAATGCTGGTAGAAATAACAGTGGTACAATCACAGTTAGACATAGAGGTGGCGGAGCAAAAAGAAAATACAGAATCATCGATTTCAAAAGAAATAAAGATGGTATTCCTGCTACAGTAGCATCAATCGAGTACGATCCAAACAGAACAGCAAACATTGCACTTCTTAATTATGCTGATGGTGAAAAGACATATATCCTTGCACCACACAAAATTGAAGTTGGTGATGTAATTTACTCTGGTAAAGGTTCTGATATTAAAATCGGTAACTGTATGGAATTAGGCGATATGCCAACAGGTACAATTATCCACAACATCGAATTAAAACCTGGTAAAGGTGGTCAAATGGTAAGAGCTGCTGGTACTTCTGCTCAATTAATGGCAAAAGAAGGCGACTTTGCAACAATCCGTTTAACTTCAGGTGAAATGAGAAAAGTAAGAGTTAACTGTAGAGCAACAATTGGTCAAGTTGGTAACATCGATCATGAGAACATTAAAGTAGGTAAAGCTGGTAGAAAGCGTCACATGGGTATCAGACCTACAGTAAGAGGTTCTGTAATGAACCCTAACGATCACCCTCACGGTGGTGGTGAAGGTAGAACACCAATCGGTAGACCAAACCCAGTTACACCTTGGGGTAAGCCTGCACTTGGTTACAAAACTAGAAAGAAAAATAAACAATCTAATAAGTATATTGTTCGTTCTAGACATGAGAAGAGAAAATAGTACATTGTAAATAGATTTCACTTGTTGAAAGGAGGCAATGAACCATGGGTAGATCATTGAAAAAAGGACCTTTCGTACACGAAGGACTTTTGAAGAAGATAGTAGCGATGAACGAAAAAAACGAAAAACAAGTTGTTAAAACTTGGTCTAGATCATCAACTATTTTTCCTCAAATGGTAGGTCACACAATTGCGGTTCATGACGGAAGAAAGCATGTACCAGTATACATTACTGAGGACATGATTGGTCATAAATTAGGAGAATTCTCACCGACAAGAACATTCAGAGGTCACGCAGGAGATAAGACTTCTAAAAAGAAATAGTCTTGTTTATTAGGAGGTAATATAATGGAAGCAAGAGCTTTAGCGAAATACATTAGAATCTCGCCTAGAAAAGTTAAGCCTATTGCAGACTTAGTTAGAGGTAAGAACGTAGACGAAGCAAAAGCGATTCTGAAATTCACACCAAGAAAAGGTGCTGACATTTTGCTTAAGGTTTTAGAATCAGCTATTGCTAACGCTGAGAATAACCATGACATGAATGCTGATGCATTATATGTTGCAGAAGTATATGCTAACCAAGGAACAGTAATGAAAAGATTCGTAGCTGGTTCTATGGGTAGAGCAAACCCAATACTTCACAGAACAAGCCACATTGGCGTTGTTGTAAAGGAAAGATAGTAAGGAGGGAACTGGCATGGGTCAAAAGGTAAGCCCGCACGGACTTAGAGTTGGCATTATCAAAGATTGGGATTCTAAGTGGTATGCAAACAAAAAGAATTTTGGTGCATTGTTAAAAGAAGACCATGAAATTAGAACATATATCAAGAAAACTCTTTTTACTGCTGGAATATCAAGAGTTTACATTGATAGAACGGAAGATAAAGTTAAAATTAACATTTTCACTGCGAAGCCAGGTATGATTGTTGGTAGAGGTGGCGAAAACATTGCTAAATTAAAAGATGGTTTAGCTAAAATTACTGATAAATTTATCCAATTGGATATTTCAGAAGTTGAAAACGTAGATACAGATGCTCAATTAGTATCAGAAAACGTTGCATTCTCTTTAGAGCGTAGAGTTTCATTCAGAAGAGCAATGAAGCAAGTTATGCAAAGAGCAATGAGATCTGGTGCACAAGGTATCAAAGTACAATGTTCAGGTAGACTTGGTGGTGCTGAAATGGCAAGAACTGAGCACTACTCAGAAGGTAATGTACCATTGTCTACATTAAGAGCGGATATCGACTATGGTTTCGGCGAAGCTGACACAACTTATGGTAAGATTGGTGTTAAAGTTTGGATCTACAAAGGCGAAGTTTTACCTACACCAGGTGGTAGAGTATTAAACAGATTAGAGCCAAGAAAGCAAAAAGCTAAAGCTGATAACAACAGCAAAAAGAGACCAAACAAGAGTCGTCAAAGAAACAACAAGAAAGTTCAAGAATAGTTTATAGACTTATTTGTTAGGAAGGGAGGCAATTTATCATGCTGATGCCTAAAAGAGTAAAAAGAAGAAAGCAACACAGAGGCAGAATGAAAGGTAACGCTCACAAAGGTAATACAATTACTTACGGTGAGTACGGTCTAGTTGCTATGGATAGAGCGTGGATCACTTCTAATCAAATAGAAGCTGCCAGAATCGCAATCAACAGATACATCAAAAGAGGTGGTAAGACTACTATTAAGATCTTCCCTCACAAACCAATCACAAGAAAACCTGCTGAAACTCGTATGGGTGCCGGTAAAGGTTCTCCAGAGTATTGGGTAGCTGTTGTAAAGCCAGGTAGAGTTATGTTTGAATTAGCTGGTGTAAACGAAGAAACCGCAAGAGAAGCAATGAGATTAGCTGCTAACAAGCTACCAATCAAGTGTAAGTTTGTTATTAAAGCTGAACAAGAAAAGGGTGGTGAAGCTCATGAAGCGTAGAGATATATTAGTTAAA
Organism: Clostridia bacterium; assembly: GCA_016937975.1. Taxonomy (GTDB): domain Bacteria; phylum Bacillota; class Clostridia; order Peptostreptococcales; family Acidaminobacteraceae; genus JABXKX01. The sequence goes on from JAFGVN010000103.1 coordinate 5,308, forward strand.
TATCGCGACATGACGTCAAAAGAATTAGACAGTGCATTGAACGATTTGAAAAGCGAACTCTTCAATCTAAGATTCCAATTGGCAACAGGTCAATTAGAGAACCCTTTAAAGTTAAAGAGCGTTAAGAAAGATATCGCTCGTGTAAATAGTATTTTACGTGAGCGAGAGCTAAAAGCTTAATCGGAGGAGGAATAGCCGTGGATAGAGGTAGAAGAAAAGTACGTCAAGGCCGCGTTATTAGTAATAAAATGGACAAGACAATCGTTGTTGAAATTGTAAATTTCGTTCGTCACCCATTATATAACAAGCGTGTTAAAAAGACGGTAAAATACAAAGCACATGATGAAAATAACGTGTGTAACATTGGCGATAAAGTTAAAATTATGGAAACAAGAAAACTAAGCAAAGATAAATTCTTTAGACTTGTTGAAGTAGTTGAGAAAGCTAAATAGCTTTGTAAGGAGGTTATAGCTATGATCCAACAAGAGACGAGACTGAAAGTAGCTGATAATTCAGGTGCAAAAGAGCTATTGACAATCAAAGTATTGGGCGGTTCTAAGAGAAGATACGCTGGTATTGGCGATATAATAGTTTGTTCGGTTAAAAAAGCAACACCAGGCGGAGTTGTTAAGAAGGGTGATGTAGTTAAAGCTGTTGTTGTAAGAACAGTAAATTCAACTAGAAGACCTGATGGTTCATACATCAAGTTCGATGAGAATGCTGCAGTTATCATTAAAGAAGATAAATCACCTATAGGTACAAGAATCTTTGGACCTGTTGCAAGAGAGTTAAGAGATGCGAAGTTTATGAAAATCGTTTCATTGGCTCCAGAAGTACTGTAGGAGGTGGACTTAAATGTATATCAAAAAAGGCGATACAGTAATTGTTACTGCTGGAAAAGATAAAGGTAAAACTGGTAAAGTTTTATTTGCTATCCCTAAGACAAATAGAATTATTGTTGAAGGTGTAAATATGGTGACAAAGCATCAAAAGCCAACACCAAGATTACAACAAGGTGGTATCATTCATCAAGAAGCTCCTATTCATGTATCAAATGTTTTATACTATGAATCTAAGACTAAGAAAGGCACAAGAGTTGGCCATAAGTTCTTGGAAGACGGTAAGAAGGTACGTGTATCGAAGAGAACTGGTGAAGTATTAGATTAATCCCGAAGGGAGGTATGAACTAGAATGGCTAGATTAAAAGAAACATATAATAATGAATTAAAGAAAGCTATGATGGAAAAGTTCAATTATGATTCAGTAATGGAAATTCCAAAGCTTGATAAAATTGTAATTAACATGGGTTTGGGTTCTGCTAAAGAAAATCCAAAGGTAATCAAAACTGCTGTTGATGAGTTAGCAATGATTACTGGTCAAAAACCTGTAATTACAAAAGCTAAAAAATCAGTTGCGAACTTTAAAGTACGTGAAGGCATGACTGTTGGTGCTAAGGTAACTTTAAGAGACAAAATCATGTATGAATTTGTTGATAGATTATTTACAATTTCATTACCTCGTGTACGTGACTTTAGAGGTGTAAACCCTAACGCGTTTGATGGTAGAGGTAACTATACTTTAGGTATTAAAGAACAATTGATTTTCCCGGAGATCGAGTACGATAAAGTTGATGCTGTTAGAGGTATGGATATTACTTTCGTAACGACTGCTAAAACTGACGAGGAAGCAAAAGAGTTATTGAGACTTTTAGGCATCCCTTACAGTAAATAATAAGGAGGGAATACTGTGGCTAAAAAAGCGCTTAAAGTAAAACAAGCTAGAAAACAAAAGTTTTCAACTAGAGAATATACAAGATGCAGTATTTGTGGAAGACCACACTCTGTATTAAGAAAATTTGGTGTTTGCCGTGTATGCTTCAGAGAATTAGCATATAAAGGTCAAATTCCAGGTGTTAGAAAAGCAAGCTGGTAAAAGGAGGAAACATATCATGATGACAGATCCTATTGCAGATTTACTGACACGTATTAGAAATGCTAATATGGTTAGACATGCAACAGTTGATATCCCATCTTCTAAGACTAAGAAGGCAATCGTGGAAATCTTATTAAAAGAAGGTTTCATCCAAAATTATGAACTAGTTACTGTTGATAATCACGAGTCAATCAGAGTTGCATTGAAGTATGGTCAAGACAAATCAAGAATTATTACTGGTATTAAGAGAATTTCTAAGCCAGGATTAAAAGTATATGCTAAGAGTAATGAATTACCTAAAGTATTAGGTGGTTTAGGAGTTGCAATTATTTCAACTTCAAAAGGCATTATCACTGACAAAGAAGCTAGAAAATTACAAGTTGGCGGAGAAGTAATCTGCTACGTTTGGTAATAGTAAGGATTAGGAGGTGCGCGAGTGTCTAGAATAGGTAAGGCGCCGATTGAAATACCTTCAGGTGTTGAAATCAAGGTAAATGACAATAACCTTGTAACTGTTAAAGGTCCATTAGGACAATTAGAAGAGCAGATTAGCAAGGATATGATAATCAAAATCGAAGACAACCAATTAGTGGTTGAAAGACCTACTAACAATAAAGTTCATAGATCACTTCATGGTTTATCAAGAACTTTAATCAACAATATGGTTGTTGGTGTAACTAAAGGTTACGAAAAAGCTTTAGAAATCCAAGGCGTTGGTTACAGAGCGACTAAAAAAGGTAATGTTTTAGACTTACAATTAGGTCATTCTCACCCAATCGAAATGGAAGATCCAGAAGGTATCACTGTTGAAGTTCCTAACAATACATCAATTATTGTTAAGGGTATCAACAAGGCTTTAGTAGGAAACTACGCAGCTAAAATCAGAAACTGGAGAAAACCAGAGCCTTATAAAGGTAAAGGTATTCGTTACGTTGGTGAATACGTAAGACGTAAAGAAGGAAAATCAGGTAAAAAATAAGAAAGGGTGACTCGGATGATTACTAAAACTAGTAAAAACGCGGCGCGTAAAGTACGTCAAACTAGAGTTCGTAAGAAAATTTCTGGAACTCCTGAGCGTCCTAGATTAAATGTATACAGAAGTAACAAGAACATTTATGCTCAAGTTATTGATGATGTTAACGGTAAGACATTAGTATCTGCATCTTCACTTGAAGCTGAATTAAATCTTTCAAACGGTGGTAACAAAGATGCTGCTAAAACTGTTGGTAAAGCAGTTGCTGAGAGAGCGTTAAAAGCTGGTATTGAGAACGTAGTGTTTGATAGATCAGGATACATTTATCACGGAAGAGTAAAAGAATTGAGCGAAGCTGCTAGAGAAGCAGGACTTAAGTTTTAAGGGGAGGTAACTACATGAGCCGTCAAATTATTGATGCAAGTAAATTAGACCTCAAGGAGCAGGTAATTAACATAAATCGTGTAACGAAAGTTGTTAAAGGTGGTAGAAACTTCAGATTCAGCGCACTTGTTGTTGTTGGTGACCACAACGGACATGTTGGTGTTGGTACTGGTAAAGCACAAGAAGTACCTGAAGCTATTAGAAAAGCCATCGAGCAAGCTAAGAGAAATCTTATCTTTGTTCCTAGAGTTGGAACAACAGTTCCACACCCAATCAAAGAAAGATTTGGTGCTGGAAAAGTGTTGATCATGCCAGCTAAGCCTGGTACAGGTGTTATCGCTGGTGGTCCAGTTCGTGCGGTACTTGAATTGGCAGGTATTTCGGACGTAAGAGCGAAGTCTTTAGGTTCTAACAATCCTAACAACATGGTTGCTGCGACAATCCAAGGTTTATTAGGAATGAAAACTGTTGAAGAAGTTGCAAAAGCTAGAGGTTTGTCACCTGAAGAAGTTCTAGGTTAGGAGGAGACTAATGGCTGAATTAAAAATCAAATTAGTGAAATCTACAATTGGTAGAAAGCCTAAGCACAAAAGAACTGTAGAAGCTTTAGGTTTGAGAAAATTAAACCAAGTTGTGGTAAAACAAGATAACCCTCAAATGAGAGGTATGATCGAACAAGTTAACTTCTTATTAGAAGTTGAAGAAATATAGGAGGTGCCAGATGAGATTACATGAATTGAAACCAGCACCGGGTTCAACGAAAAAGAGAAAAAGAGTTGGTAGAGGTACTGGTTCAGGATCTGGTACAACAGCTGGTCGTGGTATGAATGGTCAAAATTCAAGATCAGGTGGTGGCGTTAGACCAGGATTCGAAGGTGGTCAATTACCACTTTTCAGAAGACTTCCTAAGAGAGGTTTCTCTAACCACTTGTTCAAGAAAACTTGGACAATCGTAAACATAGAGACGTTAAACGTATTTGAAGATGGTACTGAAGTAACTCCAGAAATGTTAGTTGAAGTTGGTATCGTTAAGAAATATGAAGACGGATTAAAGATCCTTGGCAACGGTGAATTAGAAAGAAAGCTTACTGTAAGAGCTAACAAATTCACTCAATCAGCTATCAAGAAAATTGAAGCTGCTGGAGGAAAGGCAGAGGTGATTTAATGTTCTCTACCCTAAGAAATGCTTGGAAAATACCTGACTTAAGAAAAAAAATATTATTTACATTAGCAATGATCGTAATTTTTAGACTTGGTTCTAACATTGTTGTGCCAGGTGTAAACTTGGATGCATTAGATCAACAACTTGCTGCATATGAACAAGCCGCTGCAAATGGTACTGAAGGTATCACTGCAATGGTTTCGTTAATGACTGGTGGCGCGTTCACCAAATTAGCAGTATTTGCCCTTGGTATTGGACCTTACATTACTGCATCAATTATCATTAACCTTCTTACAATGGCGATTCCTTATTTTGAGAATCTTGCTAAAGAAGGTGAAGCTGGTAGAAGAAAGATGGCAACTTATACGAGATTTGGTACAGTTATACTAGCTCTTATTCAATCAGTTGCACTTGTTAACACAATGTTTAGAGGATACTTTGTGGATCCACTCACTGGCATTAGTTCATTGAACATCTGGTCAGGTTCTCTAGCTGTGTTAGTATTAACTGCTGGTACTGCATTATTGATGTACTTAGGTGAGAAGATTAATGAGCATGGTATTGGAAATGGTATCTCAATCTTTATTTTTTCAGGTATCATTGCAAGAATTCCAAATGATGTAAGTACAATGATCGCTGGTGTTCTAGATAAGAGTGATTCAACAGTTAACATAGGTTCATTCATTGGATTCATTGTTATTGCATTCTTTATCATTATTGGTGTAATTTACATCAACCAAGGTCAAAGAAGAATTCCGGTACAATATGCTAAACGTGTTGTTGGAAGAAAAATGTATGGTGGACAAAGTTCTCATATTCCATTAAAAGTGAATCAAACTGGTGTTATTCCAGTAATCTTCGCAATGTCGATTATTATGATTCCTCAAACAATTGGTCAGTTCTTAGCTGCTGATAATGGATTTAGAATCTTTGTTGAAAAATATTTTGCATATACACATCCTGTATATATGATATTATCAGCAATAACGATCATCGCATTTACATTCTTCTATACAGCTGTGACTTTCAACCCAGTTGAAGTAGCAAATAATATGAAGAAAAACGGTGGTTATATTCCAGGTATTAGACCAGGGAAACCAACATCAGACTATTTAATGAAGACTTTAAACAGATTAACTTGGGTAGGTGCATTCTTCTTAGCATTTATTGCAACTGTTCCAAACGTATTAATCGCAGTATTACATCTTCAATTTAGATTTGGTGGTACAGCATTATTGATTGCTGTTGGTGTATCGATTGAGATCGCTAAGCAATTAGAAGCTCAGTTAGTAATGAGACATTATAATGGCTTTTTAAGTAAATAGGAGGAATTATGAGATTAATTCTATTAGGACCTCCTGGGGCTGGTAAAGGTACGCAGGCAGCTAACATTGTCACAAAATACAATTTGCCGCATATCAGTACTGGTGATATTTTTAGAGCAAACATTAAGCAAGGTACAGAACTTGGCACTCGTGCTAAAGCGTACATGGATAAAGGTGAATTGGTACCAGATAGCTTAGTCGTTGAACTTGTTGAAGATCGTCTGTCAAAAGATGACACCCAAGTTGGATTCATGCTAGATGGCTTCCCAAGAACAATCTATCAAGCAGAAGCTCTAGATGCAGTTCTTGGTAACATGGGCACTTCAATTGATCATGTGATTAACATTGTTGTTGATCCTACTGTATTAGTTGAAAGAGCAGTTGGTAGAAGAATCTGCAAGAACTGTGGTGCAACATACCATGTATCATTCAACCCTCCTGCTGAAGAAGGTGTTTGTGATAAATGTTCAGGTGAGTTATATCAAAGATCTGATGACAACGAAGAAACAGTTTCAAACCGTATCTCAGTTTATACAAACGAAACTGCTCCATTAGTGGAATACTATGAAAAATCGGGAAAAATCAGAACGATTGATGGCTTACAGGACATAGATAAAGTTTTTAGCGACATAGAAAAGGTTCTTAAGTAATATGGCAGTAAAAATTAAATCTATCAGTCAAATAGAGCGTATGCGAGAAGTTGGAAAAATTGTTGCTGCAGCTCATGAGGTTGTTAGAGCGAATATACGCCCTGGTATTACAACTAAGGAACTTGATGATATCGCAGAGAAAGAAATTAGGAGACATAATGCTGTTCCTGCTTTTAAAGGATATGGCGGATTCCCAGGATCGATTTGTGCCTCAGTTAACGAGCAAGTTGTCCATGGGATTCCAGGATCCTATACCTTAAAAGAAGGCGACATTATTAGCATAGACATTGGTGCTTACAAAGATAATTTCTTTGGTGATGCAGCTAAAACTCATGGAGTTGGCAAAATCACAGAGGCAGCACAAAAATTAATTGATGTTACTAAAAATTCTTTCTATGAAGGTTTAAAATACTGCAGAGAGGGATATAGATTATCTGATGTCTCCCATGCGATACAAACCTATGTGGAAAGTCATGGTTTTTCTATCGTAAGAGATTATGTTGGTCATGGTATAGGCACAGCACTCCATGAAGATCCTCAGATTCCTAATTATGGAGAAGCAGGTCGTGGCTTGCGGCTGGTCAAAGGAATGGTTTTGGCAATTGAGCCCATGGTAAACGCTGGCGTATATACGGTTAAAACGTTAGATGATGATTGGACGGTTGTAACAACAGACGGACAAAATTCAGCACATTACGAACATACGATTGCAATTACTGATGACGATCCTGTGCTACTCACGAGCATGGAATAAGAGGTGAGATATGAAAAAAATTAGTAATATTCAAATCGGTCAATATGTACGTTCAAAAGCAGGTCGAGACAAGAATCACGTATTTATCGTTTTAGAGGTGATTGATACAGAATATGTTTCCCTAGTTGATGGCGATGTAAGGCGTATTGAACGACCAAAAAAGAAGAAAATTAAGCACTTATTTGAATTTAATCAGATAAGTGATATGGTACGCGAGAAGATTAAAGATGATAAAAAGCTTACTAATCTTATGATTCGTAAAGAAATTGAAAAATTTGACTTGAATCAAGTCAAAGTAGGAGGTTTTTAAATGGCAAGAAGTGAAATTGAAGTAAAAGGTGTTGTAGAAGAAGCTTTGCCAAATGCGAGGTTCATCGTAAGATTAGAAAATGGTCATCAAATTCAAGCTACAATATCAGGAAAATTAAGAATGAATTATATCAGGATCTTACCAGGCGATAAAGTTACTTTGGAATTGTCACCTTACGACTTAACCAAAGGCAGAATCACATGGCGAGATAAGTAACCAGGAGGTATAACGATATGAAAGTTAGACCATCAGTTAAGCCGATTTGCGAGAAGTGCAAAATCATTAAAAGAAAAGGTCGAGTAATGGTAATTTGCGAAAATCCAAAGCATAAGCAAAAGCAAGGCTAGGATTGTTTGAATATTAGGAGGTGTCATTTACATGGCAAGAATAGCAGGTATTGACTTGCCTAGAGAGAAGAGAGTCCTAATCGGATTAACTTATCTTTATGGTATTGGAAGACCAACTTCTGAAAAAATCTTAAGACAAGTAAACATTGATGAAAATACAAGAATCAAAGATTTAACTGAAGACGAAGTTGCAAGACTAAGAACAATTTTAGAAGACGAATATTTGATCGAAGGTGACTTGAGAAGAGAAGTTGCTATGAACATCAAAAGACTTCAAGACATCGGTTCTTACAGAGGTATCCGTCACAGAAAGAGACTTCCAGTAAGAGGTCAAAAAACTAAGACTAATGCGAGAACAGTAAAAGGTCCTAAGCGTACTGTTTCACGTAAAAAGAAATAAGGAGGTTGATTAGATGGTTGCGAAGAAAGCAAGAACTGTTCGTAAGAGAAGAAAAGATCGTAAGAATATAGAACGTGGACAAGCACATATCCAATCGACTTTTAACAATACAATTGTTACTCTTTCAGATGTTCAAGGTAATGTAATTGCTTGGTCATCTGCAGGTGCTTTAGGTTTCAAGGGATCTAAGAAAGCAACTCCATTTGCTGCTCAAATGGCAGGCGAAACTGCTGCTAAAGCTGCAATGGAACATGGTTTAAAAACAATTGCAGTATTTGTAAAAGGTCCTGGTTCAGGAAGAGAAGCTGCAATTAGATCGTTACAAGCTGCTGGTCTTGAAATTACATCTATTCAAGATGTAACTCCAATTCCACACAACGGCTGTAGACCACCAAAGCGTAGAAGAGTATAATTTGTAGGAGGTGTTAAAATGGCAAGATATACAGGTCCATCTTGTAGATTATGTCGTAGAGAAGGCGAAAAGCTATTTCTAAAAGGCGATCGTTGTTATTCAGAGAAATGTGCTCTTTCTAGAAGAGAAAGCGCTCCAGGACAACACGGTGCAAGAAGAGCTAAACTTTCAAACTACGGCTTACAATTAAGAGAAAAACAAAAAGTAAAAAGATATTATGGCGTATTAGAAAAGCAATTTAGAGAAATCTATGAAAAAGCTGAAAAAATGCCTGGTATTAGTGGTGAAAATTTACTTTCATTATTAGAATTAAGATTAGATAACGTTGTATATAGACTAGGCTATGGTTCATCTAGAAAAGAAGCTAGACAATTGGTATCACATGGTCACTTCACAATCAACGGTAAAAAAGCTAACATTCCTTCAATGAGAGTGAAAGTTGGCGATTTAATCGCTGTAGTAGAGAGAAGCAACTCTTCTGTTAAATTCAAAGAATTAGTAGAAAAAGCTGCAACTACTCCAAAGTGGTTAGAAGGCAATGCTGATAAATTAGAAGGTAAAGTAATCGCTCTTCCTGGAAGAGATGATATCGACTTACCAATTGAAGAGCATCTTATCATCGAGCTTTACTCTAAGTAATAGCGCGTAGGTTGTTGCCCTCATAAGTAGAGAAGAATAGTAGAGGAGGGAAGTTAGTGATAGCTATAGAAAAACCGAATGTAGAATGTGTAGAACTTAGCGAAGATTTGACATATGGTAAATTTGTAATCGAACCACTACAAAAGGGTTACGGTACAACTTTAGGAAATAGTATGAGAAGATTGCTACTTTCTTCACTTCCTGGCAGTGCTGTGAAATGGGTTAAGATCGAAGGTGTTTTGCACGAATTCTCGACAATCCCAGGTGTTAAAGAAGATGTTGTAGGTATTATCCTAAATCTAAAATCTTTAATTACTAAGGTGCACTCTGATGATGAGATTAAAATCGTAAGAATCGAAGCGAATCAAGCGGGTGCAGTTACTGCTGGCGACTTAATTGTAGATTCAGACGTTGAAGTGTTAAATACTGATTTGCATATTGCAACATTAGAAGATGACGCTTCGTTAATTATGGAAATTGGAATTGCCAAAGGTGTTGGTTATGTTTCTGCTGAAGAACATGGTGAAACTAATCTGCCTATTGGTGTGATCCTTGTGGATTCAATCTTTACTCCAGTAACTAAAGTAAACTATTACGCAGAGGACACTAAATTAGGTGAAGGTTCTGGGTTGGAAAAATTAGTGCTGGAAGTAACGACTGATGGATCTATTAAACCTGATGAAGCACTTTCTTTGGCTGCTAAGATTATGAGTGAGCATTTAAATTTGTTCATTGATATGTCTGAGAACATGGAAAATGTTGAAATCATGGTTGAAAAAGAAGAGGATCAAAAAGAAAAAGTTCTAGAAATGACAATAGAAGAGCTTGACTTATCAGTGAGATCTTACAACTGCTTGAAACGTGCTGGCATCAACACTGTTGAAGAGTTGGCAAACAAGTCAGAAGAAGATATGATGAAAGTTAGAAATCTTGGAAAGAAATCTCTAGAAGAAGTTAAGAAAAAGCTTATTGAACTAGAACTTGGCTTAAGACCTGAGGAAGAATAAGCAAGGAGGAATCGAAGCACATGGCTATTTACAGAAAGTTAGGCCGTCCTTCTGCTCATAGAAATATGATGCTTAGAAATTTAGTAACAAGCTTACTAAAGCACGGACGAATTGAGACTACTGAAGCAAGAGCTAAAGAAGCTAAGAAAATTGCTGAAAAAATGATCACTTTGGCTAAAAGAGGTGACTTACACGCAAGAAGACAAGTATTAGCTTACGTGACTGAAAAAGAAGTAGTTAAAAATATTTTTGAAGAAGTAGCTCCAAAATACCAAGATCGTAACGGTGGTTATACAAGAATGTATAAGTTGGGACCTCGTAGAGGCGACGCTGCACCAATGGTAATTATTGAGTTAATCTAATATTAGGACCAGCAATGCTGGTCTTTTTATTTTTTTGCTTATTGAACTATAAACAATATCAATTCATATATCCATAGGAAATGGCTGTGTAACATGTTTTAATCTTGTAAGAAATTCACATAAAGATTTAAATTATACTTTAATGTTTGAATATTCTGATTAAATTCGTGGTATGATGTTAATCGTGAAGGTTTACAGATGGAGGATGTTATGAAAAAAATTCGTTTTAAAAGTCTCTTATACGTTCCGGAGATTTTATTGGGTATTGTGCTTATTGTTTTGTTGTGGACTCAAGAAGTTGGTGTGATTAAAATCAGCCTTACGGTAGGTTTAATTGTATTATTTATTTATAATGGAATCATTGTTCAACTGGGATTAATCCATGCGTTGAAAAAGACAAGTACTTATCTAAAGGAAATGTCTGAGGGACATTTTAAACTACACATTCCATCTCACAAGATCAGTATTATAGATGAATTAAATCAATTGATTAAAAAGAATGCAGAAAATAGTGGCGAAATGTTTGAAAAACTTATTGTGACCTCAATGGAGACCAATACACTTGTAGGTGAATTAGAGGAATTTATTCAAACTAACCATGATCGATTAGAATTAATGACCAGAGAAATTACGGCGATGTATGAGAAGAATGAGATTTTATCAGGAAAAATGGAAGCAACAGCAGTACATATTGAGGATGCTTCAAATGCAATGAAAGGCATTGAGTTAAGAATTAAAGAAGCGAATGACGCGTCAGTGAATTCAAAGAATGTTTCAGAATCTGCATCCGAATCTATCGAAGAGGCATTTAATGCCTTTAAAGCGGTCAGTGATGAAATTAATCATTCAGCAGTCCTAATTTCGGGGCTAGGAGAGAAATCTAAAGCCATCAGTAGTATTACTGGAAATATTGAAGATATTGCAAGTCAGACGAATTTATTGGCTTTAAATGCATCTATTGAATCTGCAAGAGCTGGGGAAGCAGGTAGAGGTTTTGCTGTTGTTGCAGATGAAATAAGAAAATTATCTGTGGATACCGAAAAAGCTTTAACTGGCATTCATAGCATTATTGATGAAATTCTATCTACTGTATCTGAAACTGAAATAAGCAGGGAAAGATCCGTTAAACTAAGTATGGGATCCTTATTAAAAGCAGAAGCATCAAAATTACTATTTGAGAAAATTAAAGAGAATTCAGATGCAACAGATTCAAAAGTTAATCAAGTATATGATGACTTAAATAAATTGGAAAGAAGTATGGATGGTGTCGTCGTACAATCTGATACAGCATTAGATGCATCCCATGAAACTTTAAAATTAGCAAGTGAATCTTCTAGGAATATGTCAGAAGTATCCCACAGTATCGATGCAATACGTGGTTCAGTTTCAAAGCTTTCCCAAGCCTCAACGGATTTTTATCAGTTTATCACTGAGAATACCACCGATAAGGTACTCAAAAAGCATTTGGATTGCCTTTTAGAACATTTTAATGTGCTCAAAGACCATGAGAACGTTAAAGCTTTACAAGAGAAATTTCATATTGATGAATTTCAACTATTAAATGAAAAAGGTGAAATTGAAATGGCAACTGAAAAAGGTAGTATTGGTTTGAATCTATTTGAGATCTACCCACCTTATGAAGCATACTACAAAAGTAATCGCAGAGATATTTTTTATACACCTATTGTTCCAAGATTAGATGGCTACTATGCAAGATTCTGTGCTTATAAACGTCCAGATCTTAAGGGTTTAATCACAGTAGAATATACTTTTGGGATTAAAAAGGAAATCTAAGAAAAGGTGCTCATGTTAAATGAGCATTTTTTTGTCGCTTTATTTCAGATGTAATATGCTAAAGAATGAATATTAATTTAGTACAATTAAGAAAGGCTAAAGTTCTAGGCATAAGTTGTATCAATGGGTAATTAATTGTATAATGAACAGGTAGGAAACGAGGTAATTATGATTAGAGCTGAAAATGTTTCATTTAAATATATGCGCAATGAAGAAATGAACCATGTTCTTAAAGATTTTAACATACATGTATTAGATGGTGAGTTTGTTGTGATCATGGGTCACAATGGTTCTGGTAAATCTACATTTGCCAAATTAACCAATGCAATTTTATTACCTGAGTCAGGAGATATATACGTTGCAGATATGAACACAAAAAACGATGAAAATTTGTGGGCAATCCGTGAGAAAGCAGGTATGATTTTTCAAAATCCGGATAATCAAATTGTTGCAACAATGGTTGAAGAGGATGTAGCCTTCGGGCCAGAGAATTTAGGCGTTGATCCTGAAGAAATCAGAAAGCGCGTAGATCGTGTTCTTAAAATTGTTAATATGGATGGTTATCAAACAAGACCGCCACATATGTTGTCAGGTGGACAAAAGCAGAGAATTGCAATAGCTGGGATACTGGCGATGTCTCCTGATTGTATCATTTTAGATGAACCTACAGCCATGTTGGATCCAAGTGGAAGAATAGAAGTATTGGATATTATCCATAGATTGAATCAAGATGAAAATATGACAGTCGTTTTGATTACTCATTTTATGAATGAGGCGATACATGCTGATCGCGTTATTGTTTTAGATGATGGTCATATAAAACTTACTGGAGCACCTAAAGAGGTGTTTTCCAAAATCAATGAAATGCAAGCCATTGGATTAGATGTTCCTGAAGTTACAAAACTTGCTGCATATCTTAAAAGTGAAGGTATAGATATTCCTTCAAACATCATTACATTGGAGGAGATGATCTCTGAATTATGTCGATTAAAATAGAAAATTTAAAATATATTTACGACCCTGGGACACCCTATGAGTTAGTGGCGTTAGATGATATCAATCTTGAAATAAAATCAGGAGAAATCGTTGGTTTAATTGGTCATACAGGATCAGGAAAATCTACATTGATTCAGCACTTAAACGGTTTACTTAAGCCAGCTGAAGGATCAATCACGGTAGATAATATTATACTTACAAAAGAAAAAGGTCAATTGAGAGAACTTAGAAAAAATGTAGGCTTAGTGTTTCAATATCCTGAATATCAATTATTTGAAGAAACTGTTTACAAGGATATTGCATTTGGTCCTAGAAATATAGGTGTACCTGAAGAGGAAATCGATGGTGTTGTACGTGATGCTATGGCTCATGTAGGTCTAGATTTTGATCAAATTAGCGAAAAAGCTCCATTTGAGCTAAGTGGTGGTCAGAAAAGAAAAGTTGCTATAGCAGGTGTTTTAGCTATGAAGCCAAAGGTTCTAATACTCGATGAGCCTACTGCAGGTCTTGATCCTAAATCAAGAGATGAGCTTATAGAGTATATAAGGTTGTTGCATGAGAAAGAACAAATCACCATACTATTTGTAACACATAGTATGGATGAAGTAGCACGATTGGCAAATCGTTTGATTGTGATGCATAAAAGTAAAATTGTTTTTGATGATCTACCTAAAAAAGTATTTAAAGAAGTCGAAACTTTACAAAACATTGGATTAGATGTTCCTGAGGTTTCAAAATTAGTTCATCAATTGAATCAAAATGGCTTTAAGCTTAATGAGGATATCATTACCTTAAAGTCAGCACAAGATGCAATTCTTAGTGCTCTAAGGAGTAAAACATGTTAAGAGATATTACAATAGGACAATATTATCCTGCAGAGTCTGTGATCCATAAATTAGACCCAAGAACAAAAATACTAGGTTCTTTCATGATGATCATTGCCTTGTTTGTCATTACGCCCTTATGGGGATATTTAATTCCTTTTGGAACGCTTGCATTGGTGATATTGCTATCAAAAGTACCGTTAAAGTTTATCCTAAAAGGTTTAAAACCCATTTTGTTTTTTATGATTTTTGCAGTCAGTATTAATGTTTTTTTTACCCCTGGGAAAGTGATATTTTCATACGGGTTCATTGAAATCACAATGGAAGGCCTAGAAAGAGCTTTGATGACATTAAGTCGGTTTGTCTTCTTAATTATTACTTCAAGTATGGTGACTTTAACCACATCCCCTATGGCACTTACTGATGGGATTGAAAAACTTCTAAATCCACTAAAAGTGATTAAGTTTCCTGCACATGAGTTAGCAATGATGATGACCATCGCTCTAAGATTCATTCCTACTCTTATAGAGGAAGCAGACAAAATTATGAAGGCTCAAACTGCAAGAGGTGCAGATTTTGAAACTGGTAATATATTTAATCGAGCAAAGAATATGATTCCTTTATTGGTTCCATTATTCATTAGTGCCTTTAGAAGAGCTGATGAACTGGCTATGGCTATGGAAGCAAGATGTTATAGAGGTGGCGTAGGTAGAACTAGAATGAAGCAACTGAGATTTAATCATAAAGATGTTTTTGCGTTAGTGTTCTCAGTCTTGTATTGTATAAGTATCATGATTGCGTTATAATCAAATCTCACAAAGTGAGATTTTTTTGAGAGGATCTTATGGAATCAAATTTAATTGTTAAAATGGTGATTGCTTATGATGGGACTGATTTCTTTGGTTGGCAGCGACAACCTAAACATAGAAATATTCAAGGCATCATAGAAAAAGTACTAAGCAAGTTATTAGATAGGCCAATTCAAATAGATGGTGCTGGTAGAACCGATACTGGTGTACATGCAGCTGGACAGGTTGCAACATTCTCTGGTCCTGTAAATATGCCACTAAATCAGTTGAAAAAGGTTATGAACAACTTTTTACCAAATGATATTGCCATTATTTCTGTTGAGTATGAAGATGAAATGTTTCACGCGAGATACTCAGCAATAGGTAAAACTTATAAATATAGTATTTTAAATCATGAAGAAAAAGATGTTTTTAGAGGAAGATATCATTATGAATATCCATATACATTAGATTTGGAATTAATGAAGAGTGTTTGCAAAAAATTAGAAGGCTATCATAATTTTGAAAGTTTTAAAGCTTCAGGAAGTTCTGCACAGAATCCGATGCGGACTATTCATAAAATAGAAGTTTTGATTAATGGTTCAGAAATTGATTTAATTTTTACTGGTGATGGGTTTTTATATAAGATGGTCAGAATACTTGCAGCCTTCATTTTAAATGTTTCTAGTGTAAGTATTCCATTGGAAAAAGTTGATGAAATTTTAGAAAAGCCCTCTAGAAAATACACAAATAAAGTAGCACCAGCACATGGTTTAACTTTAATGGAAGTTTATTATAAATAGCAATGAAAAGTTCTTGACTTTGCTTGCTCACACCATTATAATATATGTGTTGAATATTGATTATAAATCCAATGCCCCGGGTTTTAATATATGAAAAAAAATTTTTTTTATTAGGAGGATGTAACATGAAGTCTTACGTAGCGAAGCCATTGGAAATTGAAAGAAAATGGTATGTAATAGATGCGACAGATAAAACATTGGGTAGATTGTCTACGGAAATCGCATTAAGATTAAGAGGCAAGCACAAGCCAATTTATACACCACATGTTGATTGTGGCGATCACATTATTGTTATCAATGCTGAAAAAGTGAAATTAACTGGTAACAAAGAAACAACAAAAGTATACAAACACCACACTGGTTTTATGGGTGGTTTAAAAGAGGTATCTTACAAGGAAATGATGGCTAAACACCCTGAAAGAATTATTGAAAAAGCTGTTAAAGGTATGTTACCAAAGAACTCTTTAGGTAGCCAAATGTACACAAAATTAAAAGTTTACGCAGGTCCTGAGCACAAGCATGAAGCTCAAAAGCCAGAAGTACTTGAATTTTAAGGAGGAATATAAATGAGTTTAGAACAATACCGCGGTACAGGTAGAAGAAAAAAAGCTGTTGCCACAGTAAGATTAATTCCTGGTTCAGGTACAATCACAGTGAACAACCAATCTTTAGATGAGTACTTTGATTTCGAAACTTTAAGAAGAGAAGTTAAAAGACCTTTAACAGTAACAAAAACTGAAGGTAAGTTTGATGTTATCGTTAAAGTTGAAGGTGGCGGTTACACTGGTCAAGCTGGTGCAGTAAGAATGGGTATTTCAAGAGCATTATTAGAAGTTGATAGTGAAGCTTACAGAGCTACATTAAAAGCTGAAGGTTTCTTAACTAGAGACTCTAGAATGAAGGAAAGAAAGAAATACGGTCTTAAGAAAGCAAGAAGATCACCTCAGTTCTCTAAGAGATAATATGCAAAACACACAAACCCTTGGAATCGTGTATTTCCAAGGGTTTTTTATGTGGAAATTTTTCTCAATTCACGTGAATTTGAATAGGTAATAGACACGTAATAGACACGTAGTACACAAAATGTTTACCTAATGATATGATTTTATTGATAATTATTGTACTAAATTTTAATATATAAATGAATTGTCCTACAAGTATTGCTTTGATATCATATTTTTGGTAAATTATTGAATAGGGAAATAGTTTTGAAAGGATTAATTATGAGTTCAAATACAAAAGTATATAATATGTTTATCGAGGTGAGATATCAGCCATCAATGTTATTTGAAAATCTTCCTAGTTTAAATACAATTCAAAAGATTTTACTTAATGATTTTCAAAATGCAAATTATGATCAATCTAATAAGGTTTTAATATTTAATGGTTCAAATGGAATAAATGTTAATATATTTAACAATAGAGTTACTCTACACGCTATGATGAATGTAGATATTAACAAGTTTGATAATGTTGCTAAAAAAACTTTGAAAATAGTTTTAAATGAACTAGATGTTAGTTTTATTGATCGGATAGGCATTAGAGGAAACTGGGGATTAGTAATTGACGAATATGAAAAAGGAGAAAAATATTTCTTCAATGAACTATTTAATAGTAAAGGAATATTAGCTCCGTTTTTTAGAGATGCTGAAAAACCTCGAATGGGATTTTCTAAGAGATTTAATGACTATAACATTAACTTAAATTTTGGAGTTGGAAATATTCAAGAGAGTGGTTTAGGTCCTAATGGAGTGATTTCCAAAAATGAAAATATTATAGATATAGATATAGATGTTTACAACCAAGTTAGATTATCAAAAGATTTGCTATCTACAAGAATTACAGAATTCTTAAAATATCATGAAGAATATGCAAATGAATTTTTTAGTAAAATAAGGATTTAAATATGAATACTGCAAGAGAGAGGAATTGGTATAATGATGAGGCTACTGGAATTACTCACATATTATACCAAGAGAAGCCAACATTTCAATTATCTACCCAAGATGAATCGGATTCAACAACTTCAAGTATTAATTTAAATATTTCTGTTCAAGATGGAACTACGATTAATGTTTCAGTGAAAAATGAAATTGATAGTAGTGCATTATATTTAGATAATAAGATCTCAAATACAGACGACTCGAATACATTCATTTCTAAAAAAGACTACAATGAATTATTTGAGAAGTATAGAGAACTTACTGTTAGAGAATATATAAACAATGAGGTTATAAAAATGAGTTATTTGAATGATAAATTAAAAAATATATATACGTATTGTGAATGGTTTGTTGTTCTTATTGCAGGTGTAATGGCTACATTATCATTTCTTGGTTTTAGAGGTATGTCAATTGTAGGCGGAATTTTTTCTTTACTTGTGTGTTTAAGTACGTTAGTATTCTTAGAATTATCAAAAAACAAAATAACGGAGAGTGACTGATGATATGTACTACAATTAGTGGAAAGGAAAGTGAGAATGATAATCCTGGAATTGGATTTCTTAATACTTTACCTAAAGATAAGTTAACTTCAAGTCATGTTTTTTTCCTATATTTATTGGGGATATTTCTTGTTCTTAATAGTGCTGCTTGGATTTCATATGGTGTAATTGGATTCCCTAAGGAAATTGATCTCAAGATATTGTTTTATGTAACTATATTAATGCTGTTAGTTTCTACATCAGTTACTTTATATATGAGAGTAAAAAATAATCATCGATAATAAAAGCAAGCATACGCTTGCTTTTAAATTTTATTAATAGCATCTAGAAGTTGTTGAATATCAAAATGAGTATATACTCTTTCTGTAAGAGACATAGCACCAGAATGCCCCACAATCTTCTTAATGATAGTTTGATTAACTTCTGCAGCAACTAATAATGAAACCGTTGTGTGCCTTGTATCGTGTGGTTTATGGTTCAAGTTTAACTCTTCCATTAATGGCTTCCAATAAGAATCATAATAGTTTCTATACTGTAATTTATCTCCTTCAGGTGTGTTAAAGATATATTCAGAATCAAATTTGTCTATCCAATTGCAAAAGAAAGGTAATATTTTATCTGCTATAGGAACTACTCTGATCCCTGCATCTGTTTTAGATTCAATTACATCAAAACAACTTTTATCTAAATGTACATTTTCCTTTTTTAAGTCAAGTAATTCGGAAATTCTTACACCTGTATAAATAAGAATTAAGACGATTTGAATGTATTCGTTTTTAGAAACATTGGACCATAATTTTTTTATCTCTTTTTCTTTAAATGGTAGTCTACCATTAACTTTTGATTTATGATGACTTATTTCAATAAAATTTGAATAATCTTTTGTTACTAAATCATTTTGCATGGCATACTTAAATAATTGATTGAATAGTACTTTTAATTTTCTTAAGCTAGGATAATTCTTTCCACAAGTATCAATAACATTCTGTAAATGGTTTTTCTTTATATCAACAAATTTCATATTATGAAGAGCAATAGATGTTTTAAATGCAGCATTATATGCATTAATACTAGAAGCAGAAGTGAAAGCGAATTTTTCTTTTGACCATTTTTCGTATATTTCTTTAAAGGTAATTTTGTTTGCATCTAAGTCAAAAGGATTCATATGATAATCCGCAAGAGCAATCAAGGCTTCAGATTGAGATGCATAATAACCAACATATTTAAAGGTTTGCTTGCCATTATCATCCCATCCGGTAGTTATTCTTACTGCAAATGGTTTACGTCTATTCCCGGACAATTTATAGATACTTCCATATCCATTTGGGTTTTTCATTCTATCACTCCTTTTTGGGTATAAAAAACACACCTATTGCAGAACAGATGCATGAAATGATATAATATCGATAGATAGTTGGTATTATATCAGAATCACTCTGAATAGTATCATTCTAAATTCCCTGATGTTCGAGCATCAGGGTTTTTATTTATAGTTAAATTTAGGTTTAAAACCTTTTTATTATTCCTAGTGGTGAAAAGTATATTAAATAATTACGAACTTGTTTATAAGGTCCATATTTATAATTATAATACTGTAAGGCTTCATCAATAAACTCTTCAGTTAAATCTAGAAATTCTGACAATTGAAATCTTCCTTTTATCCCATTCTCAAATGCATCTATAAGCTTGTCCATATTCACGAGCTTCTCGTATGCCCAGGAACGTGCAAGTCTCTCCTGTTTTAAGTTGCTAGTATTATTTTGTATTAAAATGTCACCAACTGTATAAATTGCATGTCCAATTTCCTCTGCGAGAACACACTTTTTTTCAGTTTGTGAGGATAAGCCTTTTTCTATGATAATATTTCCATCAATGTAGATCCCTTTAAGATTCTCAATTGGAAGGTTGGTCTCCATAACCTTTAACTCTAATCTTGATGCTTCATCAAGTAGTTCATCATATTTCAAATAATTACTTCCTTTTATCTAATAAGTTACTTACAAAGTCTATTATTTTATCTCTATCTTCTTCTGTTAAATCTTTTGTTGCATGTGCTGCAATTGTACCAAAAGAATCTAATTTAGTATTTGATATCTGTATCAATTTTCTAAAAGCTTTTTCAGCATACTCTGATACCTCGTTATAATATTCATCTAGCTGAATATTTGAAATTTCATACTTAGAATTTTGATATTGAACCTCAGCCTTAGTTTTATTGTTTTCAATTTCATATCCATGATTATTGAGTATTTTTATTATAAGTTCTTTGTCGTTAGAAAGAGTACTCTCAACATCGTGAGCTATGCCTAATAAATAATCGAGAGATACGTTGTAATATTTAGCAAGTACACGTGCGTATTCCATAGATGGTTCTGCTTTTCCATTTTCCCATCTTGAGATCATTGATTTTGATGGTGAAACATCAAAGTTTCTTAGTTCTTCAACCATTGCGTCCATTGAAACACCTTTTTGAATTCTCAATTCTTTTAATATCTTAGAAGTTTTCATATTTCACACACCTTTCATTATTTGTAGTATACACCCAAAATTCCAATAAGGGAACAAAAATGTATGATTTTTTATAAAAATGTTATTGACAAAGGAACATGGTGAGTTGTAAACTAAAGAAAAGAGACGTTCCTATTAAGGAACACGAAAGGTGGTTATATAACGATGAAAGGTTATCCTAAGTTAAAAGCACTATTAGTTGAACGAGGTATAAAACAAAAGGAAATTGCTGATGTCCTTGAAATTACTTTATCTACATTTAATAATAAGTTGAATGGAGTATCAGATTTTGATTTAGGCGAAGTACGAAAATTATGCAACTACTTAAGTATTACATCAGAAATTTTTTTGCTTTAAACGTTCCTTTAAAGGAACACATGAAAGGAGTTGAATATGACTAATAAGAGTATCTCAGTTAAGGAAGCAGCAGAAGCAATGGGAAAATGCGAACAGTTCGTTAGGATTGGTCTTCAAAGAGGACTACTTCCTATCGGATCAGCAGTAAAAATGTCAAGTAAGTGGACTTATTATATTTCGCCTCAATTATTTAAAGAATTTACAGGCGTTACTTTTGAAAATTGAATAGAGGTTTATATGAGAAGAAGATTTTTAATAGAAATAGTGGAAGAAGATACTTTTACAATTCATCCAGAGGATCTACAAGATGAAATTAGTTTAGCAATCACACAAGGTTTAAAGATAGAGGAAGATATAAGCTTCAGTATTGAAGAAATCTAGTGAGGTGCTAAATGGAAATTACTGCTTTGAATAAGCTGATTGATAGACAAAATTCAATTGACGAAAAATTAGAAATGATTTTAGAAAATCATTATCAAGCTTTTGAAGAAGTTATGACATGGAATGAAATCAAGAAATTCCATCTAGAATGCAAATCGCAATTAAATTGGCTACATAAGCCAAGTGGTCTAGAAAGAATGATTAAGGATTTAAATCTAATCTTTAGAGAAGTAACTAAAAGTGATTTTGAATCCTTAAGAAGAGAGTGGATCTATAAAAGATATAAGCAAAAGTTAAATTAATGAGGTGAAAATGAATCAAGTGATATTAATTGGAAGATTAACTAGAGATCCAGAATTAAGATACATTCCGAATACTGGTACACCAGTTGGTAGATTCTCTTTAGCTGTTAATCGTGAAGTAAAAAAAGAAGGTCAGCCAGATGCAGATTTTTTTAATATCGTTACATGGGGAAAACAAGCAGAGCACTGTGGCAATTATCTTAAAAAAGGAAGATTGGTAGCAATTACTGGACAACTTAGAAATAACAATTATACAGATAAGAATAATGTGAAGCATTATGGCATAGAAGTAATGGCATCAAGAATTGAATTTTTAGAATGGGATGAAAAGCAATCGAGTGGTCCAAATACATCTCAAACTTATAGTCAAAACAAACAAGTGGAGCAAAACGATATGTATGGGTTTCAACCTATTGAAGGAGACGATGATATCCCATTTTAGGAGGTTAAAAATGTATCTACATACGATAGGACTTATTATCTTGGGAAGTATCTTCTTTAGAATACTTTTGAAAACAGTGGATGAGTTATTTTCTAAGAAGGAAAAAGCAAGTATTGAATTAGTTTTAATTTTGGCAGTATCAGTAATTTTTTATCTAAAGTATTACATCACGCATTATATGGTGAAGTGAAATGATTACCTGGAAATATACTGGTGAACCTGTTAGGGCAAAAATGGGATATTCATTTGATTTTCTAGAAATGAAATTATTTAAAATCACAAGGCACAAAAGCATCATTATTAAAATAGATGATTTTACTGAGAAATCTGTAACTGTGAAACTGAACAGATTAACTTTTTTAGATAAAACAGGTACCCAGTATCACACATACATCAGGCATATTGAATTTATAATGCCAGATCAAACGATTCCAACAGAAAACATTTATAAACTGATGAATATAGAGGATGGTGATTACACTGATGAAACATAAAGCACTTGCAGCAATTAAAGCATTTAACTGTTATTATGAAGCACCAATGAGTGCAAAAAACTTAAGACACGCTATTGGTGGATCTCTATATCGAAGCAGAAAGGTTTTAAAAGAACTTAAACATGAAGAATTAGTCGCTTTCAAATCCATAGGTATTTGGAGTGAGTATTATGAAAAGGCATTACCTGCCAATGGCTACATGATTACAGAAAAAGGCAATGCTCTTTTGGAAGATCTATGATTCATTTGTATTTTGGTATTGGGTTTGGCATTTTGTTTTCTCAAATCTTAATTCTTAAAAAAGAAAGAAGATATATAAAAGATTTTATAGATGCTGCAGCAACATTAACAACTGGTTTAGTAATCATCATGGCATGGCCTTTATGCATATTACTAACAATGAAATTTAAAAAGTAACTTCCTTCTATATTAAGTAGAAGGATTTTCCATTAACGAATATAAAACGGCTATGCCGTTATCGGCCTTGTAATGGATATTATCTAAACGACCATAAATGATAGGGAGAAATTATTAGTGAATTATTCAATTGATAATTATGAGGAATTATTCTTAATCAATCCAGTAGATACAAGTGAAGAAATGATTGAATCATTAAGAGATAAAGACATCAAGAAATATAGAATAAAAACTATCAAGAGTGGAGACATGTTAGAATGTGAAATTTATCCATTATGGAAAAGCAGTAAAAGAAAAAGAGCATTAAAAATAAAAGAGACTTCAAGAGCTCAAAAAAATTTAAATGATAAAAATACAAAAAAGAATATCATTCGATTAATGAATACAAATTTTACAAAAGAAGATATGTGGGCAACATTTACCTATGATGCTGATCATTTACCAGAAGATGAAAATCAAGCAAAGAAAGATATGCAAAACTATATTAGACGATTAAAAAGAATTGTTAAAAAAGAAAGTCTGGAAGATTTGAAATATATCTATGTAACAGAATATGAGTTTGATCCTGAAAAAGGAAAAAAAAGAGTGCATCATCATATCGTTATGAATTTCAGGAATAGAGATTTGGCAGAAGAGATATGGGACAAAGGTGGAAGAACTCATGCAAGAAGATTACAACCTGATGATTATGGATTAGAAGGTATGGCCAGATACATCACAAAGGATCCTAAGAACTCAAAAAGATATACCACAAGTAGGAACTTAAAAAAGCCAACCATAACTGTGGCAGATTCAAAAATGACTAAAAGAAGAGCTGAGAAAATTGCTGTGAATGAGAATGCTGCGCCAGAAATATTTGAAAAATGGTACCAAGGTTATCAGTTTAATGACATAGAGGTTAAGCTTTCTGAATTTATTTCCGGAACTTATTTATACGTAAGAATGAGAAAGTCAAAGATAGAGAAAAGAAAAAATAAAGGGGGAAGATTATGAAGTGGACAGACTGTGCAGTACAAGACTTAAAGAAAATAAATGGACTGAAATCCAGTGTTGTAAATATTGCTGAAAGGATTGAAGTACTCGAAATGAAATTTGATGGTATTAAGGCAGTAGATACAACGAGTGAAATCTCTGGATCTAGTGGAGAAAATAATTGGGACAATCAAATGCTTGATAATATCGTTGAAAGAGAACGACTGAAAATGCTCTTAGAAGCAGACAAGAAAATGCTAAACATCATTCAAAGAGGTTTGAGATGTTTGGATGAAATTGAGTACAAAGTACTTGATTATTTCTTCATGAATAAACGAAGAGATCACATAGAGGATTTGAAAGATGAATTAAGCGTAGAAAAAAGCCAAGTCTATAGGCTTAAGAACAATGCTCTTTATAAATTTACGATACATATGTATGGTATTGAAGAGTTCTAATTGTCATGGGAAAAAGAAGGGAAAAAAATGCAATACTTTTATGGTATTATGATATTAATAAAAGTTTGCGAAAGTGTTCCTGGTTGATTAATCATGAGCACTTTTTTTATGGAGTGAAACATGAAAGAATTTGCTAGAAAGTTTTATAAGTCAAAGGAATGGCGAGACTTTAGAGAAGCATACTTTATTTCTGTACATGGTATCTGTGAAAGGTGTGGTGATCCAGGTGAGGAAGTCCATCATCAAATTTACTTAACACCAGGAAACATTAATGATCCATACATCACTTTAAATACTGACTTAGTTGAATTACTTTGCAAGAAATGTCACAATCTTGAGCATGTTAAATCATTTAGTATGCATCGATTAAACATGGTGAAGAATTATAAGCCAGGTGATGATAAGTATAAGTTTGTTGATGGAGAGATGGTACTGAACAGAAATGTTAATATTGTTCATGGTGCACCTGCATCTGGTAAGACAACTTATGTAATGAGTCATAAGGGTAAATATGATATTGTATTTGATCTAGATTATATTCGAATGGCACTTACTTTAAGTGAGGACCGAGAACATATTCCAGATACTTTAAGATATGCCATGGACATAAGAGAAGTATTCTATCAAGCAGTTGAAGAGAGAAGACATTATGCTGATACCGTGTGGATTATCGTGACTATGCCAAGAGCTTATGAGAGAAATACTTTAACTGAAAGACTAAAGGCCAATATCATACACATTGATACAGATGAAGATGAATGTATTCAAAGAGCAATGAAGGATTCATCTAGATTAAATAAAGAGCTGCAGAAGGAAATAATCTCTAAATATTTTAACGATTATGAGCAATAATCAAATGATTTTGAAATAAAAAAGAATAAAACCAATTGATTTTTAAACACAATTTTTAGGGCATCAGAATTTTATTTTAAGTTCTGATTTTTTTAGTTTTTAAATCAAAAATATTTTATCTTCTTACTAATGGAGAATCCCCCCTAAAAAAAAGTGGCACTTATGCACTCAGGGACCGAAGGGGGGAGCTTTCTGTGATACGCAGGTCATTTTTTGCATGACCCCCCCTAAACGAAAAGAGGTGATTTTAAAATGACAACCAAAGAAAAAACCAAGGAAGAGCTAGTTAAAGCAGAGATACGGAAATATAAAAGGATTTTCAAGGATGTAGACGAGAAAAAGAAGAAGGTAGCTGAGGGATTGTTTGAGGAAGCTGCATTCATGAAAATCACCTTGAAGGAACTTAAAGAGCGTATTGATGATGAAGGTGTCATTGATGAAATGCAGCAAGGTGAGTACTCAATTCTTAGAGAGCATCCTGCAGTGAAAGTTTATAATACTATGATTCAAAGATTTCTGGCAACATCTAAACAAATCGTTGATCTTCTCCCTAAAGATGCTGTAAAGAAACTTGAAGATGGCTTTGATGATTTTATAAAGGACAGAGATGTCTAAACTATATGACCTAAATTACAATCCAATACTTGAGTACTGGGAGTTAATGAGAACTGATCAGATTGTGGTTGGTGATAAGATTTACAGAACCTATAAAAAACTGGCCTTTGATGTAGAGAATAAAGACTCAATCTATTACTACTCAAATGCAAGAGCCAATCATGTGATTGAATTTGTTGAAAGGTACTGTAAACACTCTAAAGGGAAAATGGGTGGCAAGAGAATTGAATTGGAGCTGTGGGAGAAAGCTTTACTTGCTGCAGTATTCGGATTCATTGACATAGAGGGTAATAGAAAATATCGTGAAGCACTTCTTATCATTGGAAAGAAAAACGGAAAATCTCTATTAGCATCAGCAGTTGGATTATATCTGCAGATTGCAGATCAAGAACCAGGTGCAGAGATTTATGCTGTGGCTACGAAAAAGGACCAAGCAAAAATCATTTGGGAAGAAGCCAAAAGAATGGTGAGAAAATCACCTGCACTGAAAAAAAGAATTAGAGCACTTGTCTCTAGTTTAATTAGTGATTTTAACGATGGCACCTTTAAACCCTTGGCATCTGACTCTGATACTCTAGATGGTTTAAATGTCCATGGTGCCTTAATGGATGAGATTCACCAGTGGAAAAATGGTCGAGCATTATACAATATCATCGCTGATGGTGTTACTGCCAGAGAGCAGCCACTTGTATTCATTACATCCACTGCAGGTACCATAAGAGAAGATCTATATGATGAAAAGTATGATGAAGCTGAAAGAGTGATCAATGGTTATTTTGATCCTGAAGGTTATCATGATGAACACTTCATTGCTTTTGTCTATGAGTTAGATCATCGAAGTGAATGGACAGATCCTAAATGTTGGCCAAAAGCTAATCCTGGTTTAGGGTCCATCAAGAATGAAAAAACTTTAGCTGCCAAGGTAGAAAAGGCACAGGAAAATCCAATGCTAGTAAAAAACCTTGTTTGCAAAGAGTTCAATATTCGTGAGACGTCCACTGAAACCTGGTTAACCTTTGAACAGCTAAACAATACAGCGACTTATGATATTACAGCATTAAAACCAAGATATGGTATAGGTGGAGCTGACTTATCCAGTACAGTTGATTTAACTGCAGCAAAGATTATTTTCATGGTGCCTAATGATCCTAAGATTTATGTATTATCCATGTACTGGTTACCTGAAGACATTCTTGAAAGAAGAGCAAAAGAAGATAAGATACCCTATGACTTATGGCGTGATCAGGGACTTCTTAGAACAACACCAGGCAACTCAGTTCATCCAAAGTACATGACAGAGTGGTTTTTAGAAATGCGTGAGAAGTACGATATTTATATGCCATGGTTTGGTTATGATGCCTGGGCTGCTAAGTACTGGGTAGATGAGATGAAGGCTTGTTTTGGTAATGCTTCAGCCATTGATGTAAGACAAGGAAAGAAAACTTTATCGAGTCCAATGAAACAGTTAGGTGCAGATCTAGAGAGTAAGCTTGTAGTTTATAATAACAATCCTATTGATAAATGGTGTTTAGCCAATACAAAGGCAGAAACAGACAAGAATGATAATATTCAGCCTTCTAAAACATCTAATTCAAGGCGAAGAATAGATGGTACAGCAGCACTTTTAAATGCCTGTGTTGTACTTCAAGAAAAGAGACAAGAATACATGAATATGATTTAAGGAGGTGAGAAGTTGGGATTATTCAGTCGGTTTTTTAATAAGGAAAATGAGAATAGAGGTGTCACATTAAAACTCGTAACCGAAAGAGGTTCGGGTTTTTATGCTTTTGATGGAAAGCTTTATAAATCGGATGTCATAAAAGCCTGTATCAGACCAAAAGTAAGGACTATTGGCAAGTTAGATGCAAAGCATATCAAAACCTTAAATGGTGATATGAAAATCTTTCCTGAGCCATATATGAGGGTTTTACTTGAGGAACCTAATCCATTTATGACAGGACAAATGCTTCAAGAGAAAATTGCTGCTCAAGTAGCGCTTAATCATAATGCCTTTGTATTGATTTACAGAGATGAAAATGGTTATCCTATACAGCTTTATCCAATACCTGCTGTATCTGCTCAGGCTGTTTATAAAGGTTCTGAGATTTGGATTAAGTTTATGTTTAAAAACGGCAAGACCAATACTTTTGATTATCGAGACATCATCCATATCAGAAGAGATTTTAATACTGGTGATATGTTTGGTGATTCTCCAATAGAATCACTTTTACCACTTATGGAAGTGATTTCTTATACGGATCAAGGCATTGTGAAGGCGATTAAAAACAGTAATGTGATTCAGTGGTTATTAAAACTGTCTTCTATGACAAGACCAGAAGATAGAAAGAAACAAGCTGATCTCTTTGTGAAAAGTTATTTGGACGTTGAGGCAGATGGTACAGCTGCAGCAGCCATAGATCCAACTATCGATGCACAACAAGTTAAGCCTGAAAGTTATGTGCCTAATGCATCCATTATGGATAGGACCATGACCAGAATCTATAACTTTTTTAATACCAATGAAAAAATTGTTCAAAGTAAAGCCAATGAAGATGAATGGATTGCATATTATGAATCAGAAATTGAACCAGATGTGAAACAGCTATCAGGTGAATTTACAAGAAAGCTATTTTCAAGAAAGCAAAGAGCCTTTGGCAATGTCATTGTCTTTACAGCCAACAGCCTTCAATATGCATCCATGCAAACCAAACTTGGATTAGTGGCCATGGTGGATAGAGGTGCAATGACACCAAATGAATGGCGAGAAATCTTGAATATGGGACCAATCGAAGGTGGTAATCAACCAATTCGAAGATTGGATACTGCAGTTGTAAATGAATTGAAGATACAAATATCAAATATGATCAGAGAATCACTTGGAGGTGAATGATGAAGTTTTGGAATTTTATAGAATCTGGTGAAGATATTGAACTGAGAATCGATGGTGATATCATTGATGATTCTGAAGCCTGGATCTATGAGTGGTTTGGTGAAGCCAGTACATCACCAAACAAATTTAGAGAAGAGCTCAATAAATATAAGGGCAAAAACATCACGGTTTGGATTGATTCCTATGGTGGCAATGTCTTTGCAGGTGCAGGTATTTATAATGCACTTAAAAATCATAAAGGTAAGGTCGTTGCAAAAATTGATGGTAAGGCCATGTCTATTGCTTCTGTGATTGCTATGGCAGCTGATGAAGTGCAGATTTCACCTGTAGGTGTGATTATGATCCATAATCCTTGGTCGGTAGCCAGTGGTGATATGCATGAACTCAGAAAAACAGCAGATGTCTTAGAAACAATTAAAGAGTCTATTGTAAATGCTTATGCACTTAAAACAGGTAAGTCAGAGGCAGAGATTGCTGCCATGATGGATGAAGATACATGGATGTCAGCTAATGTAGCAATTAAAGAGGGATTTGCAGATTCAGTCATTCAGACTGGACCTGAAATTTTAAATGCAACGAAAGGTATAGCTTTTAATCGATTGGAAATCATGAACAGATCCAATCAAGCTATTGAAAAATTACTGGATTTAGAGCGTTCAAACAAAGCTTTAAATAGTGCCAAACTTAAATTAATGGTAATGAAGGGAGAACAAAATGAAAAAAAGTGAATACTTAAACAAGAGAAAAGAATTGTTAAATCAAGCGACTCAGGCACTTGAAAAAAATGATTTGGAATTGTTTAACACAAAAGAAAAAGAGATTAAGGATCTCGATGACCAGTTTGAAGCTTTCGCAAAAGCAGAAGCCAACATGAATGCATTAAAAGATGTACCAATGGCCAATAGAGGTGGTGACATGCTGACTGAAGGTGAAGAAACCAGTACTGCCATTTCCAATCAGGCAGATGAAAAAGAGCAGTATAAAAATGCCTGGGCAAAGATGATGAAAGGCATGGCTTTAAATCAAGATGAGCAAGTCATTATGGATCGTTTCAATCCAAAGAACAGCACTCAAACTGCAGAAACTCATTCAGTGATTATTCCAGAAACAGTAACCAATGATATCTGGAGAGAAGCAGCTGAAATGTATCCTTTACTTGCAGATCTTGATATGACATTTGTACCAGGTGATTTAACCATTTTAAAAGAATCAAGTTCTGGAACTGATGCTGATTGGTATGATGAAGCGACTGAAGCAACTGATGGTGAATTTGCTATTGGTGAAATCAATTTAAGTGGATGTGAGTTAATCAAAATGATTCCTGTTTCATGGAAACTTAAAAAGATGGCCATTGATAAGTTTATTCCATACATCACAACTTTACTTGCTGAGAAAATGGGTGCTGCTTTAGCAAAAGCAGTTGTTAGTGGTAAAGGTAAACCTGGTGATGGTGATACATTTAAAGCTCAACCTAAAGGGGTTATTGTTGCTTTAAGTGCAGAAGTGAGTACACCACAAATCATCGAGTTTGATGATGCAACAGATAAGTTGACTTATGAGAAGTTGACTTTGGCATTTGGAAAGTTACCTTCAGGTTATAAGAAAGGTGCTTCTATTTATGCAAATTCAAAAACAGTTTGGAATAGACTTGCAAACCTCAAGGATGAAACAGGTAAACCTTTATTCATTCAAGATGTGACTGCAGGTGGTGTAGGTAGAATCTTTGGCATTGTTGTTAAAGAAGATGACAGTATTGAAGATGATGGCATCTTACTTGGTAACATTAAAAAAGGTTATGCATGTAATGTTAACGAGGATATGACCATCTATACTGAAGAGAAAGTAACTTTAAGAAGAACCAATTACATGGCATATTCTTTAGTCGATGGTGCTCCAAGAACTACTAAGGCATTTGTTTACATTAGACTTAAAGAAGTCTAGGAGGTAGCTTATGAAGTTTAAAGTAAAATCAAGATTTAGAGATAAAATCACCAGGACCATTTATAATCCTGGTGATTCTTTTGAAACAGATGATGAGAATAGAATCAAGATGATCCTTGATGGTGATCTTTGTGAACCTGAAGAGAAAAAACAAACGAAAGAAGACATCTGCAAGCTATTGGATGAAAAAGGAATCTCTTATGATTCGACAGCGAAAAAGGATGAACTTCTTCTTTTACTTGGTGGTGAGTAGATGCCAATTTTAGATGATGTGAAGCTTGCAGTAAGAGAGGATAATGATGCTTTTAATGCTGAGATTTCAGATATCATCGAAGCTGCTAAATTTGATTTGAAAGGATCTGGTGTTGTTTTGATTGATGACACAGATCCTTTAATTAAGAGAGCAATTATTCTCTACAGTAAAGCAAATTATGGGCTTTTCAATCCAGATATGGAGAAGTATCAAAAGGCATATGACATGCTAAAGGCACACTTATCCTTTTCATCAGATTATAACGGCTACATAGAGGAAGAGGTAATCTAATGTTTAATACAACCATAGAACTCATCACTTATTCTGAATCTGTCAATGATGTTGGGGACAAAATAAGCGAAACGCCAAGTTATAAAAAAGTATTTGCCAATCAAAAGGGTGTTAGGCAGTCTGAGTTTTATCAAGCTGCAGCTATAGGTTTAAAACCAGAATACACCTTTGAGATCAGAGTGAGCTCATACTCAGGGGAGAAAAAAATAAGGTATGGTGGAGAAACTGGGATCCTTCTAGAAGTTATCAGAACTTATCAAAAGAATAAGGATTTCATTGAACTAATCTGCCAAGGTGGTGTAAGTCATGGCTAATATTCCAAGTCCAGTGAAAATAACAAAAGATGGTGTTGAATATATCTCAAGAGTTGAAAGAAGCAAGTATTTAATTTCTGAATTGACAAGAGCTGCACTACGTGATGTAGGGAAGTTCTTAAGAAGAAAGCAGTTAGATGAAGCAAGAAAGCTTCCAGGCTTTAAGAGAGGTAAACGTCCACTTAGAGCATTTCAGTACTGGGTAAGGAGTCGTGAACAAGACTTGATAACAGGGATTAAACATAATACCTGGTATGGAGCTCTTCAGGAACTCGGTTCAAAGAATCATCCTAAAAAAGGGATTGTATCAAACTCGGTTATGGAAAACATAGATGAGATCAGAAGAATTGAAGGACAATATCTATCAGCAATAGAGGATGAAAACAGAGCTATTGGACTGATTAGTGATGATGAATATGGACTTGAGGAGGATGAAGAATGATTTTAATGCTTAGAAAAGCAGTGCAGGCATATTTATTGTCTCATCATCCAAGAGTCTATTTTAGAAATGATATTCCTAAAGATGCAAAGTTTCCATACTTAGTATATGATTTTCATCCTACTTTTACCTTAGATGAAAGTTCTGAAAGACTTCTGATTGATATAGATGCCTGGGATAAACCAAGTAATGGTGACTCAACTCAAATTGAAACTCTCATAGAATCGGTTAATGGCAATGGGGATTTAAGTAATCCTACTGGATTAAATTTTAAAACGATTTCTAATGAGGATGTCATGGCAACCTTTAGACTTGAGAGCCGAAATATAATCGATGATGATGATCCTAAAATATTAAGAAGAAAATACACCTATGCCACAGTTGTATATGAAAGGAGCAGTTAATGGCAAAGTATAAAACAGAACAACTAGCGAATATACAAGTTGACTATGGTATAGCATATGTTGACTATGGTGAAGTCACTCAAAAGTTACTCGGACCAACTAAAGGTGGAGGTACTTTTGATGCTTCACAAACCATTAGAGATTTAGAATTTGATGGTAAGCAAGGAAAAACAAAAGGCATGCAATATGTCGATGAGATTAATGCTGTTTTAAAGCTTGTCTCTTTAGCAATCACCAATGATGATTTGGCCATTGCAATGCCTTATTTGAAAAAAACAGATGATGGAGAAGGAAACATTAACTTTACTTGTGATTCTTCAAGTTTAGGTTTGATTCCAAGTTCTGCATACTTTAAAAACATAACCATGTTTGCTAAATTGGCAGGTGGTGGTTTTAAGAAAATCACTCTTTACAATGCCATGAATGAAGCACCATTTACTTTGGCAGCAGTACCAAAATCAGAAGGTACAGTAAACATGGAAATCTATGCACATTGGGAATCTGATGAAATTCAAACACTGGATAAATTGTTTGAAATCACAACAGTACCTACGATTGCTGCATAACACATTTAAGGGACTTCTTGGTCCCTTTTTTAATTGTACAAGGAGGAAAATCTTGAAGATTACAACTAGACAAGCTTTAAAGGTATCAAAACTTATTGGAAAGCTTAACTTAAAAATATCCAATCCAAAAGGTACAGCTGAAGAGATTGGTGCAGATCTAATTTTACAAATTGCAGGCAAGGTTGGAGATGCTGAAGAAGAAGTATCTGAAATTGTGTCTATGCTTACTGGACTTCCAAAAGAGGAAGCACTTGATGCAGATTTAATGGAAATCTTTGAAAAGGAAAAAGGTGAGAATGGCTTTATAAGTTTTTTTATATCTGCTGTCAAACATCGTATTCAAGAATCATAGAGGTTCTTGGTCAAACCTATGATTTAGGTGCTATTTTAGATTTGGAATTTGAAAATACCATGGTCATACATGCACTTGAAAAAGAAGTTGAAAGAGCAGCTTGGGATATTTGGATCGCAAAATACCCAGACTTTACTGAAGAAACCTTTATCTCTTTCTCTGATTTTCTTAGCTTACAGATGAAACCTAATGAAGTGAAAGTATTCAAGTCAGATGAAGAAATTTTAGATGAAATGCTAAAAGTTGTATCTCAATATGAATCAAGAAAAGGAGGACAATAGGTGAAAATATTTGAGTTGTTTGGATCTATCTTTGTAGAATCAGACAAAGCCAATGAATCCCTGGATCAAACAGATAATAAAGCCAAGAATATTGTAGGATCTCTTGGTTCAGGTATTAAAACAGCTGCCAAGTGGACAGCAGGTATTACTGCAGGTGCAATTGCTGTTGGTGGTGCAATGCTTAAGGCTGGTGAGAAGTTTGCAGAAACCACTGACAATATTGATAAGATGAGTCAAAAGTTAGGCTTATCGAGACAAGGCTTTCAAGAATGGGATTTTATTCTTTCTCAAAGTGGTGCATCCATCGATAGTATGAAGTCAGGGATGACAAAACTTAATAATTCCTTTGATGAGTTAAAGAATGGTTCAGGTGCAGGTGCAAAAGCATTCGAAAGATTAAATCTGTCTATGGATGATTTAGCAGGTATGAGTCAAGAACAGATATTTGAAGCAACTATTAAAGCACTTCAAGGCGTGTCTGATGAAAGTGAAAGAGCAGCTATTGCTAGTGATTTACTTGGAAAAAGTGCTGTAGAATTAGCTCCACTCTTAAACTCTGGAGCAGGTAGTATTGATGCAATGAAACAGACTGCCAATGAACTTGGACTCATCTTAGGAGATGATGCCATTGATGCAGGTGTTAAGTTTACTGATACAATGGATCAAATCAGAAGATCGTTAAAAGCATTAACTATGGGATTCATGAAAACCATTATGCCGATGCTTCAGGATTTTCTTGATTTTGTTCAAGATAATATGCCATTGATTCAGGAGATTATGGGAGATACCTTTGAGATGCTTGGTGCTGCAGTCGAATCAGTTATGCCACTCTTTAAAAGTATTCTAGAAGGTGTTTTACCACCGCTTATAGGTATGTTTTCAGAACTTGGGACCAATGTTATACCCATACTGGTCAGTATGGTTACTGGGTTAGTACAGACTGTATTACCGATTTTTATAGAGGTGTTTAATACAATTATCACCAGTTTATTACCTCCATTCGTGGAGTTTTTTAATGTAATCATAACTCTGCTTTTGCCACCATTTATTGAAATGTTTAATCGATTAGTCCAAGAGGTTTTACCACCACTCATTGAAGCCTTTAAAACTGTAGTTGAAAACTTATTACCACCACTCATAGATCTATTTACAAGAATTATAGAAGCGGTATTACCAGTACTCATTGATCTTTTCAATATGTTCATTGATACGATTCTGCCACCATTTATTGAGCTTCTTGAAGTGATTGCTAGTGATGTTTTGCCATTTGTCATGGATGCATTTGAAGTCTTTGCTGACTACATTATCCCTAAACTCATGAAAGCATTTGAAGCTATGAAGCCATATATTGAAAAAGTGATGAATATTGTAGCAGGCATTATAAAAACTGTTATTGGTATTATTACTTTGGATTGGGAAGGTGCCTGGGAAGGCATTAAATCTATTTTATCCAATGCTTGGGATGCAATTTTGATTGCTCTGGATTTATTTACTAAGCCATTTCAAGAGGTGTTTCAGAAGATTGCTGAAGTCGTTAAAGGCATCTGGGATGGTTTGGTTGAGAACATTAAAAGTGGTATCAACTGGATCATAAAGGGCATTAACTCATTCATTGAAGGTGTAAACAAGATCAAGATCCCGAATTTTGTACCAGGTGTTGGTGGTAAGAGCTTAAACATAGCTACCATACCTTTATTAGAAAAAGGTGGAGAAATTCTTAAGTCTGGTATGGCCATTGTTGGAGAAAAAGGACCTGAGAAACTGTTCTTGCCTGAAGGTGCAAAAGTCAAACCGATTAGTCGAGTTGAAGAAGCTGCAAATAGTAAAAGAAATGGCAATATCTATCAAGAAGTCAATATTTACAGTCCAAAGCCTCTAACTCCAAGTGAAGTGGGTAAACAAACAAAACGTGCATCTAGAAAACTAGCATTTGAGCTTTCAACATAGGAGGACATAATGAGATCATTAAAAATAACAAGTGAAAATGGATCCAGTATCTCAATTGGTCAAACTAATCCTTATATGCTTCAAGTGCTAGAAGGGACTGGGATTCCAGATTCAACAAAAGAAAGTGTGAAATCACCTAATCAAGATGGCAGCACACATATTCAAACACTTTTAGAAGATCGGGAAATTGAATTAGAGTTTGGGATTTTAGAAAGTGATTTCCCAACTCTTTTTAATTTAAAAGAAGTTGTCTGCAGAACATTAAATCCTAAGTATGCTTTAACAATCGTCTATGATTACCCAGGGGGCAGTAAAAAGATTATAGGTAGACTTTCTGGACCTGTAGAATTTCCAGAAGGTGATATGCTTGGTTATCAAAAGGCAATATGCACAATTGAATGTGCAGATCCTTATTGGACAGATCTAGAATTAACAGGAGAGAAGCTTGCTGTTTCTGCACCATATTTTAGATTTCCATTAAGATTTATACCGAATACTATGTTCAGTGTGATTCAGAATAAAACCATTGTGATTGAAAACATGGGTCATGTATCAACTCCAGTATGGATTAAGTTTTTTGGACCTGCTTTGAATCCAGTTGTAACGAATTTAACAACTGGTGAGTTTATGAAAATAAATAAAGAGCTTTTACCAGGTGAAGTACTTGAAATCAATACAGCATTAGGTAATAAGAGTGTCATGATTAATGGTGTGAATGCGTTTGGTTTTATTGATTTAGATAGTGACTTCTTTTATCTGGTACCAGGAGAGAACACTTTGACTTATGATGCAGAAAGTGGTTCTGAGAGTGCTGAGGTTATTATAAATTATAACAATCGATATGTGGGGGTTTAGATGATTAGAGTGTTCGATATTAATTTAAATCTATTAGCTGAAGTAGATGATTATGAAAGTCTAGTATTTACAAGAGATTATTATACTCATGGGACTTTTGAAATAGTGATGAATGCAGAAAAAGAAAATGCTAAGTATCTAAAGAAGAACAATATTATTTTATTAGGAAAATCAAAGCATAAATGTGGGATTATAAAATCTGTTGAAATTGTTTCTGAAGAAAGTGAAGTCGCAACTGTGACAGGTTTTACTTTAGATTATTTGTTAATCAATAGAATCATAAAACCACCAACTGGTGAAATGTTTGATTCAGTTACTGGTCCAGTAGAATCATGTATGAAGCATTATATCGATGTCTCTATGATTAATCCTGTAGATCCAAATAGAAAGATCTCAATTTTCAGTTTAGCTGCAGATCAACTAAGAGGAGAAAATGCAGTTTATAATGCCAGAGGTGAGAACTTAGAAGAATTTATTTCTGCAATGAGATCTGAACGAGAGATTGGTTTAAGGACCTATATAGACACTGTTAATAAAAAAATTGAGATGGACATTCTTATAGGTCAAGACAAAACCATGAGTTCTTCTAATCCTGTAATTTTTTCGACAGAATATGACAATTTAATCAATCAAAGTTTTTTTCAAACAGATGTAGATGAAAGAAACTTTGCATATGTACTTGGTCAAGGTGATGGTATCGATAGATTACTTTTGGAAGTTGGTGATACAAGTGATATGGATAGAAAAGAAATTCTCATAGAAGCAAATGTAGAAACGGAAAACTTGGAATCACATGCATTAACTGAACTCTCAAAGTATAAAGAAGTGATAACCTTTGAAGCTGAAGTGATTAATAGGTCACCTTTTAAGTATGAAGAAGACTTCAACATAGGTGACATCGTGACAATAAATAATAAGAGATGGGGTTTGAGACTAGATGCCAGGATAACTCAGATCACAGAAATCTATGAAGCTGAAAATCATGCCATTGAAGTTGTGTTTGGTAACAACATACCAACTTTAAAAAGCATTGTAAATAAGAAAACAAAGAAGGAGGTCAGATAGATGATAAAAGGTGGATTCTTTGAATCAAAATTGTCTGATGGTGTTTATGATAGAGAGTATTCATCGAAAGATTATGCTGACAGATGGAAGAAGTTTTTAAGTAATGGTATAGCCGTTGATGGTGGTGGACTTATTACAACTAAAAATGAAGTTTCCATTATAGAGGATACCATGACAACAAAGGTATCTATTGGAAGTGGTTATATTAACGGCTATGACTACAATATTATTAGTGATGAGATTGTTACACATGAAGCTGCAGATCCTACTAATCCAAGAATAGACAGAGTGGTTGTAGAGCTTAACTTAGATGAAGCGACAAGAGCATTTGTTGTAAAAGCTATAAAAGGTGTTCCTGCTGTAGCTCCAGTAGCTCCAGATTTAATCAGAACCGATTCAATATGGCAACTTTCTCTGGCTCAAGTTTTGGTACCTGAAAATGTAGTTGTCCTTAATACGGGATCAGTGACAGATGAGAGATCCGATGATTTACTTTGTGGGGTTTCAAACGTTAAACTAGGCATCACACCACCAAGTGGTGATGTAGATGTCGAAATGTTAAAAACGGAAGTTCAAAATCAATTGACAATAGAACGACTAAGTAAAGATGCAAATGATATTTTCACAGAGATTCAATACAAAAGACTTGATGGATCTTTATTCAAGAGATCTATTCTAAGTGGTGGTATTAGTCCTCAATATACTTCAAGAACTGTCAACTATTATGCTCAAGATGGGATTACTATCATTAAGAGTTTATCCTTTAATCTTATTTATACAGGTGATGACTTAACAAGTGAGGTGATTCAATAATGGATGATTTAAAGCTTCATGGTTTGATTGGAGGCATTGGTGGTATCAAGGATTTCTTTGGAGATGGTTCAGATGGCGTTTTAGATACAACAGGTAACGTAACATTATCTTCTGTTCAAAATGGTCCTGCTTTAGTAAAACAATATGAAAGCATTAAAATTAATACAGGTCATTTTTTAACCATTTCAAATCCTTGTAAGGCATTAGTCCTTTATTCAAAGAGTGATGTAATTATCGATGGTGAAATTTCTGTATCAAAGAAATCTCCTGATATTGCATCTACACTTCCAAATAAGATTAAAAGAGATTTAACTCTGGATCTAATTGGTGATGCTTTTGGGATGTCTTTTGGAGAAAAAGGTGGATGCGGTGGAGACGGTGGAAGTGGTGGATATGCAAGTAGTGCTTCTGCAGGTGTTGGTGGAAAAGGTAGTTATAATTCATTATATGGTGGAGGATATGGAGGCAGTGGTGGCGTAGGAGGTTGTTATACTAATCAATCACCTGGTAAAATACAGCCTGGACAAATTGGTTCAAATGGACCACTTCTATTTGAGAAATCTGGTGCACCAGGTACTGGCAACATATTATATAGTAATGCAATTCAATCAGTAATTGGTGGTGTTGGAAGTAAATCTTCAGCTCCTGGAGGATCTTCATTATCATGTTATACTCATACATCTTCATATTATCAAAGGGGTGGAACTGGAGGAACTGGATATGGGGGAGGAGGAGGTGCAGGTGGAAATGCTTCAGCAGCATTTACGGGTAGTTCAATTGGAGGAACTGGTGGATCTGGTGAGTATGCAGGAGGAGTCCTTGTAATAATTGCAAAAGGGAACATAATCATTAATTCAAATGGCAAAATTTCTGCAAAAGGTGGAAATGGTGGAAATGGTGGGAACCCAACTCTTCAAATGAGCACTAACATGGTGTGGGTTGGTGGTTCAGGAGGAGGAGGAGGTGCAGGTGGAGGTCATATAGCACTATTACTCAGAGGAGAGTTTATTAATAATGGAACAATTGATGTCTCTGGTGGATTAGGTGGAGCAGGTAGCAGTTATGCTACAGGTGGTAATAGTGCACAGAATGGATTTAGTGGAACCTCTGGATCACTAGGTACCATTGAAATTATTTCAATTAATGAAGGTTAGGTGGAAACATGAAAGCTATTTATGTTTATTCAAAGCATGTAAAAAAAGATAGAGAATTATTAGAAAGAATTAAGAAAGAACTACCTTCTAATGTCAATTTTCTTGAAGTTGATGAGATTCCAGTTGAATTGAAGTTTCTTGTTGGAGCAACGCCAGCACTTATCTTTGCTCCAAATAGACTTCAAGGAGAAGATTTATTAAATGAATCAACAGATTCAGAAATGTTGACACTGTCGGAACTTTTTAAAGAATTAGAGGCAGATGAAGAAAAGATTTATAATCAAGAGACTATGAGACTAGATTTCCTAATAAGTCAAGAAAAGGAGCTTGCTCAAGAACGTATGTTGATGGAAATGATTGTAGAAGGGAGAATATAATGAGTAATTTTGTTGAAAGACTAAGAACTTTAAAAATTAAACGTTTTATTACAGAAGTCTATCTGATGGATTTGGTGGAGAGAGGAAAAATAAATCAGGAAGAATTTAATTATATAAATGCATCTGAATAATCTCAGATGCATTTTTAGTGAGAGTAGGTGAATATGGGCGAAGGTGTATGTCAAGTTCATGAAATGACCATGAAACATTTTGAGCAGTTTCAAGAGAATCAAAAGGACATGGTAAAAGGTATAGCAGAAGTAAGAGATCGAATTATAATTGCAGAACAATCAAGTAAGTCAGCTCATCGAAGATTAGATAGTCAAGAAGAACAAACAAAGGCAATTATTAAGATGTCAACAAGTATTGAGTATATGGCCAAGCAAGTAGAAAGTATGCTTGAATTACTTAAAGAGCATGATGGCAGACTTGATAAATTGGAAAAGGCACCAGGTGATCATGTACTTGGTTACTGGAAATTGTTTATAGGTGCTTTAATTACAGGAAGTGCAGGTATCTTTATTGGATTAATAATGAACGGAGGTTTGTAAATGGATATTTTGTCAATATTGTTAATTTTCTTTTTATTCACAACAATTGTGAAAATATCCACAGATAATGTGGATGCTTTAATGAAACCGTTGTTTGATGTGAAAAAGTATAAGATGATTATTGCTTTGCTTCTAACATTAGTCGGCATTTTTGGATTGAATAGAGGGATATTTGAAACTCTAAATGTACCTATAGAGGTTAGTAGATCCTGGTTTCATTATTTTGATTTGGTTGTAACTTCTTTATTCTTAACAGGAGGTGCACAAGCAATTCATAAGCTAAATAATGCTTGGAAGCAGTATAAAGAAAAGGTAGGTGAACAATCATGAAAGTAGTGCAAAGTTTAGTGCCGGAATCAAAATGGAAAATCAAGTGTCCATATGATATGGATCCAGAATTTATTGTAGTTCATAATACAGCTAATGATGCTACTGCAGCAAATGAAATTGCATATATGATTAGAAATGATTCAAAGGTTTCGTTTCATTATGCTATTGATGATCATGAAGTTGTTCAAGGTGTTCTGTTAAATAGAAATGCTTGGCATGCAGGTGATGGTGGTAGTGGTAAAGGCAATCGGAAAGGTATTGCCGTTGAAATATGCTATTCAAAATCAGGTGGACCGAAGTTTGAAGCTGCAGAAAAATTAGCAGCTGAATTCATCGCTTCAATATTGAAAGAAAGAAACTGGGATATTTCAAAAGTTACAAAGCATCAAGATTATAGTAAGAAGTACTGTCCTCACAGAACTTTGGATTTGGGTTGGCAAAGATTCCTTGATATGGTTTCAAATGAATTAGCAGCATTAAGTGGCACTCCAATAATGGGAAAAACAGAAGTAACTGCAGAACAAATGAAAGCCTATTTATTAATGAATAATCCTAACCCAAAACTCAATATGGACTTATTAGAATGGTGCAAGATTTGGATAGAGGAAGCTGAAGTTGAAGGTGTGAATGCAGGACCTGCATTTTGTCAGATGTGTCACGAAATTGGATTTCTAAAGTATGGAGGACAAGTATTGCCTGAACAAAACAATTATGGTGGTATTGGAGCAACAAATAATTCAGCTGTTGGAAAAGGAGCTTGGTTTGATACACCTAGAATTGGAGTTAGAGCAAGCATTCAACATCTCAAGGCTTATGGATCTAAAGATTCATTGAAGAACGAATGTGTTGATCCTAGATTTAAGCTAGTAAAAAGAGGTTGTGCATTAAACTTTGAAGATTTAAGTGGAAAATGGGCATGGCCAGGTTATGATAAAGCCAAGTATAAATCGCTAAACGCAGCAAAGATTTCTGAAG
Organism: Clostridia bacterium; assembly: GCA_016937975.1. Classification (GTDB taxonomy): domain Bacteria; phylum Bacillota; class Clostridia; order Peptostreptococcales; family Acidaminobacteraceae; genus JABXKX01. The sequence goes on from JAFGVN010000103.1 coordinate 47,209, forward strand.
ATACCTATGGGCATAGAATAATAATGAATTATAAGGATATAATGAGTTGGAACGATGAACTATTAATGGAACTAAAATCAAAAAAAATTTCAGAAATGGAAGCTATGTTATTAAAAATGCTTGAAATATTAAAATCGATATAAACGATACATCCTATTTACCTTAACCTACACTTATGTGTAGGTTGTTTAGTTTTAAAGACTGGTTGTATATCGATTTAATAGGAGTAGTGTTCCAATCACGTAGAAGCTATATATCCAATACTGGAATGTCAACACTTTGTTAGACAATTTTCTTAAGGTGTAAATATTTGTAATCTGTTGGTGTCATATATCCTAGCGATGAATGTA
>JAFGVN010000104.1 GCA_016937975.1 Clostridia bacterium
AAATTGTCAATTTGGTCTGTAAAATACAGAAAAAATCTACTATATATAGTATGTGAGATTGCAATACTACGCCACATTGGATATAATAATTGAGAGGGTAAAGGGGAGATTATGTCAAACAGGTTATATGTTACAGACCTTGATGGCACGTTGTTAAACGACAAAGGAGAATTATCAGATTTTTCTGTCAGAGGTCTGAATTTTTTAATTAGCAAAGGTATAAAAATTACGGTTGCTAGTGCAAGAAGTTTAAAATCAATTAAGAGGTTACTGAGGGGAGTAAAACTAGAGTTACCAATATTAGGATTTAATGGAGGTTACATTTCTGATTTTAAAAAAAATTTGCATTTGAAAGTCAATGCAATAAACCCAGAAGTAGCTATGAAAATCTTTCATACGTTTGAAAAAGGTGTGCTTATTTCAGCACACCATAATGGCGTTGAAAGATTATTTTTTACAGAACCATTATCAGAGGGAGCAAAAGCATATTTAATTGATCGAGAAAAACATTTAAATGAAGCTTCAACTATCATAACTTCTCTGGATGAAATCCTTGAATGGGATATTATGGCCTATACCTATATTGATCACGAAAGCATAATTATTGATTTTGAGGAAAAAATTTCCTCATTTGCGAATATTTCTATGCATTCGTGGGAAGATATGTATTATAAACCATGGTATTGGATGTCAATTCATAGTGAACTTGCGAATAAAGGCACTGGAATTAAGGCATTGCAAGATATGGTCGATAATATACATGAGTTGGTTGTTTTCGGGGATAACATAAATGATTTAGATATGTTTAATCATGCTGATCAAGCATTCGCAGTTGAAAATGCGATGTTTGATTTAAAGAAAAAAGCAACAGGGATTATTGGACATCATAGTGAGGATAGTGTGATTAAGAAGATTTTTGAAATGGAGGGCATCAATTATGATACTCTTTGATAACGATTTATTGGCTTTTACAGCTGAAGAACAAAATGTATATCTAATTGTAAGGCAACCAGGTATTTCAATGAAGCAATTTGGTTCTTTTTGTGATGCGATTCCAAGGTTGAAATTAACAAAATTTGGTGCAGCTAAAAATGCTTTGGAGATGCCAACGAATAAAGAAGTATTTATTGGTTATTTACGAGATGAAATTGAACTTTCAATCTCAAGTGATGAGATGGTGGCCCATGTCTTTCTTAATATTTCAGAAGCTGAATTGGATCGTATCAAAGAAAATCTACCTTCAAAATTAATACAAATGCTTAAAGATGAAGGCATAACAGAAGGTATTTTAATGGATGTCATTGAAAAGGAATTGAAAGTAAATGAAAAAATCGTCGTTGCAGAAGGCACTCCTGCAACCCATGGTGACGATGCGGTTATTACCTATTATGAGTTTGGTAATAAAAAGCCAGTCATTACCAGTGATGGTAAAGTAAATCACTACGATTTGGATTTGATTGATAATGTAAATAAGAATGAATGGATTGGGAAAAAGATTCCAGCAACTTTAGGTGTTGAGGGAATTACGGTAAAAGGTAATCCTGTATCACCGAAATCAGGTAGAGATTACAAGCTGAAATTTGATCCAAACACAGTTATACATCATGTTTCAGACAGTGGTGAAGAGAATCTTTATGCAAAGATTAACGGTGCTGTGAAAATGAAAAATTCCAGAATTGCAGTAGATAACCACTTGATTATAAACGGCGATGTGGAATATACAACAGGAAACATTGATTTTGACGGGTTTGTCACTGTAACTGGAACTGTAAAAGATAAGTTTAGTGTAACTGCAACCTATGATATTTCTATAAATGGTACAATGGGTATTGGTGCAGTAGGACTGATTGAATCTAGAGAAGGATCTGTTGTAATTAAAGGCGGTGTCAATGGGAAGACTCAGGCACGTATTGTTGCAAAGAAAGATGTTTTTACGAAATATAGTAATGAAGCAACTATTGAAGCAGGCCGAAGTATTCATGTGGGTTTATATGCTTTAGACTCCAATCTGTCTGCTCAAAAAATAATTTTGCCAGAAAATGGAAGAATTATTGGTGGCGTTGCAAAAGCAGAACATCGTATTGAGTCTGGATCTATTGGAAATAAATTTGAGAAACCTACTCGAATAGAAGTAGAAGGGTTTGAGCGTGGAAATGCATTAGAAATGCTTAATTTCTATAAAGAAAAACTTGAAGATCAAAACAAAATACTCAATAAGTTAAAAAGAGAATTAGAAGTATTTGAAAATAATATAAAGAGATTAGATGACCGTGCCATGACTACCTATGAGTATATGTTAATTAAATACGATAAGATGATTATGGATATAAATGATTTGAAAAATGAAATTCAAAAATTAGAGGATATTTTACGTACGAGAGGTGAAGGTGAAGTCAGTATTTTAAATAGTGTCTTCCCAAAAACTTTCTTAGAAATAAAAACTATGCAGAGAAGAATAAAAGATACCATGACAGGTTCTTTTTACGCAAAAGATCATGAACTGCATCACACAACATAGGAGTGGTTGTAATGAGTAAAGAAGAGATACTGACTAAAGATAAACTATTAGAATCTATTGATTTTTTCGCTCAGAACCTGAGTTTGGAACAAATAGCATCATATGGATATCCTTATATTCATGAATTGTTATCTTTGGAGGAGTCAGCGATATTTGTACTTAAAGAGGATACTTTTGAGTTGAATTTGGAGATTAACACCCAATTCATTGTAAAATCTTTTAAGAATGATCAACGTATGAAGCATTTAGCAACTAAATTTGGTCGCGCAATGACAAAAGAGTTAAACACATATTTTGATTTTGATTTGATTTCGAAAAACGAAATCACTTTTGCAATGCCCATTATTGTAAAAGATGATACTGTGGCTGTTATTTTTTCGAAGTCAAAACAATTTGCTTTGGGATTTGAACAAAGCTTTATTCATGGCATAAATCAAATGATTAATAAAGCTGCTGAAAGTGCCATTAACTTTCGAGCTTTACAAAATTCAGAAGCAATATTAGATAGAAAAATATATAATTTAATGTTCATTAATCATAGTACCAAAGCCTTAATGAGAGAACTGAATTTAAAGCGTTTATATCAATTGTGTGTGGATGTCATAAGTGAATTAACGGCAAGTTCTGTTACAAGTTTTGGTTTATATGATCATCATAGAAATAGAATTATTTTAAAAGGTTATAAAGATATTCTTTCATACAAAGATTATTATTGTGAATTACCATTATGTGATCAAGTGATTTTAACCAATAAGGTGATATTTAATGTAAGGGACGATTTTGAAGCCTTGAAAAAAATTTTTAAGTCGCCTGAAACTTTGGAAACCTTAAAAGCTGAATATGTGGTTCTTTTAGTGAAAGATGAGATTCAAGGGTTTGTTACCATTGGCAGAAATATCAATCAAAAGGAATATACGGAAGAATTGTTGGATCAAGTGGAATCCATGGTTTCTTCTATTTACATAGCAATAACAAATGCCCGATATGTGAAAACCATTGAACAAAACAAAGTTGATTTATCCAATCAATTAGAAATGATGAAGCATCTTAATGGCATAATTGAAAATATCAATAGTTGTGAAACGCTAGAGGAATTAACGCATATCACAATGCAAACTATTAAGTATGCCTTTAATATTGAGAAGGCGATGATTCTTTTAAAGAATAAGGATACTTATGAAGTGATTGATGAAATTGGCTTGGATTTTAGAGGTGCTATTCAAGTCAGTAATCAATTCGAAGCATTATGTTCAGATGAAGTTTATTTTGATGCCATGGCATTTGATCCAAAAGAATATTTTGATGGCGACATTATTGTAAACATCAATGATACAAACTGTTTTGTAAGTGTACCCTTAAAATCTGATGTAGATAAAATATATGGTTACCTCGTAACAATTAAATCCAATGAGGTTTTGAATCATTCACAAATTGTTGCTTTAGAAATGATTGGGCACAGTATTTCACCAATGCTTAAACAATTAGACAGGCACAAGTACATAGAAGAACATTATCTTGTTAATGAAGAAATGGCATTTATTGATGATCTTAAAAAGGCAATGAATAACCGTTTGGAATTTTATGTGGATTTCAAAGTCTTTTTTAAAGAATTAAAAACAAAGCCTTTTGAGAAAGTTGATCTTTCTGAGTTTGAGGGATTAAAAGTTTTCTATTTCAATCAAGTTGTTTTCCATATTGATTATGATGAAAGAGATGAAGATGATAGATTTGATGGTGCTGTTAATGTTGAAGATCTTGAAAGCTTCATTGAAGAAATCCAAAATATCATAAGATAAAAAATAAGCGCTTAGGCGCTTATTTCATTTGTAAAATAATATTGTTGATCTCTGTATACATTGTCTCATCTGATACAGGTGGAAATTTAGGTTTTGAATCTAGCATTTCATCTCTAATGGTAATAACTTTCATAACGTTATTATCTTGTATTGCTTGATTCAACTCATTTAGAGAGGAATCAATTGAAGTCACATAGCTTTCATATGCATGATTGAAATACAAGAAGCCGGAAATGAAAATTATGAGCGAAATTGCTGAGCCGACTATAATGCTTTTAATGAATGAGGCTTGTCGGGATAATCCAAAAGTGGTTGCTACTAAAAATCCGCCAAGAAGACCTCCGAGATGACCCCAATAATCGATGTTTGGAATGACAAAACCAATAAAAATATTGATGACTAACAATTGTAGAACGTCTTTGTTGAACAATTTGAGATAAGCCTCTCTATTTTTAATGAATAAATAAACATGCAGACCGAAGATGCCAAATACAGCGCCAGATGCACCTATTGCAGCATGAGGGCTGAAAATAAAACTGCCAAGGGTACCAAATAAACCAGAAATAAGATATAGAATCAAGAAACGGGTTTTTTTAAAAATCAATTCAATAGGTCTGCCTAAAAAATATAATGCCATCATGTTAAAAAAGATATGCATAGGTTCTTTATGAACAAAAACTGCTGTTAATAAGCGATAATATTCATGATCTACAGAAATATTATAAGTTATTTTCGAAAAATGATTTACCAACCAATCCCTGCCAACAAAGGCATCGGTTACATATACCATAATAAAAACTAAGACATTGATTCCAATTATTGAAAAAGTAACAGGTGTAAGTTTCATTGCTTTTTTAAAATTAAAACGGTGACGATAAACTTCATTTACATCGGTCATATAAACACTCCTTTTTTAACATTTTAATGAAATAATACCACTGTGTATAGGGGTTTTACATAATTTTAAGAGATTACCGTTGATTTTGAAAAATGAATATGTTATGATGTGATAAATTAATAAAGCCTGTGAAGAGAAAAGTAGTTATTGCAAAGACTATAGAGAGTTTGGGACGGTGGAAGCCAAGCAGATGAACAATAATGAAGAGAGTCTCTGAGGTTCTGAAAAGATGGTTCCCACCATTATCGGGTTTGAGTGAGTGCATATGCACTAATTAGAGTGGCAACGCGGAGTAATTCGTCTCTTGATATAGAGATGGATTTTTTTTATTTCCAAAATCCCAATAATTGATGGAAAAATTGTGATTTGGGTATAACACCTTATTATAGATTAAGTAGAATAAAGGAGGAAATCATGGATTTTAAACAAGAAGTCGTAGCTTTATTGAAAACACAAATTGATGCTTTGACAGAAGCTGAAATAGAAGAATCAATTGAAGTGCCAAAGTACACACATATGGGTGATTTTGCTTTTCCATGTTTCAAATTGTCAAAGGCTTTTAGAAAAGCACCAAATATGATTGCAACTGAAATTGCATCTAACATCTCAAATGATGCTTTTGAAGGCATTGAAGCAGCAGGGCCGTATATTAACTTTACTATTAATAAAGCAGCTTATGCAAAAGATGTAATTGAGCATGTTTTAGATTTAAATGATGATTTTGGTAAGCAAAATATAGGAAACAATGATTCAGTTATTGTAGAATTTTCATCTGTTAATATTGCCAAGGTTATGCACATTGGTCATATTAGAAGTGCAATGATTGGAAATTCATTAGCAAGAATTTACAAGGCCTTAAATTACAATGTAACACGTATTAATCATTTAGGGGATTATGGTACACAATTTGGTAAGATGATTTTGGCATACAAATTGTGGGGCGATCGAGCAGTCATTGAACAAAATCCAGTAGACGAATTGGTAAAACTTTATGTGAAGTTTCATGATGAAGCAGATAAAGATGATAGCTTAAATGATCAAGCGAGAGAATGGTTTTTAAAATTGGAACAAGGCGATGCAGAAGCAACTGAATTATGGCAATGGATGAAAGATTTTAGTATGGTTGAATTTAACAGAGTATACGAGTTGTTAAATTGTGAATTTGATTCATTTGCCGGTGAATCATTCTATTCAGATAAAATGCCTGCCATTTTAACAGAACTAAGAGAAAAGAACATCGTTAAAAAAGATGATGGTGCTGAGATCGTTGACTTGGAACCATACGGTATGCCTCCTTGTTTGATTACAAAACGCGATGGCTCAAGTTTATATGTAACGCGTGATATTGCAGCTGCAGTTTATAGAAAGAAAACATATGATTTCAAGAAGAATATCTATGTGGTTGGTGCAGAGCAAAAATTGCATTTCCAACAATGGATGCAAATTGTTAAATTGATGGGATACGATTGGGCTGATGATTGTGTTCATGTACCATTTGGCTTGGTTTCAATGGAAGATGGTGCGATGTCAACAAGAAAAGGTCGTGTTGTTAAACTCGAAGAAGTACTTTTGAAAGCGAAAGAAAGTATTTTAGAAATCATCGAAGAAAAAAATCCTACCCTTGATAATAAAGAGGAAGTTGCTAAGCAAGTTGGTGTTGGTGCCATTGTATTCCAGGAACTTTTCCATAATCGTATCAAAGATTATGTATTTTCATGGGAAAGAATGTTGTCTTCAGAAGGTGAAACAGGACCTTATGTTCAATACTCTCATGCGAGAGCATGTAGTTTAATGAGAAACATTGATGTTGAGGGTATTCCTGTAGATTACAGTTTGCTAAATGATGAAGCTTCAATGGAAGTTGTAAGACACTTAAGTAAGTTTGAACAAGTGATTCAAGATGCTGCAAGAAAATATGAACCTTCAATTTTAACTCGTTATATTTGTTCTTTGGCACAGTTATTCAATTCATTCTATAATGCAAATAGAATTTCGGATCAATCACCTGAAATCCAAGCAGCAAGAATGGCCCTTGTAAAAGCTGTTAAAATAACATTAAAAAATGGCTTATATTTGGTCACTATTGATGCACCTGAAAGACTGTAATTCCAATTTTTAAGAAATAAAAACCCGGATGAATAATCCGGGTTTGATTTGTTTTAGTTGAAAGGCTTAGAAGTTAATATCATCATCCAGCATATCAGGTTCCTTTTTAAAGTAAACACGATCACTGTGTGATTTGATTTCTTTAATTTTGTTTAAAAGTTTTTTTATTTCTTCGTTTAAGTCATCAATATCGTTAGCGTTGATATTGTAATATAGGTATAAATCTTCAAAGATTCTTACAAGCTTAGAAATGTTATTATCGACATCAATAAATTTTGAGAAGTTGTTAGAATTCATTGCATTTTTAAACTGCTCAATATCGATCTTGATGATGTCAACAATATCCTCTTCTGTATTGAAGTCGCCAACTACCATAGAGTATGGTTTTACACGCTCTAAGAAGTAAGTATTGTCTGGATTCAAATGATAGATGTATGATATTTTATAGCCATTAATTTTAAACTTTACATAAAACATGATGCCCTGAATGTCTAAAACTCTAGCGCCTAAACTTCGAAGTTCATCTTTACATATTTCATGACGAATCAAACGAGATGACATTATTGCCATGTATACCTCCTATGTTTACAGTGACGGTTCTTTTAAAATTATAACATATAATAAAAAAAAAATCATGAACGGGTTTTACAAAAAATGTTTTTTCATTCATAGAATACCATATAAGGGTGTGAAACTTGTCTTTTATTCACAAAAAAAGTAAAATAGAGTAAGAAAGAAGGACACAGATGAAATATTTACTAACGACATTGAATGCTAAATTTTCACATTCATCATTAGCAATTCGATACTTGAAAAAATACTGCGAGGGTCATGCATTTGAACCTGAAATTATGGAATTTACAATAAATCAACATGTCGATGATATTGTTCGACAAATTATGATGCATCATTATGATGTTGTAATTTTTTCCTCATACATTTGGAATTATGAAATGTCATTGAAAATAGCTGAAGATCTTAAAACCATCAATCCAGAAATAAAAATTGTATTTGGCGGTCCAGAGGTATCTTATGATCCAATAAATCTTTTAGAACAACACCATTTTATAGATATCATTATGTTTGGCGAAGGAGAGAGAACCTATTTTGAATTAATGAGTGCCTTAGATGAGAATAAATCATTAGAAGCTATTAAGGGTATTGCGTATAGAGGAAATCAAATCGTTCAGAATGAAAAACGAGCCTTGATAGATGATTTAGATGAAGTGCCTTTTCCTTATTCGGATTTAAGTGATTTGGAACACCGAAAAATTTACTATGAGAGTTCAAGAGGTTGTCCGTTTAATTGTCAGTACTGTTTATCATCCACAACAGGAAGAGTGAGGTTTTTCTCCCTTGAAAGAGTTAAACAAGACTTGAAATTTTTTATAGATGAAAAAGTAGACCAAGTTAAATTTGTAGATAGAACTTTCAATGCAAACCCTAAGCGTGCATTGGAAATCATGAGATTTCTACACGAAAACGACAATCAAAAGACTAATTTTCATTTTGAGATTGTAGCGAGTTTATTAAATGATGAAACCATTGAATTCTTAAAAAAAGTACGAATAGGTTTGTTTCAATTTGAAATTGGTGTACAGACAACAAACCATGACACCATGATAGCAATTAAAAGAAACATTGATTTTAATCAATTGTCTGAGGCCGTGATAAAGCTGAGTGATAACAAAAATATACATTTGCATCTCGATTTAATTGCTGGTTTACCTTACGAACCCTTTCAAGTCTTTTTAAATTCCTTTGAAAGGGTTATGGCTCTAAAGCCTGAAAAACTGCAACTTGGGTTTTTAAAACTCTTAAAAGGTTCTGGGTTAAGAGTGAATGCCAATGCTTATGGGTATGTTTTTTCAAAACAAGCACCTTATGAAATCTTTTATAATCATTACATCAGTTATGATGAGTTGATTACCTTGAAGTTTGTTGAAGAGATTGTAGAAATATATTATAATTCTAAACGTTTTAAATATGCACTTGATATGATAATTGAAAAACATTATAATAGGGCAGTTGACTTCTACTTGGAATTTTCAAAATACTGGCTAAGAAATGATTTATTTGAAAAACCACATAAAATTTCTGAGCTGTATCAGACTTTAATGAATTTCTATCTGGAAAAGGCTTTTGATAAATTAGATGTCTTTAAAGAAGTTCTTATGTATGATTATTATGAAAATCATCCAAAACTAACTGATGTTTTTGAATTTTATCCTGATAAAAACTTCAATAACCTTTGTTATTCATTTTTAAAAGATCATAATACGATGGATGAGACTTTATCACCAAAACAATGGCTAAAAAGAAGTCGTTTTATTGTTTTCAAAATCAACATTCTTGATTACATCCTTAGCAATTATGAAAGGGAGCAATGGACAACAACAGTAATTATGTTTGACTATGAAGGGTCAAATAAAATTTTTAACAGAGCCGTTGCATATAATGTAACAGATAAAATAAAGGAGTGAGTGAATGGGATTTTTGACAGATTTCATGGCAATTAATAAAGTTGTTATAAAAAAGACTGCAAAGACATATGTAAAAAATTTATTATTGATACCGATGTTGGCAATATATGTTTTGATTTATGGCGTGGTAACTTTGTTGCTTTCAAATGGACTGGGGATCTTAGGAAGTCCAGGACAATTTATTGCTGGATTAATGGTTTGGATGTTCTCTTGTGCATTGATTTCAGATTTTTTAGGTCATATTGATAATGGCTTAATTGGAAAAAAGTTTACATTTTCAAATATTGGTAAACACTATAGACATTATTTCTTACAAATGTTATCAGCGACAGCAATACCAAATATCATCATTTATGTATTCATGATGTTAACAAGATTGCCGATTCCATCAATGGTTGTTTACATCGCTTATGCATTATTAGCAACACCAGAAGTCGTATATCAAAAAAATATTGATCGATTAGATATTTTTATCTACGGCTTTCATTATCTGAAAGAGAACTGGATGCACTGGTTGCCATTAAATATCTTGTTTGGTCTGTTTATTGTTGGTGTGAGTAAGCTTATTAATATATATGTAGCATGGCCCCTTGTCATTCGAATTTTTAATACAGTAAAATTACCAAGCATGCTTGAAAGTATTCTTGCATTACTCATCAGTTGGGTTGTTATTGCGATTCCTTTTATATTTGTCATTATTTATAGGGGTTATTTGTTTAAAATACTCAGTGTTTCTTCCGCAAGAAAAAGAGAATACATGCGTAATATTTATGGAAAATAGGTGAAATATGAAAAGAGTATTGTTGCACCACAATTATAAGAAGGAAAGTATTAAAGTAAAAGGCAAGTTGATTCGACGTTTAGTTGAAGCGGGCATTGATATTGTAGAAGAAAATCCAGATTTAGTAGTTGTTATTGGTGGGGACGGTACGATGCTGAGTGCCATTAGAATGATGCGTAAATTAAAGGTTCCCTTTGTTGGCATCAATACTGGTACTTTAGGTTTTTTACCAAGTTTTCATATTGATGAAATTGATAAACTGATTAAAGTAATTCAAGAAAAGAGTTACACCGTTCAAAGCTATCCTTTGTTAAAAGTGATTTGTAAAACGGTTAATGGACAAGTAATTGAGAAATATGCATTTAATGAAATACTAATCAAACATTTGGAACCAAGATTAATGGAAGCTTTGATTTATATTGATAAAGAGGAATTTAATTATTTCACAGGAGATGGTTTTATCATTTCAACACCAATCGGTGCCACAGGTTATGCCATTTGGGCAGGGGGTGTTGCCATGCATTCAGAATTGCCTGTATATCAATTGACACCTTTAAATCCAAATGATAATAGTGTCAATAGACCACTCATGTCATCAATGGTTGTACCGGTGGAAACGAACATAGATATTAATATCATCAAATCCAATTCTAGAGAAGTCATTGTGGCTTGTGATGGTCAAAAGGTCTCTAATGATTATATTTCTGAAATTCATGTCATGGCATCTCATAAGGAAATTGAGATTTTAAGAGACAAGAAATATAGTTACTATGACTTATACCGTCGTAAGATTATCGATAAGAATGTAATAAGAGGTTAATATGTTTAGAAGGCTGGAACAAGAGTTTAGAAATAAATTAGATGAAGTGGTTTTTATTGAGCTGAAACCAAATGCCAATGCAAAAGTACATGATATGAAATTAGATCCAAGTATTCCGTTGCCAATTCTTTTTAAAGATGTTTTGGATAAGGTTAATGGTGTTAATGCTTCGGATATCACTGCTGGCAATATGATTAGAGGGATGGGTTTTATTATCTCAGTAGATGAAGAATTCATTCATAAGCCGTATTATCATGATTTAATGCTTGCCATAGATGAGAATGTTGGGATGTATTTGTTAAAGTATGCATTTGATTTGGCAAACGAGGGACAATTAGTTGATGCATTAATTTATTTTAAGGCAAGCTTGTTGTTTGTAGAAGATGAAATTAATGTTTTGTCCAACTATGGTAGATGCTGTATTGAAATTGCATATGGTAAAGAAGAAACCAATCAAGTCTATTTAGATGAAGCTTTGGAAGTTTTTGAATCCTTGGCAAAGCGTTACCCTAATGAACCTTATGCATTTTATCATCTAGGCTTTATCTATTCCAATTTACATGAATATAAATTATCAGAGGCAGCTTGGGTAAAAGCTATTGAAAACAATATCGGTGAAAATGAAAAACATGAGATTGTCTCAAATCTTCATGATTTAAATGCAAAAATAAAATTTGAAGAAGGTCATACTTTAATTTTAAATGAAAGACCGGAAGAAGGTTTGGAAATTCTTTTGGCTTTAGAACCAGAATATGTGGATTGGTGGAATCTAATGTTCTTTATCGGTTTAGGGTATCGTATGACTAAAGAATATGATTTGGCTTTAAAATACTATGCAAAAGTTATGGAGTTAAATACAGGTCATGTGCAAACCTATAATGAAATTGGATTGTGCTACATGACCATGGGAAGATATGAGGAAGCCATCAAGGCCTTTAAAGAAGCTTTGAAAATGGATCGTGAAAATCCGGAAATCTTATGTAATTTGGGTATTGTCTATATTCAATTAGATGATTTACAAGAAGCTGAAAGCTTCCTTACAAAATCATTTGAAAAGGATCCCTCTGATGACATTACAATCAGTTGGATAAAGAAATTAAATGAATTAAAAATGCTTAATTAGTGAAAAGTGGGTATGTATGTGTTGCATACCCACTTTTATATTTAAAAAAGGTGATGAAACCTTATAAATTTTTTAATTTTTTTGAAAGATTGAAGCTTTGTTCAAAAAATATTGCAAACCTTACAAAAATATTGTAATATAGAGGTGGTTATTAGAATTGTTGAATCTTTACATAAAAATTTGAAGGAGAAGAGCATGATAAAAAATATCGATGAGCTGTTATCAGCAGCAAAATCTCAGAAAACCATGAAGCTTGTAGTTGCAGCTGCACAAGATGAAGATGTGTTGTTGGCAGTGGCAAAAGCAGCAGAAGAGGGTTTGGTAGAACCTATATTAATTGGTGAAGAGACTCTTATTAGAGAAATCGCTGAAAAACACAATTTGAATCTTCAAGACATGACCATTGTTAATATGGAAGATTTAACAGAAGTAGCAAGAACATCTGTTGAATATGTGAAAACAGGCAAAGCTGATTTCGTTATGAAAGGCTTGATTGATACTTCTATTTTGTTAAAAGCTGTATTGGACAAAGAAGTTGGATTAAGAACAGACAGCCAATTGTCTCACGTTATGGTTTATGATATTCCAACTTACCATAAATTAATGTTCTTCACAGATGGTGGTATGAACATTGAACCGGATTTGGAAGCAAAAACTGCTATTACTAAAAATGCTATTCAAGTGGCAAGAGCATTAGGCAATGAAGAAGTAAAAGTAGCTTGTTTAGCAGCAAAAGAAAAAGTTAATCCTAAAATGCAAGCGACAGTAGATGCAAAGGCATTAGAAGATATGTGTAATGCAGGTGAATTTGGTGAAAATGTTATTGTTGAGGGTCCATTGGCATTTGACCTGGTTGTTTCAAAAGAAGCTGCAGAAACGAAAGGTTTTAAAAGCAAAATTTCTGGTGATGTAGACGTTGTCGTAGTTCCAACCATTGAAGTTGGTAACGGTATTGGGAAAGCGTTAACATATTTAGCCAATGCAAAATCAGCAGGTATCATTATGGGTGCAAAAGCACCAGTTGTATTAGTATCCAGAGCAGATAGCTTTGAAGATAAATTAAATTCTATAGCATTAGGTAGTGTTATTGCTGCTTATAAATAGGACATATTAAGGAGAGTGAAAGAATGAAGAAGTTTATGACTGGTAACGAAGCCGTTGCTCGTGGTGCTTTTGAAGCAGGTGTAACGTACGCTTCTGCTTATCCAGGTACACCAAGTACAGAAATTCTTGAAAACATGGCTCAGTATAAAGAATTAATCGCTGAGTGGGCACCCAATGAAAAAGTAGCAATGGAAACTGCTATTGGTGCATCTGTTGCAGGTGCAAGAACTTTAGCTGCAATGAAACACGTAGGTGTGAACGTAGCTGCCGATCCATTATTCACATGGGGTTACACAGGTGTAACAGGTGGTTTCGTATTAGTATCTGCAGACGATCCAGGATGTCACAGTTCACAAAATGAGCAAGATAACAGATATTATGCAAAATTCTCTAAAATTGTCTGTATCGAGCCATCGGATTCTCAAGAATGCTTAGACTATGTAAAAGAAGCATATAAAATTTCTGAGGATTTTGATGTTCCAGTATTATTCAGAATGACAACTAGAACTTGTCACTCAAAAGGCTTAGTAGAATTAGGTGAAAGACAAGAAGTACCTATGGTACCTTATGTAAAAAAACCTTTAAAATATGTTGCTGCTCCTGCAACTGCTAGAATTCTTCATCCAATTGTTGAAGACAAATTAGCACGTTTAGAAGCTTTCTCAAATGAATCACCATTAAACAGAGTAGAAATGAATGATACTAAAATTGGTATTGTTACAGCTGGTGTTGCTTATGAGTATGCAAAAGAAGTCTTTGGGGATTCAGCTTCATACTTGAAAATCGGTATGTCTTATCCATTGCCAATGGCAAAAATCAAAGATTTTGCTTCAAAAGTAGATCAATTATATGTTGTTGAAGAGTTAGAGCCTTTTATGGAAGAACAAATGAAGGCTGCTGGTATTTCATGTATTGGTAAAGATTTAATTCCAAACATTGGTGAGTTGAATCCTGATATCGTTTCAAAAGCATTGTTAAACGAAGAAAGACCAACAATGTCATTGGCTGATGACAAGAAAGTTAGTAGACCGCCAACATTATGTACTGGATGTCCGCACAGAGGTTTCTTCTACGCATTGTCTAAGAAACGTAATGTAATGGTAACGGGCGATATCGGTTGTTATACACTTGGCGCATCTGCTCCACTTAATACAATTGACTCAGTTATTTGTATGGGTGGTTCAATTTCTATGGCTCATGGTGCAAAACAAGCATTTGTTAAGAACAACGTTGAGCAAAAAGTAGTTTCTGTAATTGGTGACTCTACTTTCTTCCATACAGGTGTGAATTCGTTAATGACTGTTGCATACAACAATTCAAACACAGTTCACTGTATTTTAGATAACAGAATCACAGGTATGACTGGTCATCAACAAAATCCAGGTACTGGTTTCAAATTACAAGGTGAAGAATCTAAGCAAATCAATATTGAAAAGTTATGTGAAGCAATTGGTATTGAGCATATCGTTACTGTAGATCCTTTAAACTTAAAAGAAGTTGATCAAGCTTTAGAAGCTGCATTTGCATTTGAAGGTCCTTCTGTAATTATTACAAGATGGCCATGTGCTTTAAAGAAATTCTCTGAGCAAGATATTGCTGAGTTTGATTTATCACCAAGACAATACAAAGTTGACGAAGAAAAATGTAGAGGCTGTAAAGTTTGTATTAAAACGGGTTGTCCTTCATTAAGCTTTGATGGTGAAACTAAAAAGGCTAAAATTGATCCAAATTCTTGTATTGGATGTTCTGTATGTTCACAATCTTGTCCATTTGATGCAATCGGAAAGGTGGTAAAATAATGTCAGAAGTTAAAAATATTCTACTTGCCGGTGTTGGTGGGCAAGGTATTATCCTAGCGAGTAAAATCTTATCTGAAGGCTTAATTCAAGCTGGATATGATGTAAAAATGTCTGAAGTACATGGTATGGCACAAAGAGGTGGTTCTGTAACAACTCAAGTACGTTTTGGTGAAAAAGTATATTCTCCAATTATCGGTAAGGGTCAAGCAGATATCTTAGTATCATTTGAAACCATGGAAACGGGTAAATGGTTAGAATTCTTAAAGCCAGAAGGTAGAGTCGTTGTGAATGAATTTGAAATTCCATCTGCTCCAATCTTAGCTTGCGATGCTAACTATCCTCAAGGGGTCATTGAAGCTTTAAAAGAAAAAGCATCTCACGTAACAGTATTTAAAGCTGGTGAATTGGCTGAAAGCATTGGTAACATCAGAACTGCTAACGTGATCATTGTTGGTGCATTAGTAAAAGCAATGGGTTTAACGGATATTAACTGGGAAGAAGTGATCAAAAATACAGTTAAAGAGAAATTCGTTGAAATCAACTTAAAAGCATTACAACTTGGTATGGATCAAGTAAAATAATTTAAAGCTGGCTTAGCCAGCTTTTTCTTGCTTTTTCCATGAAATGCAGTATAATGTATATAAATAAGTTTTTATGCATATAAATTAATAATTTTCTGACAATTCAACGAAATTTTGAATCGTTCAGAATTGGTATGCGTAGCACTACAACTGAATAAAGCTTTTGTTGCAATTAATATGTTCAGAGAAACATAATTGAGGAGGAAAATATGAAAAGCTACTTACTTTTAAGTGACGGAACAAGACTTGAGGGCGACCTTCAAGGCTGTATTTGTTCTGCTTATGGTGAAATCGTATTTAATACAGGGATGACTGGATATCAAGAAATTGTGACAGATCCCTCTTATTATGGCCAAATTGTCGTTTTAACTTATCCGATGATTGGCAATTACGGTACGGATTTATCCTTTGATCAGTCTAAGAAAATTCAAGTAAAGGGTTTAGTGGTAAAATCACTGAATGATTATGATGAAGCCTTTCTAAACTATCTAAAATCAAATGAAATTCCTGTATTAGCCAATATTGATACACGTCATTTAACAAAACATATCCGAAATAAAGGTGCGATGCAGTCACAAATCGTAATGGATGAACCTATGGATTTTAATACACTTCCCATGGTTGAACCGGTTTATGAAGTGACAACAACATCTAGCTATTTACGAGGAGAAGGTTCTTACAAAGTTGCTGTACTTGATTTTGGTATAAAAGAAGGTATATTAAAGCAATTAGAAAGACTCGATGTTCAATTAAAAGTATTTCCAGCAAATGCAACCATTGAAGCCATCTTGTCTTATGAACCAGATGGTTTATTTTTATCCAATGGTCCTGGAAATCCAGCCGATTTATCAGAAATCATCGCAAATGTAAAAGTTTTATCAGAAAAAATACCGACCTTTGGCATATGTTTAGGACATCAGTTACTAGGATTAGCCTATGGTGCCAATACAGAAAAATTATTATTCGGTCATAGAGGCTCTAATCAACCGGTTAAAGACTTGTTAAGAGATCAAATTGTGGTAACCTCACAAAATCATGGTTACGGCATAGAAATTGAGAGTTTGGAAAATACAGAATTGGAACTGACACACATTAATGTCAACGATGGCTCTGTGGAAGGTTTCAGACATAAAAGACTACCAATTTTTAGTGTTCAGTATCATCCGGAAGCTTCACCTGGACCAGATGATTCTCATTATTTGTTTACGGCTTTTCAAAGATTAATGGAGGTGTCTCATGATCAATAAAATTCTTGTTATCGGTTCAGGTCCAATCGTTATTGGACAAGCAGCTGAATTTGATTACTCAGGTACACAAGCCTGTCGTATTTTAAAAAAAGAAGGCAAGCAAGTTGTCTTAGTCAACAATAATCCAGCAACGATTATGACGGATAAAGCCGTTGCAGATGCAGTTTATTCTGAACCACTTACTTTAAAGTATCTAGAAGCCATTATTGAGAAGGAAAGACCGGATGCATTAATTGCTGGCATGGGAGGGCAAACAGCACTGAATCTCTCTATGCAACTACACGAAAAAGGCATCTTGGAAAAATATCAAGTGCAAGTCATAGGTACGAACATCGAAAGTATTGAAAAGTCAGAAGATAGAGAGTTGTTTAAAGCTACTATGGAATCTATCCATGAACCTTGTTTGCAAAGTCATATTGCCAATTCATTAGAGGAAGCAAAGGGACATATTCAAAGTATTGGTTATCCCGTTGTGATAAGACCCGCTTTTACTTTAGGTGGTACGGGGGGCGGTTTCTGCTATAATGACCAAGATTTAAAGCAGTATGTGGCTTCAGGCATTGCTGCAAGTAGAACTTCTCAGGTTTTAATTGAGAAAAGCATCAAAGGGTGGAAAGAAATTGAATATGAGATGATGCGTGATTACAAGGGCAATACCATTGTGGTTTGTAACATGGAGAATTTAGATCCTGTTGGTGTGCATACCGGAGACAGTATTGTTGTTGCACCATCTCAATCACTGCCAGACACTATTTATCAACAATTAAGAACAGCATCCATTCGAATTGTAAATGCCCTGGAGATTATCGGTGGCTGTAATGTACAGTTAGCTCTTAGTCCTGATATGAAATCATATTATGTGATTGAAGTTAATCCGAGAGTGAGTCGATCTAGTGCTTTAGCATCAAAGGCAACAGGTTATCCTATTGCAAAGGTGGCAACACAAATTGCACTGGGCTATCATCTTGATGAAATTGACAATGATGTAACTAAGAAGACCAAAGCGTGTTTTGAACCGAGTTTAGATTATTGTGCCTTAAAAATACCTAAGTGGCCTTTCTATAAATTTGAAGGTGCCAATAAAGATCTTAGTACACAGATGAAAGCCACTGGGGAGATTATGTCTCTTGCAGGTAACTTTGAAATGGCTCTTCTTAAAGGTTTAAGAAGCTTAGACAACAATTTAGATGGTTTTGTACATCCAGAAATATCAAAATATGTTTTATCAGAGCTCTTTGAAAAAGTGACAAAGGCAGACGATTTAAGACTGTTCTATGTGGCAGAGTTATTAAGAAGACAAGTTTCCATTGAGAAGTTATATGCTTTAACCGGTATCGAAAGATTTTTCTTGCAAAAAATTCATCGTATTGTGAAGCTTGAAGAAACCCTAAAGACATATAAAGTGGAGTTTATTGAGCGAGATTTCTTTAAACAATTGAAGCAACTTGGTTTTTCTGATTATTTAATAGGAAAACTAACTTTAGACGGTAGTGAAGAACTTGTTGCGAAAAGAAGAAAAGCCTTAAATATTCATCCAGTCTTTAAAATGGTTGATACCTGTGCCGGTGAGTTTGAGGCTGTATCACCTTATTATTACACGACTTATGATGAATACTGTGAAAACACGATTTCAGATCAAAAGAAGATTATCGTTATTGGCTCAGGTCCTATTACCATAGGACAGGGGGTTGAATTTGATTATTGTTCTGTTCATAGTGTTTTGACTTTACAGGAAATGGGTTATGAAACCATTTTGATAAACAATAATCCAGAGACCGTAAGTACGGATTTTGATATTGCAGACAAGCTTTACTTTGAACCTTTAACGGTGGAAGATGTTATGCATGTCATTGAAATTGAGAAGCCTGAAGGTGTGATGCTCCAATTTGGTGGTCAAACTGCTATTAAACTGGCTAAAGGTTTGACAGAAAGAGGCATAAAAATTCTAGGCACAGACTTTGATGCCATAGATTTAGCAGAAGATCGTGATCGGTTTAACCTTGCCATTGATCGTATTCAATTGAATCGTCCAAAAGGTTTTATGATTAATCAACTTAGTGAAATAGACCAAGTGTTAAGTCTAGTGCAGTATCCCGTCTTAGTTAGACCAAGTTATGTTATTGGCGGAGAGGGTATGCGTATCATTCATGACGCTGACACCTTAAAAAATCATTTGATCCAATTACCAGTGCTTGAAGGAACTTTAATCGATGAGTTTATTGATGGTCTTGAAATTGAAGTAGACTGTATCTCAGATGGAAATGACATTCTTATACCGGGTATTATGGAACATCTCGAACAAGCAGGTGTTCATTCTGGGGATAGTGTTTCAATTTATCCACCGCAAAATCTTACAGATGAAATGATTCATGAAATTGTTGATGCGACAAATAAAATTTCAAAAGCTTTTAAAACAGTGGGCATGATGAACATCCAATATATCTATAAGGAAAAGCTTTATGTCATTGAAGTAAATCCGAGAGCTTCAAGAACCGTACCCTTTTTAAGTAAGGTAACCAATACACCCATGATTAAATCTGCTGTAAAATGCATTATGGGTGAAAGTCTAAAGGATCTAGGTTATGGATTGAATCTAAAAGCAAATCAAGATTTTGTAGCCATTAAATATCCAGTATTCTCTTTGGAAAAAATGGAAAATGTGGATACAGCTTTGAGTCCTCAGATGAAATCCACAGGAGAAATGCTTTCCATAGACAACACCTTTGAAAGAGCATATAAGAAGTGTATAGAGGCTTTGGGGTATGAAGTGAATAAAAAAGCTATATTAATGACAGTAGCAGATGTAAAGAAAAAACAAATATTACCCTTTGCAGATCACTTTAAAGCGATGGGCTATAAAATTTATGCAACAGAAGGTACAAAGACTTTTCTTGAACAAGAAGGTTATGAAGTAATCTTAACGGGGAAAATTGGAGAAGAGGATTCATTGCTTCACTTAATTGAAGAAGATCAACTCGATATGATTATTAACATTCCAACTAAAGGCGCCAATGCTTATACAGATGGTTTTAAAATGAGAAGAAAAGCAGTGGAACAAGGTATCCCTTGTTATACGGATTTAAAATCTGTAGAAGCAAAAATCAAAGCATTAATGGAAACGAATACTGAAATGAAACTTTTTGACCTCTGTCAAATTAATTAAAAAATATTTTCAACAAGAATTTCAATTGAGTTCTTGTTGTTTTTTTTCTATAGAACAACTGTCTACCTATTATAATTGTAATCCTGAATTTTCAATTGAATCTTTCCAATAAAAACAATATTGCGACTATTTATTTGTGTGTTGACACTCCTAGGTTCAAATGGTATTCTGTATAAGCTGTTCAACATTACAGTGATTAAGAATTTGAATTCGGGGTATAACTCAGAAAGTCAAAAAAAGTTTAAAAAACATATTGACAATTTATTCCAAAATTGATATTATGTAAAAGCTGTAAGAAAGCACTTCAGATATTTAATCAACACCTTAAATAAGTTGAAAAAAATAATGAAACAAAGACTTGACATTGAATAGTGAAAATGCTATTATAATAGAGTCGCTGACAGCGATACAAGAACATTGAAAACTAAACAGTATGAGCAAAAATAAGCATACCATTTCAAG
>JAFGVN010000105.1 GCA_016937975.1 Clostridia bacterium
AACATTAAGTGTGAAGGGTTAAATGGATTAGAAGAAGGTCGCTATGAATCAATAGCATAGAAATAAAGAACGTCAGGAACTGGCGGGTTAGCTTAGTCCATTAAAAGCTGTTAGGCTTTTTTACCTAAGAATCTTATGACTTTAGTCATTAGAGGTTCAATTAGACAATACCTTAGTCGATTTTGATCAAATGGAACATGACGCTTTTAAGGAATCTATTGAAAGTTTTAATATAGATTTTAGTAAACCTTTATTTAATGCTTATGTAGCAATTAATCATCAGTATTGGTCTGATCTCGAAAGGGGATTATATGACAAGCAAACCATTTTAGTAAGACGATTTGAAGACTTGTTCAAAGCCTATAATATCTCTTGTTCTCCTCATGAAATGAACAAAAGGTATTTAGGAAATATGGCGAATCATGTAAAGTTATTTCCGGATAGTTTGAGGGTTTTAGATCAGATTAAACCGTTATGTACTCTTGTTTGCTTGACCAATGGTGTTAAGGAAGCGCAATATGCCAAATTAGAAAAAACTGGATTGAATGCTTATTTTGATCACATTATTATTTCTGATGAAGTAGGTGCACATAAACCTAATCCTGAAATTTTCGAGGCCATGGCCAGTCGACTTGAAAATCCTAACAAGAAAGATATGATCATAATTGGAGATTCCTTATCTTCTGATATCTTAGGTGGTAATTTGTATGGCATCAAAACCGTATGGTTTAATCCTAAGCATCATAAGAATACCACAGATATAAAAGTAGATTTTGAAATAGAATCTCTTGTGGAAATTTTTAATATTGTACTATAATGTGAGACATTCTTAAAAAAATGCTAGTTATTCTTTAAAACTTCTCCTTCTCCTTTTTCAAGATAAGATAAAATATTAGTAGTGAAAGAAAGATGATGACATGAAGCATAATAAAATATGGTTAGCCTTAACCTTGATTTCAGGAAGTCTTTTAATTATAGCTGTGATCACAGGTTTAGCGATTTCAAATGAAATCAAAAATAAATCCCTTAGTGTGGATACAACTGCATATAATGATGAGATGTATCATATCATGTTTTTATTAAATGAGGATGACCAATCATACGGTACGGTTTTCATGAATGGTGTGGATGAAGCTTGTGAAGCGTTTAATATTGCCAAAGAAATCATTATGATTCCAGAAGATAATTATTTATCTGAAGTGTTGGATCGTTTAGATATGGCAATTTATTCCAGGGTGGATGGCATTGTATTACATGCCTATAGTGATCCTTTGATTATTGATAAAATAGATCGAGCAGCAGAAATGGGTATTCCGGTTATTACTTTGAATGACAATGTGCATGAATCCAAACGACTAGCTTATGTTGGAAACAGTCGCTATAGTATTGGTATAGAGGTTGGGAAAACGATTGCCAGATTGTCGGGGTCTTATGGCAAAGTAGCCGTTGTGGATCGTGTAGCGGAAGACACCAATGATGATATGATGAATCTTTTAAGTTTAGGAATCCATGATGTGTTTGAAAACATTGATGGATTAACTTTGGTTACAACGAGAAATACCTCGCAAGGTGTTTTAAGTGCAGAAAATGTTGCCGTTAATATTTTAAAAGATTATCCTGACATCGATATTATATATTCGACAGATGGTGCCAATACTTTAGGCATTGTTCAAGTTTTAATAGATCAAAACAAGATCAATGACATCATGGTCATTGGAACTTCAGATCATGATGAAATCTTGGATTATATAAGATATGGCGGTGCAATAGACGCAACCATGGTAACGGATTATTATACGGTTGGATATGGTGTTGTTGAAACCTTCGTAAAATATAAGGATGAAGGTATTGTGAGTACTCAGATTTCTCCATCCATTACTGTCGTGGATACCCATAACATAGAAACCTATTTGGAACATAGGGAGGTTGATGATGAAACGAATTAACAACCTATCTTCCATTAGAGGTACTTTAATTGGCTATTCTTTTCTCGTTGTTTTTTTAATGACCATTCTCAGTTTTTATACCTTAGGGATTATGAATCAATATCAAAAGCAAGTCAGCAATATGTTTGAACACCACATATTCTTAAATGATCTTGAAAAGACTATGAAGAATTTAGACAGTAACTTATTGGGATTTTTAACGACAAAAAGTTCAGGCAATTTAAATGCTTATAATATTGAAAGAGAAAATATTAATGGTTTACTAGAAGAATATCATAAGAATGATATTCTTCCGGACCAATTGTTGATGAAAAATGTAGACAATTTAATCAAACAATATATATTAGAAAGTGATTTGGCAGTTACTTTTAAAAGACAAAGAAATGTAAGCGAATACTCAAAACATTATGATCGGACTAAGAAAATCCAAAGTTTTATATTTGAGTATACCCAGGCCATGAATCAGGAACAGTTAACGGTCAATTCAAATGCCTACATCAATATGATTAACCAAACCCATTGGTTGCAAATGACCACGGTTTTCATCATTATTGATTTAATTGTATTTTCAGTACTCATTGTTTATATGTTAACTTCAAAGATGCTTAAGCCCATCAGTGCTTTGTATAAATCTGCAGAAGCCATTTCAGAAGGTAATTTCGAAACCCCAGATGTGGAAATTAGATCTCAAGATGAATTTAGACTTTTGGCAAATGCCTTCAATAACATGAAGAATAGTATTACGAGATACATTGAAGCAGTTAAATTCAAAGCGGAAACTGAAGCTAAATTGAAAGATGAACAAATGAAAAACCTTAAAATGGCTTATTTGTTGGATAATGCAAAATTAAATGCCTTACAGTCTCAAATTAATCCTCATTTCTTATTCAATACCATCAATGCTGGCGTTCAATTGTCTGTCATTGAAAAAGCTACACGGACAGGACATTTTTTGGAGACTATGTCTAGGTTGTTTCGTTATAGCTTGAAAATGCAACATGACCATTGTACTTTGGCTGATGAGTTGAGTAATATTAAAGATTATTATGAGCTTTTAAAAGTGAGATTTAGAGATCGTATAAAGTTTAACTTTGATGTAGAAGATGATGCCTTAAACGTGTTAATGCCTGCAATGATTTTGCAACCGATTGTGGAGAATTCTTACATTCATGGACTAAGCAGTTTGGAATCTGGAGGGACTATAAATATTCAGGGAAGGTCTTTTAATGATTATGTAGAAATTATGATTTCAGATAATGGTGTTGGTGTAGAAGAGCATGTTCTAGAAGCTATTTTAAATCCGCCAACAGATGAAGAAGGTATTGGTGTAAGAAATGTTAAGACGCGTTTGGAGTTGTATTTTCATCAAAAGCAACTCTTCGATATGTATAATGATCATGGTGTAACGACAATACTTAGAATTCCATGGACTAGGAGAAATGATGTTTAAAGTAATGATTGTAGATGATGAATGGTTGGTTCAAGAAGGTATAAAAGTTACAATTGAATCTAATTTTCCGGAACTCGAAGTGGTGGGCATGGCATCATCCGGTAGAGAGGCTATTGAAATGAGTGCCTTATTGTATCCTGACATTATTTTAATGGATATCAAAATGCCAGGTATCAACGGCATTGAAGCTATTGAAAATATCAAAAAAAGACTACAAGACACTAAGTTTGTCATTATTTCTGCCTATGAACAATTTGGATATGCAAAACAAGCTGTTGAACTAGGTGTGAGTCATTATATTTTAAAACCTATTCATCAGGATAAACTTATTGAAGTGATTAATGGCTTACTAAGAGAAATTAAACAAGAACGTGCACAAAGACAAAAACTAATAGAAAATAGAGAAAAGCTTGAAAAAGCATTACCGGTTCTAGAAAAGGGTTTTGTTTATTCCATGCTCATGAACAGTGACTTCAAAACAGAAGTTGGAAAGTATCAGGATTTGTTTGAAATCAGTAAGGATCATGGTTTTGTTTTTGTGATTGAATTAGGGGATTCTAATCAAGAAACGTTGTTAACGGAAATTCAATCCAACTCTTTGTATCCTAAAATACAAAATACCGTTAAATACAAATGTAAATCAGTTGTAGGGCCTTTGATTATCAATAGAATAACATTGGTTGTATTTGACCAGATTCAAAGTTATGAATATGAGCAACGTGTTAACGCAATGGATTTAGTCACTTCAATTTTGGAACAAATTGAAACTATGACAGATTTGCCTATAAAAATAGGTGTAGGTTCCTTATGCCCAATTGAAAAAATTAAAACCTCTTTAGATGAAGCCAACTACACGTTATCGAGAATAAAAAATGAAAAAGTACTACATTATAATGATATTTTTGAAGTAGAAATGGATCAATCCTATACTTATACTGATATCAAAGATGATGAACAGGCGATTATCGGATTTATGGAAAATGGTAATAAGGAAAAGTTAATACCTCATTTGAATTTTTTCTTTAACAAGTTGAAAGAAAAGTTCAATGGGGACTTGGTAGGTATAAGACACATTATGACAGAACTGATGGTGATGGTGATGTCCTCCTCCTATCGAAATGCCCTAACAGAAAGTGAAGCTGGATATAGCACCTATTTATCAGAGATGAAGCGTTTTGAAACTTTAATACAAATTGAAAATTGGTGTACAAGAAAAATTGATAGAATATCTGAACTGATTCAAGAGAAAAAAACCTCTCATGTTTCCAATGTAATTTTAAAAGCAAAGAAATATATTGATGATCATTTCAGTGAGGACATTGGATTAAATGATGTTTCCAAAGAAGTCGCAATTAGTCCGCAGTATTTTAGTAGTATATTCAAAGAAGAAATGGGGATGAACTTCGTTGAATATCTAAGAACAAAACGCATAGAAGTTGCAAAAGACCTATTGAAGCAAAAGCAGTTGTCTGTTAAAGAAATATGTTATGAAATAGGCTATAACGATCCTAATTATTTTAGTCGATTGTTTAAAAAAATTGTTGGTGTGTCACCAACAGAATATAAGTAATGGGGTTTGATATGGGGAAAAAAATTATAATTGTAGCAGTATCCATAATGTGGCTCTTTCTTATTGGATGTAATCAGAAAAAAGACGATGGTGTGGTTAAAATAGGTTACAGTGCAGATACACTTGTCATTGAGAGATGGCAAAGAGACAAAGCCTATTTTCTAGAAAAAGCAAACGAGGAAGGCATTGAAGTCATTGCTTACAATGCCAATGAAAGTAATGCTACTCAAGTGAAGCAAATAAGAGAATTACTGGATGCCAATGTGGATGTGCTTGTCATTATTCCATACGATAAAGACGGTTTAAAAGAGGTTGTTCAGGAAGCTATAGATAAAGGCATTAAAATTATTTCTTATGACCGACTCATCAGTGATGTTAATATTGATGCTTATGTTTCCTTCGATAACATCAAAGTGGGTTCTTTAATGGCAGAAGCACTTGTTGCAAAGCAACCGACCGGTAACTACGTTTTGATTAATGGATCTCCAGAGGATAATAATTCGGCAATGTTTCATGAAGGTTATATGTCTGTATTAAAGCCATATATAGATTCTGAACAAATCACAATTGTGAATGAAGTTTGGGCAAATGATTGGCGAGAAGAACCTGCCTATAATGCTGTTATAGATGCGATTCACGATGGTTATGAAATAAATGCTATTATTGGAGCAAATGACCATTTGGCAGATGCGGCTATAAGTGCTTTGTCTATTAATGGTCAAGCTGGAAATGTTCTTGTAGCAGGTCATGATGCTGATGTTTCAGCTTGTCAAAGAATTGTTGAAGGCACACAATATGTTACGATTTATAAACCGATTAAGAAACTTGCAGAGACTGCTTTTGAACTTGCTGTACAGTTGGCTGAAGGTAAGTCAGTAGAAAGTGAATTGACGATCAATAATGGTTATGATATCCCTTATATCAAATTAGATGTCATAGCTGTTACAAAAGAGAATATGGATGAAACTGTGATATTAGATAAGTTTCATAAGCGAGAAGATATATACAGAGATTAAGGTCTCTGTATTTTTTTTATCTTAAAATAGTACTACGTATAGAAAAACGTTTTCACAAAACTTAAAAATGTCCTAATCAGAAGTTTTTTATTCCATGGTAGGAAAGCGTTTCTTTTCATATACTTATGAAGAAAAGGAAAACGAATTCTTATTAATGGAGGGAAAGCATGAAAAAATTATTGGCATTATTAATGATATTAGTGATGGCTATGAGTGTATTTGCTGGTTGCAGCAATAACAACGAAGAATCATCAGGATCAAACAGTGGTACTGTAGATATTGGTATTGTATTACCAACTAAAGAAGAACCAAGATGGGTACAAGACGAAACTAGATTTAAAGATGCATTAAAAGATACTGATTACAATGTAGAAATTCTTTTCTCACAAGGTGACTCAGCTAGAGAAAAGCAAAATGTTGAAACTTTAATCGCAAAAGGTATCAAAGTTTTAATCATCACACCACATGATGGTGCAGCAGCTGCAGCAGCAGTAGAAGCAGCTAAAGAAGAAGGTATCACAGTAATCTCTTATGACAGATTAGTAACAAATACTGACGCTGTTGATTATTATGTAACTTTCAACTCTGTATCAGTTGGTGAAGCTCAAGCTCAATACTTGGTAGATCAATTAGGTTCAGGTTCAGGTGAAAAATTATACTTATATGCAGGTGCAGCAACTGATAACAACGCATTCTTATTCTTTGAAGGTGCTTGGAATGTATTACAACCTAAAATTGCTGATGGTTCTTTTGTAGTTCAAAACTCAACTAAGGCAGTTGAATACAAAGACAAAGCAGTTTTAACTAGAACTGAAATGGGTGAAATCATCGAGCAAATTACAACTGACTGGAAACCAGAAGTTGCTAAATCGAAAGCTGAATCTCACATTACTGCTGCTCCACCAGCTGGCAAAACATTTATCTTAGCTCCAAACGATGGTACTGCAAGATCAATCTATGACCAATTCGCTAAAGAAGCTGGTTTAGAAATCTTTGTTACTGGTCAAGATGCTGAAATTCCATCAATCCAATATGTTATCGATGGCAAGCAAAGCATGACTGTATTAAAAGACGTTCGTGACCTTGTTAAAGGTGCTATTGCAACAGCAGTTGATGTTTTAGAAGGTAAAGCTGTTGAAACTAATGGTTCTTATGACAATGGTGCAGTTGAAGTTAAAGCTAAAGACATTAAAGTTATCACAGTAACTCAAGACAATGTTAAGGAAAAAATCATTGACTCAGGTTACTATGAAGCTGGCGATTTTACTGGCTTATAATATGTTGATGTAGTGATAGGCATATAAGTGCCTATCACTATTCTAATGAAGCAAGCAAGTCATTGCTTTTTTCATTAGAATTTTTCAATCTAGAAGGAGTGCATAATGAAAAACATATTGGAGATGAGAAATATCACCAAGGAATTTCCTGGTGTAAAAGCCCTTGATAATGTCAATTTCCAAGTTAAGGAAGGTGAAATTCACTGCCTTGTTGGGGAAAATGGTGCGGGTAAATCCACCTTGATGAAGGTGTTAAGCGGTGTTTATCCTCATGGAAATTACGATGGAGACATTGTTTTGAATGGCGAAGTCCAAAAATTTGCTAGAATCAATGACAGTGAGAAAAAAGGAATTGCTATTATTTATCAGGAATTAGCATTAGTGCCTGAGATGAGTGTCTACGAGAATATTTTTCTAGGCCATGAATTTCACAAAAAAGGCATTGTGAACTGGCATTCAACACGAGTAGAAGCCATTAAAATGCTAGAAAAAGTGAACCTTTCTGTACATCCTTCCACTAAAGTCATTGATTTAGGTGTTGGTGTTCAGCAGTTAATTGAAATTGCAAAAGCTTTAAGCAAGGATGTTAAACTGCTTATTCTTGATGAGCCAACAGCTTCACTGAATGAAGACGACTCAGAAAACTTATTAAAATTATTGAAAGATCTGAAAAAAGAAGGTGTAACTTCAATTATGATCTCTCATAAATTAAAAGAAGTTATTGCCATTGCAGATACGGTTACTGTCCTTAGAGATGGGAAAACCATATGCTCCTTAGATGCTTCAAAAGGAGAAGTGGTTGAGAAAGATATTATCAAGTACATGGTTGGTCGAGAAATTAATGACATCTTCCCAAAAAGAGAAAATAAAAAATTTGGTGATGTACTTCTAGAAGTAAAAGATTGGTCTGCATTTGATAAGAATCTCGGCAGACATGTGGTTAAGAATGTGAACTTCAATATTCGAGAAGGTGAAATCGTAGGAATTGCCGGTTTAATGGGTGCTGGCAGAACTGAATTTGCTCACAGTATCTTTGGCAATATGAAAGAATATGGTTTAACAGGAGAAATCTTTATTAAAGGAAAACCTGTTAAGCACAATCATCCAAGTGATGCGATTAAAAATGGTTTAGCCTATGTTTCAGAAGATCGAAAAGGTGATGGTTTAATTTTAATTCAGGATGTTAAACAAAACATTACCCTTGCCAATTTAAATAAAATTGCAAAGAGAACAGTTATAGATAAACATGAAGAAGTTATTGTAGCAGAAGGCTTTAGACAATCATTAAATATTAAAACACCATCCATTGAACAGAAAGTAAATAACTTAAGTGGTGGTAATCAACAAAAGGTTGCTATTGGCAAATGGTTGTTTGTTGAACCTAATGTTTTAATCTTAGATGAACCAACCCGTGGTATTGACGTTGGTGCTAAATATGAAATATATACATTGATGAATGAATTAATCGCAAAAGGTATGTCGGTAATCATGATTTCATCGGAACTGCCAGAAGTCCTCGGTATGAGTGATAGAGTTTATGTCATGGCAGAAGGCAAACTGACAGGTGAGTTGCCAATTGAAGAGGCTACTCAGGAAAAGATTATGGAAATGGCGACATTATAGGAGGGTTAAATTGTTTAAAGAATTAAGAGCTGCTCTGAGTGAAAATATCAGAGACTACGGGATGTACATCGCCCTTGCGGTGATTATGGTAATTTTTACAGTGTTGACAGATGGTTTATTTTTAACACCAAGAGTCTTATCAGATTTAATCGATATGACAGGCTACATTGCTGTATTATCAGTTGGTATGACATTGGTTATTGTTATTAGACATATTGACCTTTCTGTTGGTTATGTTGCAGGATTTTTAGGTGCTATTTCAGCCATCCTTTCATTTAAATTAGGTTGGTCTATATGGGTAATCATACCTGCAACCCTTGCGCTAGGTGCTATGATTGGCATGTTCTGGACAGGTACATTAGTTGCAAGACTTAAGGTTCCAGCATTTGTTGCTACTTTAGCTGCAATGACTATTTTTAGAGGTTTATTAATCAAAGTTACAAATAGTGAAACAATTTTTACAGGTAACGAAGCTTTTAATGCCATTGGTAATGGTTATATTCCTGATATTGCAAAAGTAGACGGATTTCATATTTTAACAATTATTATAGGTGTTTTAGCTGTCCTTGCATTTGTTTTCATGGAAATAAGAAATAGAAAGAAATTAATTCAATATAAACTGAGAGTAAGCTCAATGCCAATGTTCATTATAAAATTAGCTTTTGTTGCATCAGTTGTTATGTTCTTTATATTTAAATTGGCTTCATTCAAAGGTTTATCATGGACTGCAATTATTGTCGGTGTAGTAGTCTTTATTTATAACTTTATAACAAAAAACACAACACTTGGTCGTCATATTTACGCAGTGGGTGGTAACCCTGAAGCTGCAGAATTATCAGGGATCAGTGTTAAATTCATAACTTATGTTGTATTTGCATCCATGGGTATGCTTGCAGCATTATCGGGTATTCTTTTTACCGCAAGATTACAATCTGCAACGCCAACAGCAGGTATGGGATTTGAACTTGATGCCATTGCAGGTGCTTTCGTAGGTGGTACTTCGGCATCAGGTGGTGTTGGTAAAGTAACAGGTTCGATTATTGGTGCTTTGGTTATGGCATCTTTGTCAAAGGGTATGGACTTAATGAACGTAGGTGTTTCATACCAATACATCATTAGAGGTTTAGTACTCGTTGTTGCTGTAATCTTTGATGTACAAACAAGAAATATGAAATCTAAGAAGGCTTAAATTGAGAAATAGAATGGGGCATTTAAGAACGTTGATTCCAGCAACCTTTGGGGTCGTTGTAATCATGCTCATTGGACTTCTGGTTATGTCTGATGTGTATATGAACAAAACGCAATCTTTATTTGAAGTAACGAGAGATGTTGCTGCTATCAATGATGCGCTGATGGTTGCAACTCAAGAAGGCACACAACTTCTTAAAAGTGACGATCAGTCTTATATCAACAAAGTAAAAGGTTCAATCTTTGAAATGTTGGATAGGATAGATGCCTTGTCTGCTAAAAAAATAGCAGGTGATATTGATGAAATGTTGGATGAAACAAAAATAGCCGCAGAGGACTATTTATCAAAATTCAACTACTATGTGAGCATCTTGGCATATGATCAAGATGCCTCATTTTCAAAGGAAATCAGTTCTACCGTAGATGCCATAAAAGCATCCTTACAAGAAGTAAATAATGCACTGGATGAAGACCTTCAATATAATCTTGAAAAGAATCAAATGATGGTTGTAATCTCAGTTGGGGCAATTATTTTGTTAGCTGTGCTGTTGAGTCTATTTTTAACTAGAGTAATTAAGCTGTCACTCACAGAAATTCAGACGAAGTTAGATGTTGCAGCAACCGGAGATTTAACCTCTGAAATCAAACTTCAGAAGAAAAATGAGTTTGCAGATATTGGACACTATATTAATGCTTTTTTACAGAAACTGAAAGATATCATTATCGATGTTCATAAAACCTCAACAAATGTTACCGAATATGCTCTTATAGTAGATCAAGAGTTAGGACTGATGGATGAAAACATCGTGGATTTAACTGTGATTTTAGATGAAATATCAGCAGGTCTTTCGGAATCAGAAGTATTGTCCAACCAAGTGAATCAATCTGTAGATTTAATTGATGAAAAGATTGAAGATGTAAATGAAATAGCTATTATTGGAGAAAAGATAGCCAATGAATTGAAAAGTTCTTCAGAAGTAATCGCTTCTGATATGGAATCCAAAATTGGTGAGATGAAAAATATCTATGCGTCCTCCAACAGAGAAATTCGAGAGGCGATATCAAAAACGGACATGGTGAATGATATAGAATCCTTTGCTGGAGAGATTATTAAGATTGCAGAACAAACGAACCTTCTTGCTCTTAATGCTTCTATTGAGGCTGCTAGAGCAGGTGAAGCGGGAAAAGGTTTTGCAGTTGTGGCTGATGAGATTAAGAAGCTTGCAGACAATTCCAATCAATCAGCAAGACATATCTCTGTCGTATCCGGTGAGATTGTAAACTCTGTTTCTCAGTTAAAAGAACATGTGGAATCCTTAATGCAATTTCTTGAAAAGCAAGTTTTAAGTGATTATGAAGAAATGAGAACATCAAGTCATCATTTTATGGAAGAGTCTGTTGCTTTTAATAATCATTTTTATACGATAAAGTCATCTTTAGAAGATGTAAAACTTTCAAGTACGGAATTAACCGTCAATATGAAAGGCATTTACCTTGCCATGGTAGAACATGTGGAAGGTGTGAGAAATATGATTGTTAAAACTGAACAAATCAGAGAGGAATCTAATAATATTCAAAAATCGATGGGATCATCGAACAGTCATATAAAGTCATTGACTGAACGATTATCTAATTTTAAATTCTAACCCCCCACTAAATAAGGCACTGTTGTGCCTTATTTCTTCTTTGTATAGACATTGAGCTCTTCTCCATCTTCAAGAACTGTATCGATAAGATTATAGTCAAGTTTGTGTAAAAGCGTATTGCTGTCAGGATTTGTAACACTTGTATAGGCTTCTATGGATTCAAGATTCAGTTCATCGAAGCCATAAGTTTCACAAACCGTAATGGCTTCTCTCATAAAGCCTTGATGTCTATATTGAGGAAATAGTCCAAAACCAAACTCTGCTTTGGTTTTCATTTCATTAAAATTCCATAAGGAAATAGTACCAATCAGTTTATTATTATGTTCTATGCCCCAAATGTACCATTCTCCTGATACTAAGCCTGCATTCATTTTTTGAATATAAACTTCCGCTTCAATTAGTTCTGTGTAAATAGGCATATTGACATGGGGAAAATTATCTTTTGAAGAACGGTAATGATAAAGAGCAAACTTGTCTTCATTTCTAAGTTGACGTAGGATGAGTCTCTCACTTTTTAATGTTTTAAACATAGCATCTCCTTTGAATACTTTATATGAAACATCATAACATCAAGGTCATAAAAATATCAATTGTGGGTATGTCTAAAATAAAATTCTATTTAGAATATTAAAGGATCACCCATTAACTTTCTTGAAAAATAAAGTAAATGCGAGTAGACTTGAAATAGTGAATAATAGAAGCTATAATATAATACTGTTATTGTATAGAAAGAAGGTCTTATGACAAAAAAAGTATATTTAGACTATGCTGCTTCTACACCTTTGAAAAAAGAAGTTTTAGAAGTTATGATTCCTTATATGACTGAACATTATGGTAATGCATCAAGTGTACATTTGTTTGGTAGAAATATGCATCAAGCTCTAGAGAATAGTCGTAGGAAAATCGCTCAAATCATTAATGCTGGTCATGATGAAATATATTTTACAGCATCAGGTACAGAGGGGGACAATTGGATTCTAAAAGGTTTGTTTAAAAAGCATCCAGAAA
Source organism: Clostridia bacterium (assembly GCA_016937975.1). Taxonomy (GTDB): domain Bacteria; phylum Bacillota; class Clostridia; order Peptostreptococcales; family Acidaminobacteraceae; genus JABXKX01. Next base: position 12,725 of record JAFGVN010000105.1, read on the forward strand.
AGAAACATCTCATTATTGCTTCTTTTGAACATCCCGCTATTTTAAATACAGCAAAAGAATTGGAAGAAGAAGGCATTGAAGTAACTTATATTAATCCTGAAAGCAATGGAATTGTTGATCCTGAAAAAATTGAGCTAGCCATTCGAAAAGACACGCTTTTAGTGAGTGTGATGTATGTCAATAATGAACTGGGCACAGTGCAGCCCGTTGGTAAAATCGGTAAGATTTGTCATAAGTATGAGGTTTTGTTTCATACAGATGCGGTACAAGCGTTTGGGTATTTCCCCATTGATGTGAAAAGAAAACACATTGATTTAATGACGATGTCTTCTCATAAGATATATGGTCCCATGGGAATTGGTGCAGTATATATTAGAAGAGGTATTAAAATAAAACCACTCCTAAGTGGTGGCGCTCAAGAAAGAAAAAGAAGAGCCGGAACCAGCAATGTGGCAGCAGCTGTAGGATTTGCTGAAGCTGCACGGTTAAGATATACTGAATTTGAAACCAATATTAATAACCTTGTTAAAAAGAAGAATTATCTCCTTGACGCACTTATAAAACTAGAGGGTGTAAAGTTAAATGCTGAATCAGAACATCCAGGTACATTCAACCTTCAAATTGAAAATGTTTCAGGTGAAATACTGCTTATGAATCTTGATCTAAAAGGCATTGCAGTTTCATCGGGTTCAGCTTGTTCGTCAGGCTCACTTAATCCATCCCATGTACTTTTAAGTATTGGATTAAGTGAAAAGGAAGTTAAATCATCTATAAGAATTTCAGTAGGGGATTTGACGACCTTTGAAGATTTGGATTATGTGATAGAATCTTTCAAGGAAATACTAAATAGATTGAGGTAAATATGAATCTAGACAAAAATAAAGTAGTCATTGGTATGAGTGGTGGCGTTGATAGTGCTGTAGCAGCTTACCAATTAAAAGAAATGGGATATGAAGTGATTGGCATTACCATGAAACTATGGGAAGAGGATGAAGAAAATTACGCAGAAGATTATGGTGGCTGTTGCAGTTTGTCTTCTGTTGAAGATGCCAGATTAGTGGCTGAAAAAATTGGTATTCCCTTTTATGTCATCAACTATAAAGATAAATTCATGGAGAAAGTTGTAGAGAACTTTATTGATGAGTATGTTAGTGGTAGAACACCTAGTCCATGTATTCGATGCAACAAGTATATTAAATTTGATGCCCTACTAGAAACGGCACATAGTTTAGGTGCTTACTATGTGGCAACAGGTCATTACGGTGTTGTAAAGTATGATGAAAAGTTAGATCGCTACACCATTTCAAAATCCAATGAAAAAAGAAAAGACCAGACTTATATGATGTACAGTTTAAGTCAGGAGCAGATCAGGCATATTTTAATGCCCTTGGGAAGTTTTTCAACAAAAGAAGAAGTGAGACAAATCGCTGAAAGAGAAGATTTAATTGTTGCCAGAAAAAGAGATAGTCAGGAAATTTGTTTTGTTACAGATGATGACTATGCAAGATTTGTAACGGAGCATGCCATTAAACCTATAAAAAAAGGGAATTTTGTTGATCGAGAAGGAAATGTTCTAGGAGAACACCAGGGTGTGATTCATTACACCATTGGTCAAAGAAAAGGACTTGGTATTACTTTTGGAAAACCAATGTATGTCGTAGAGATTAAAGCAGATACAAACGAAGTTGTATTGGGAGAACATGAAGAAGTTTTTAAGTCGTTCTTATTGGCAAAAGAAGTTAACTTCATTCCATTTGAAGATTTTGAAGAGGGTTATGCATGTGGTGCCAAAGTCAGATATGCTGGTCAACCTTCAAATTGTAAATTGTATCATGAAGGAGCATATGTAAAAGTTGTTTTCGATGATCCTCAAAGAGCCATCACACCTGGTCAAGCAGTTGTATTTTACGACAAGGACCTTTTAGTGGGTGGAGGTATAATATTGTAATATTGACACATGAAGTCTATTTAGGCGACATGTGTTTTTTTTTGCTCTATTAGGGTAGTAGTTGAACAGAATATTAGTAAAAACAAAATTATAAAAAGGTTCCCAAAATCATAGATGAAATTGTAGAGTTATAATGTGAGAGATTAGATAAAGGGGAAAGAGATGAGAACTGAATATAAACGTCTTGGTGATATTCTTATGGAGAATCATCTGATTACTCAAAAGCAATTAGATGAATCATTGAGAATTCAAATGGAAGAGAAAAAGCGTTTAGGTGAAGTGTTGATTAACAAAGGTTATGTCACTGAACTAGACATGGTTAATGTACTTCAAAAACAGCTGAACTTAAAATACATTAAAATAAGTGATCTTGAAATAGATCCTACTATCCCTAATTTAATTTCTGAGAAAATTGCCAGAAGATATGAGTTAATCCCACTATTTTTAAAAGATAGAGTTTTAACTGTAGCTATGGTTGATCCCATCAACTTCTTCGCAAGAGAAGATATTACCTTAATAACAGGCTATGAAATTGACCCTGTAATTGCTTTTAGACATGAAGTGATGTCTGCGATTGATCACTTTTATACTTCAATTGCTTCTGATGATATTTATAATGAACTGAACAAGGATTATGATTTAGATCATTATGAAGACGAAATGCAAAATGATGAAATGGCTGAGATTAACAATGCTCCAATTGTTAAACTTTTAAATTCCATTTTAGAGCAGGCAGTAAAACTACGTGCAAGTGATATTCACATTGAACCCTTTGATAAAGTAATTCGTGTTAGATACAGAATAGATGGTGACTTGATAGAAATGCTCACACCGTCTATTAAAGTGCATTCAGCAATTGTTACAAGGGTGAAAATTATGGCGAAACTGAACATTGCTGAAAAACGTGTGCCACAGGATGGTAAGGTTGAAATTGAGGTAGATGGCAGAACCGTTGATCTGAGGATTTCAATTTTGGCAACTATTTATGGCGAAAAAGTCGTCATACGTTTATTAGATCGTTCAGGTAGAGTCCATAAAAAAGATGATATTGGTTTTTCAGAGTACAATGGAAAGGTTTTTGACAAACTCATTCAAAATCCCAATGGCATTATTTTAATGACTGGTCCTACAGGATCTGGTAAAACAACTACCTTGTATGCCGCTTTAATGAGTATTAATGATATTACTAAAAATATTATTACCATAGAAGATCCCGTTGAATATCGTATGAATGGGATTAATCAAACACAAATTAACAATAAAGCAGGCGTTACTTTTGCCGCAGGGCTAAGATCTATTTTAAGACAAGACCCTGATGTGATTATGATTGGTGAGATTCGTGACAGTGAAACTGCAGAAATAGCAGTTAGAGCAGCAATTACAGGTCACTTGGTGTTCAGCACAGTCCATACAAATGATACCGCAAGTACCATAGCAAGACTTGTGGACATGGGGATTGAAAAGTTTCTTTTATCCAGTTCTCTTGTAGGTGTTGTAGCACAGAGACTTGTAAAGAAACTGTGTAAGCATTGCAAATATGAATATTCATCCAATGTTGCAGAATCAGAAATATTAGGTGTGCCAGTAGGAACTAAAATTTATGGTAAAAAGGGTTGTAGTCAATGTAATTATACAGGCTATGCAGGCAGAACAGCTGTACATGAAATTCTGCCAGTTACGAAAAGAATTCGTAAGTGTATCAACGATGGTGACAATGCAGATGAAATAAAAACTGAAGCCATTGAAGAAGGTATGATTACATTAAGAGAAGATGCTGTAAGACTTGTACTGGATGGGACAACCTCCATGGAAGAAATGTTCAGAATTACTTTCAAAGTTGACGAATAGGTGGTGATGTTTTTTGGCTATATATGAATATAAGGCATTGAAACTTAATGGTGCAACCATAGATGGTGAGTTGAATTTAGCTTCAGAAAGTGAAGTACAAGGATATTTAAAAGAACGTGAATATTTCATTATTGAAATCAAAGAAAAGAAAACTACTGATGCCTTTAAAATCAATGTAAAAACAAAGGTTAAACCTAAGGATTTATCGGTGTTGTGTAGAAAGCTTCATGCCATGATGATTTCAGGATTACCTATTGTTACAGCTGTCGATATTTTAAGAGAACAAACTGGCCATAGACGTGTAAAAGATGCGCTTCAGATTATCTATGAAGACTTACAAAAGGGGATGACCTTTTCAGAAGCCTTGAAACAGCATCCAGGAATTTTCCCTCAAACGATGGTTTTTCTTATCGAAGCCGGTGAGATGAGTGGTACCATAGATCATATTCTAAATCGTCTTGCCATAGATTTTGAAAAAGATGCTAAAATCAGAAATAAAATCAATGCAGCCATGGTTTATCCGATTTTACTCTCAGTCATGGCAGTGGCTTTAGTGACCTTTATGTTAATCTTTATATTACCAAGATTCATGATTATGTTTGATAGTGCCAATGTGGAATTACCGAAGCTAACACAAACAGTGATTAACATAAGCGAATCTTTAAAAGAGTACTGGTATGGTTATTTATTTGGTGTTGTGATGCTGGTTTTAATCATTAAAGCACTTAGAAAAACACCTAGTGTTAGAAGAATAATAGATCAATTAAAATTAGATTTACCAGGATTACGAGGCTATAACAGACTCCTTGTAACCACAAGATTTACAAGAACATTATCAACCATGCTGTACAGTGGTGTACCATTGTTGCAGTCGCTTGAAAATATTTCAAGAGCCATTGGTAATGTTGTCGTTTCTGAGAAAATCTTGGAAGCGGCTAATGAGGTTCGTCGAGGATCTGATCTTGCCACCCCTGTTAAGAAAATGAATGTCTTTCCTAGAATGGTAGACTCCATGATTAACATTGGTGAAGAGTCAGGAACTTTAGATGATATATTGGTAAGAACAACGGATTATTTCGATGATGAGCTGGAAACGACCATTAAGAAACTGACCCAACTGTTTGAACCAGCCATGATTGTTCTAATGGGAGTAATCGTTGGTACAATAGTTTTGGCAATGGTATTGCCAATGTTTGAAATTGCAAACACAGTATAAGGAGGATTAGATGAAGTTTGTATTTAAGAAAATGAACAAAAAGGGATTCTCGTTAATCGAGTTAATCGTTGTAATTGCAATTCTTGCAATTATTGCAGCAGTGGCAATTCCTAGATTTGCAGGTATTCAAGCAAGATCAGAGGTAAAATCTGATGCAGCTACAGCGTCAGAAATTGTTAATGCTGCTAGAGTCTATTATGTAGATACTGGTAATAATCCAGCAAATATTGCAGCATTAACTACTGCGGGTTATTTGCCTTCTATTCAAGCACAAAGTACTACTGTAGCAACTGATGCTGCTGGAGGTTTTGTCTTAAGTGGAACAGGTGCAACAAGTTATACTGTAAATTGGACTCCTGCTAACGGCTCGACAGCGGATACTCAAGCTCAAACAGTGACAGAAAATACACCGTATGTTTACACACCAAAACCATAAAATATTGCTGAACTTCGGTTCAGCTCTTACCAAACTTAACAAGATATTGTTGAGTTTGGTGAGGTGAGAGAAATGAATAAGAGAGGATCGTCTCTTGTTATGACAATATTCTTGGTAATGCTTTTATCCGTTATGGCATTATCTTTGTTTACTATTATGGTTACCGATAAAAAACAAGTAGTTCAGCAGGAAGATAAAATGCAGAGCTACTATTTGGCACGCTCTGGAGCTGATATAGTTGCAGAGTTTTTGATTGATAACCCTTCCCAGATAATTACATTAAATGGAGCAACAAGTGATGATTTTAATTATGGACCCATTGGTGATCATATAAGTTTAACGGTTGCTATAGAAGAATTTTATCCAGCGCCATGGAATGAACCAAAAACAATTAGCATTAAGTCCACGGGCTTTTCTGGTGAAAGACAAGACTATATAGAGTTATGGCTTAATAGAATAACCATGGATCATGCGATTTTTAGTGAACATTCAATTGACTTGGAAAATATGAATGTTGTCAATGGTGATGTGGGATCCAATGAAAATATTACAGGTGATCCAAATGTAAGAACTGGTGTTGACTATCCTTATATGGATCTTGAAATTCATACACAGGAATTTCCAACGAGCTATTCAATGGAGAGTAACATTAATGAAAACTCAGACTATACCTTTACCACACAACAATCAGATATTGAAAATATTAGATTAAATCTGCCAAGTGGTGCAATTACATTTGATACTACTGGTGGTGACATAGATATTGTAGTAAATGATTTTTATGCAAAAGGGGATATTATCATTTTGGGAACAGGTCGTGTAACGTTATATGTGGAAACTGTTGCAAATTTTCAAACGCCTAATATGACCAGTGGTGATCCTGATCAGTTAATTATTTATTTAGATACTGGTGCAGCACTAAGTTTGTCGACACCACTTGGTTTTTCTGGGAGAATTATTGGTCCTGAAGCTACAGTCTCATTAAGTTCTAATTCTACTTTGACTGGATCGGTCATTGCGAATTATTTTTATGGTACTAGCAATTCAAATTTGATATATGATGCTCCTGCTGAAGGTGCTTTTGTGACTGGTTATAAGAGAGATGAGTGGAAATGAAAAATAAAGGTTTAACAGTTATTGAAATTATCATTACCATAGCAATTTTAGGTATTGTGGCTCTGCTATTTGTACAGATTTTTTCTGTGAGCTTCACACATATTATAAATGCTGGAAAAGACTCGAAGGAACTCATTCAGGATCAGATGGGCATTGAAACAACAATTGATACAGATGGTCCAGGTGCAGCTCTAGTTATTGATATGAATACCATATTCCCAACGATTTATACAGCTGGCAGTCAAAGCGTTGAAGGGGTTACAGTACTTGATGGAGCTTTTTTGAGTTATTTACCTGGTGTAAAGGATTATATCATCTATGTTACAAATTTAATTTTATCTGATACAAATATTACTTTAACTGGTATAAATGAAGTAATGAATGTAACAACGACAGTTGTTCCGAATAATGCTTCTAATCAGGATGTTGAATGGTTGTCAGATAATCCTTCTGTAGTAACTGTCGTAAATGGACTTATTACTGCTGTTTCTGAAGGGACAACAACTGTTCATGCAACTGCTTTAGGTTCAGATCCACTTAATTCTAATATTACAGTAGATGTGGCAGTTACAGTTTCCCTTCCTTCTGGTTCAGATGCTACATTATCTGATATAAAGTTAGACGGTGTAACTATTTCAGGGTTTAATCCTGGCATATATGCTTATGCTGATGAAGTCAATGGAAATAATCCGCCTATAGTCACTTATGAAAAAACGGATGTAAATGCAACTGTTTCTTATGATCCAGCAACAGATTCAAGACCATCAGAAGGTGACAACGTTGCTTATATTACTGTGACATCAGCAGATGGATCTAATGTTATTATTTATACAATAACCTTTACAAAAAAATGATATCAAGTATAGGAGGGCAAATGAAAAAAGGCTTTACATTAATTGAATTAGTTGTAATTATGGCTTTGTTTTCAGTGGTGATGCTTGTTGGCATGTCTTTCTTAATTGGCTCAAAGAATAGTTTTCAAAGGTCTCAGGATGCTTCTGAAATTCACTATGAAGTGAGAAAGGCATCGGATTACATTCGTGATGAAATCAGAAATGCAGATTTTATTGAGATAGGATTAATTCCTAGTACACCTGATCCTTTTTTTGATTATTTATATGTTTCCAGTGGTCAATTGATTCATGTTGTAAATGGTGTCGCTTATACTAAAACCTTAGATATATTAATTGATGATGCAAATATGTTTCTCATTGAACAAGCTTTAAATGGCAACAATGCCATCACATATACAATCGACGCCAGTCTTTCGAGTAGCGTTGGTACACGAACCTATAATGCACCTACAACCATTCATTTAAACAATATTACTGATTATTTAGGTAAAAGAGGAAACACATACACTGCGGTTTCTGGACCATGTATTAAATACACCAAACCTTAGCATAATGGAGGTACTATGAGAAATGATAAGAAGATAAGAAAAAAGCAACTTGTAGCATTAGATATTGGTACCAATAATATTAAGGTTACAATTGGCAGGTACAGCAGTAAAAAAGTGAATATAAAAAAACTGATTACATTTGAAACCCCTGAACTCTGTATATCCAATGGACGTATTAAAGATGTGCATAAATTAACTGAACTTCTTAAAGAAGAGTTTAAAAAGCATAAAATAAAAAATGATTACTGTGTCGTCAACATTAAGTCTTCATCAATTATTAATCGTGAGTTAACCTTACCTTATAATGATAATGAGAAAGCCTTGAATCAGATTATTTATTATGAAATGAAGCAATTTCTTGCTATCAAATTAGATTCATATGTGACACAGTACCAAATTATAGAGGAATTTTATGAAGACAAAGCAAAGATGATTAAAGTGATTGTGTCTGCCATCGAGAAAGATCTTGTGGAAGATTATTTGGCTTTAGTAAAAGCGGTTGGATTAAAACCTTATGTATTGGATGTGCATTTTAACACCATTGGTAAGGTCTTTTGGCTTTATAATGAAAATGTTGAGAAATCTGATAAGACCATAGCCGTTGTAGATATAGGTTATAACAGTACAGATGTTACGATTATAAATGAAGGTCAATTTAAAATGAGTCGAACCGTTGAAAGCGGCAGTAACTTAATGGAACACGTCTTGAAAGACGAGTTTCACATTGATCTAAAGGAAATACATAATATCGCTTTGTTCTCTATGAAAAATCAAGAACTTGAACAAAGAATTCAATCGGTTTTAGATGAATTGGTCGAAGAAATTAATTATGTCATTAGATTTTATATTTCAAGAGACAGTAAGAATAAGGTGGATGAAATATATTTTACAGGTGGTATTGCAAGATATGAAGATGTCATGGCTTATTTAGCAAAAACTGTTCAATTAAAGCAATTCTACTTCAGAAATCTTAGCAAAATGATACAGGGCATTCCAGAGGATTCTGATTTCAAGAGTTTTATCACTTTGGTTGGCGCTATGATTAGAAGATAGGAGGAATATATGAGAGATTATAACTTTTTTAGCCCATACATATATTCCACTAAGCAGTTTTCATATAAAAAGCTTATCTTTCCTTTGTTTTTATGCCTTCTGATTCTAGGAATTTCTGGGTCATGGTTATTCATGAAGTATCAGATTAATAATCTTCAGGAGGAATACAATACACATCAAGCTGTATTGGAATCAAATGAATATCAGCAAACCATGAGTCAAGTAACCTATTTAAGAGATCAATTGGCTTATTTGAATAACTTAGAAAATGATACACTGCTTTTTGATCAGATGATACAAACTGATTACAAGGTAACAGATGAGTTGATGCATAGCGTATTACAAGCAGTTCCCCAAAATATTGTATTTACTGCTTATGATATTACAAAGGATGGCATTAACATAAGTGCAGATACAACAGATTATCCTTCTGTTGCAGAGTTCGAAAAGAATTTAAGACAGTTAAACTTATTTGAAAGTATAGTTGTATCTTCAATTACGCCATCAGAATTAATGGACTTAGGTTATCACTTTGAAATACAAACAACATTTGGAGGTGATCTTCTTGACTAAAAGAGAAAAATTCATGCTCTTGTTGTTACTTGTGGTTGCCCTTATATTTAGTTTCTATTATTTTATTTTACAGTATCAGTTAGATGATATGACAAACTTAAAAGATGATATTACGGCTCAGAAATCTCAAATTAAAAACTATACCATGACAAAGGCAAGTATAGAAAACTTAAATACAAATATTGCAAATCAAGAAGAGGTCTTAACACAGGTGTATGCTTCTTATTTAAAAGACTTGTATCAAGAAGAAATCATACTTTTAATCAATGAAATTATTTTAAGATCCAATGTGGAAGTAACGGACATAGGATTCGAGGATTTTAATCCTAATATGATTACATCTCTTAATTATGAAGTGATGCCGGTGAATTTATCTGTAACAGGTGATTATACAGATGTTGTCAATTTTGTTTCAAGTTTCTGGAGATTTGATCACAATATCTTTGTGAGACAATTATCCTTAAGTCAAAGTGATGTCGTTGAAGGTGTACCAATTTTATCAGCCGACTTGGAATTAGCCTTTATGAAAGTGGATATACCATACGCCTCAGATGTAAGCTTATTTGAATGGTATGATGATGTCTTTTACATGAAGGAAGATCCTTTTGATGCTAGTGATATTACATTATTGTTTAAGCCAAATTACTTCTATACAGGAACAGATGTTGCATTTTATAATCCTCCATATGATGGGTTCGCAGATATCCAAGGACACTGGGCAAACGAAGTGTTTAACTTCTTTGGCAGAAATGGTTATTTAACGGGTGATGAAAATAATAATATCAATCCGGATGCGCCGATGACGCGCTTGGAAACAGTTGTACTTTTGGATTTGGTTTTCAGATGGGAACTTAGTGATGATCTTGTATCCCTAGATAGTTTTGCAGACTATGAAGAAATTGAAACCTTAACTGATTTGGAAAAGAAAACACTTTTGAAGGCCTATAACAGTGGATATCTCTTCGGGTATGATGATAATACATTGCGACCTTATAATCAAATCACTTATCAGGAATTGGGTTACATTGGTGCTAATCTCCTTAAAGATGAAACTGTGACTTGGGCGCCTGTTGCAAAAGAAATCATGGAAAGATTCAATTATGAATCACCAGGTTTAACAGATGAAACATTACCAGCATCGAAGGCTGAAATAGTATATTTTCTAGCTTATATAGCAGAACAACAATAGCGATTAATTTCGCTATTTTTTTTGAAATTCTTAAGTATTTATAAAGTTCATTTACAACTTTCATAGACCGGTATAGAATATATATGTAATTAGCACTCGATATAGTTGAGTGCTAGCAGTAAGTATTCGATCATGAGAGGAGTGATTTTATGTTAAGATTAGTACCATACAAAAGAAATGAATTTGAAAGAAGTTTTGAAGATATGTTCCAAATGATGGACAATATGTTTAATCAAGAAGAAAAGGTTTTAAGATTAAAATTGGATGTTAGTGAAAATGATAAGGCTTATTTGGTAGAAGCAGAAGTGCCTGGTATTAAAAGAGACCAAATCACAATTGATGTAGAAAAAGATGTATTAGTAATCAAAGTAGAAAAAGAAGTTGTTAATGAAGAAGAAAAGAAAAATTACATTAGAAAAGAAAGACACTCATCTTCAATGCAAAGAGCGTTAAGATTTGAAGCAGCTGACTTTGAGAATATTCAAGCAAAATTAGAAGATGGTATTTTAAAAGTGATTGTACCAAAGCAAGTTGAAATGGAACAAAAGAAGCGTATTGAAATTCAATAAGGAATTAAATTCCCCAAATGAATGAAACGCTTAATGGAAGCCTGACCTTTGATATCCCCTTTACTCTAGAGTATCACATTTTAGTGGTACTCTCTTTATATTATGTGTATAATAAGAGGTAACGTAGGAGGTGATTATGAAACTCGCAGTATTAGTGGACAGCACAGCTGTTGCCGATTCGCTAAAAGCAAAGTATGATAATTTATATTCCGTACCTTTGAAAATTATATTTCAAGAAGATACATATGCTGATGGTATCGATTTGACACAAGAAAGTTTTTTTGAAAAACTAGAAAGAACTGAGACGTTGCCAACAACATCTCAGCCCTCAATTGGTGAAGTTGAAACACTTTTTAAGGACTTATTAAACAATTATGATCATGTTATTTATTTGACACTTTCATCAAAAATTAGTGGGACTTATGATTCTGGTTTAATGGCAAGACAAATTGTGTCGGAAGAACGTATTACAGTATTTGATACTTTAAATGCATCCATTATTCATAAAATAATGACTGAAGAAGTTTTAAAGATGCATGGAGAAGGTAAGGAAATTACAGACATTGTTAAACGATTAGAGGTTTTAAGAGAACATGCAACGATTCATTTAGTTGTTGATGATTTAAAACATTTAAGTCGTACAGGTAGATTAAGTTCTACTTCAGCATCTATTGGTAATATGTTGCAAATTAAACCAATTTTACACTTTGTTGATGGTAAAATTGAGTTGCTAAAAAAGGTACGTAGCATTAAAAAGGCACATCAATCCTTGATTGATACAGTTGCCTCAAGGAATCTTCAACCTGGAGATTATGTGAGTATAGCCCATGCCCATGGCATGGCATATGCAGAGCCTTTAAAAAATGAATTAGAGAAGTTATATCCAGAGTTGAATATAACCATTAATGATTTATCCCCTGTAATAAGTGTTCATACTGGACCTAAAACAATCGGGATAGGTTGGATTAAATTATAAGCTGTTTAGACAGCTTTTTTTTGTTGACAAATGAGATGATTATGGTATAGTTTTAAGGTATTGTTAGAAAGAGGGTTAATATGACTAATTTAGCAGGTAGCGGCTGTGAAGTACTATTTCCAGAAAACGACTTAAAATCAAATCGAGAAATTGAAAAAAGTGTTATAAAAAAATATAGAAGACAATTGTGGTCTCAATTTATAAAAGCGATAAAAGAATATGATTTAATACAATCAGGAGATAAAATTGCTGTTGCAATATCTGGGGGTAAGGACAGTTTACTTCTTGCAAAATTATTTCAGGAATTGCAAAGACATGGTCTAAAAAACTTTGAATTGGAATTTATTTCTATGGATCCAGGATTTAATCAAATTAACAGGGAACAGTTGGAAGCCAATTGTAAGCATTTAGAGATTCCAATTAAAATATTTGATAAACAAGTCTTCAAAGTTGTGGATGAAATTGCCAATGATTATCCGTGTTATTTATGTGCGCGTATGAGACGTGGTGCACTTTATGCTTATGCCCAATCTTTAGGTTGTAATAAAGTTGCTTTAGGACATCATTTCGATGATGCAATAGAAACGGTTATGATGAATGTTTTATGTTCAGGCCAATATAAAACCATGATGCCAAAGCTAAAATCTACTAACTTCGATGGTATGGAACTCATAAGACCACTGTATCTTATTAAAGAAGATGATATTAAGAAATGGGCATCGAACAACGGTTTAAATCCTATGAATTGTGGTTGCATTGTAGCTGCAAAGAAAACTTCTTCAAAAAGAGCAGAAATTAAACAATTGATTAAGACCTTAAGTTTAACTTTTGATAATGTGGAAAAAAATATTTTTAATTCAGCAAATTGTGTGCACACCGATGCAATCTTAGGTTGGAAAAATGATGATGGTAGACATAGTTTTTTAGACCATTATGAGGAATAAGATTTAAGGATTATTCTATTTATGATAACCTTTAAGAGAGGTGATATCATGGAAGTTTATTATAATCAAAAGAAGATGAGTGTTACTGATGACATAACATTAAAAGAATTAGTTGAACTCAATGAAGATCTTACACATAAAGCGGTATGGCTTAACAACAAGCATATACCTTTAAGTGAGTTTGAATCCATACATTTAAAACCCAATGATCATATTAAAGTCATCCGCATTCGCGGTGGAGGATAAAAACCCGTTTCAAAGGAAACGGGTTTTGTTATAATCTCAATTTAGAAAATCCAGGATTTTCTCTGTCAGGATTCTTAGTTGTTCTTCAGGGCTAATTTCAGCTTCCAAATCACCGCTTTGCTCACCATAGAATCCCATTTGAGCATGATTGCCACCTTCGATAATATAATACACCGTATCTTCAGGTAGTAGATTTGACTTGCTCATGACCTTTTCTGCATCAAGGAGTCCATCACGTGAACCCAGTAAGGATAACACTTGAATCTTTTTTTCGCTGAAATCATGTTTATCTTGAGGATAAGATGCCAATAGAATAAGTTTTTCAATATTCGTATTCTCAAATGCGTATTGACTTGCCATTACACCACCTAAAGAGTGACCCATGATTACCCAATGCTCTATTTCGGGGTGATTTTTAATGATTTGATCAGCTTCATTTGGTGAAAATATTGCAAAATTCAAAGTCATTTTTGCGATGAAAGTTGAATAACTTGATTCAGCCAAATTTCTCATCAGTGGTGCATAACTTTCAGGTTCTACCTTTGCACCAGGATACAAAATGATCCCTGTACGATTGGATTCAACCGGTAAAAAGCTAATATAATCTTCGTTTGTTACTTTGACCATCTCATCAGTTTCCATTGCCTTAAGAGCAGTTTCAGTTGGTGCATAACTTTGAGTCATATAAAATACACCCCCAATAATTAAGATGACTAAAGCAATAGATCCCCATTTTAAGAATTTCTTCATGCTAACTGTTCTCCCATTAAGACACCCATGACGGATGCCATCATTAATCCACGTGTCCAGCCACTGGAGTCGCCAAGACAGTGTAGGTTTTTAACATTTGTTTCAAAGGTATCACTTAAAATAATTTTATTGGAATAGAATTTTACTTCTGGTCCATATAAAAGTGTTTCAGGACTGGCGAAACCAGGTACTACTGCATCTAGAGCTGCAATAAAATTCAAAATGTTTGTCATAGGTCTGTAGGGAATTGCAGCTGTTAAATCACCTGCTACAGCATCGACTAGAGTTGGTACAACATTGGAACGATCCAGTTCTTTGTCCCAGGTTCTTTTTCCTGATAAAATATCACCATATCTTTGTACTAATATTTTACCATTTCCTAGCATATTGACAAGTTCTGATACTTTTTTACCGTATTCAATGGGTTTGTTAAAGGGTGCACAGAAATTATGTGAGCTTAAAATAGCCAAGTTTGTATTATTAGATTTTTTTTCTTTGTAGGAATGTCCATTTACTACTGCCAAATCGTTGTCATAGTTTTCCTGGCTAACAAAACCACCAGGATTTTGACAGAAGGTACGGACTTTATCCTTATAGGGTTCTACATAGCCGATTAATTTTGATTCATAGAGTGCTTCGTTTACTTTTTCCATAATTTCATTACGAACTTCTACTCTTACACCGATATCAACCGTGCCAGCATGATGGTCTATTTCATGTTTTAGGCACATTTGCTTTAACCAATCTGCACCTTTTCTTCCTGTTGCTATAACAACATAGGTACCATGAATTTTGTAAGTTTCTTTAGTTTTTAAATCAGTAACCTTTACACCAGAGATGACACCGTCGTCAATGATTAAGTCTTCTGTACGGGTATGAAATTTTATATCAACGTGGTTTTCTAAAATAAAATCTTGGATTTTCCAGTAAATCTCATGTGCTTTTTCAGTTCCCAAATGACGGATAGGGCAGTCAACAAGTTTCAATCCCCCTCGAATAGCACCTTTCCGAATTTCTTTTACAGCTTCAGAGTGTTCCAAACCTTCAATATGGTCGTCAGCACCAAAGTTTAAATAAATTTCATCTGTATAGTGAATGTAGTTTTGAGCTTTGTGTCTTCCAATTAATTCTGGTAAATCGCCACCGACTTCATAACTTAAACTGAGTTTTCCGTCTGAAAAGGCACCTGCCCCAGAAAAGCCAGTTGTAATATGGCAATAGGGTTTACAATTAACACAGATATGGGTTTCTTCTTTTGGACAGTGACGTTTGTCGACTGGGGCACCTTTTTCAATGAGTAAGATTCTCTTTTGACTGTTTTTTTGAATCATTTCTAATGCAGTGAAAATACCAGCAGGACCAGCGCCAACAATAATTACATCGTAATGCATAATACTCCTTCCACACCCATAGGTCAGTTATTTAAGGTAACTGGTAGAAACTTTGAGACCATATTACTCAAATTATATAAGCGAATGTTTAATAAATATTCTTCTAAAACGTTCGGTTTTATTATATCCTATTCCTTTGATAGAATCAAACAATAAGTCAAAAAACAGTTTGTATAGATTTTACGAAAAAAACATTAAAGCATTTAGCTTTATAGGTTTGAATATGATAAAATACTGGTGGGATAATTATTTGGAAAGGGGAAAATTATGAATCATTACATTGTAACCTTTAGCCCTACTAAAACGACTTTAAAAGTTGTTGAAGCAATTGCTAAAGGGATGACAGAGCAATACAAACTTATTAACATCACTTCATTGGATCAAAGAAAAGAACCTTTAAAATTTGAGAAAAATGATGTTGTGATCATTGGTGCGCCAGTTTACGCAGGTAGATTACCCGTGTTTGTGGCTGACTTTTATAAACAGTTTGAGGGTAATGGTGCCCTAGCAGTTCCAGTTGTTGTATATGGAAATAGACATTATGATGATGCTTTGTTGGAGTTATACAATATTTTAAAAGACACGGGATTCTCCATTATCGGTGCTGGCATCTTTGTAGGTGAACATTCCTATTCAAAGGATCTTGCAAGTATGCGTCCTGATGCAAGTGATTTGGCAATTGCTTATAATTTTGGGAAGAATATCAGTTATATTGAAAAATCATTGGATATTCCAGGTGATCAACCTTACAGAGCAATCGTTGAAAGTTTACCTATTGGACCTGATACTTCAGATGCCTGTGTCAAATGTGGTGTTTGCTATAATGTGTGCCCCATGGATGCCATTAATAATGAAAACTTTTTAGCGGATGAAAACAAATGTATTAAATGTCATGCCTGTGTAAAATCTTGTCCAATGGAAGCAAAGGCATTTGATCATCGACTAGATCCAATAAGAGAACGTTTGAAAACATTATGTGCAGATAGAAAGGAACCAATATTATTTTGATAAGATCAGAAATTCTGATCTTTTTTTTATACTGTAACACAGGTTACCGAATCCTATTGAAAACGAATGTATACTATGTTTGTAAACAATAATAAATGATTGCGAAACAAAGTAAGGGTAAACTTAATACGCAATACATAAATAAGAACTCGTTTGAAAGGAGTATCAAATGTTTGAAGTAAAAGATACAAGTGCAATGTTCTGTTTTCAATGTCAAGAAGCTGCAGGTGGTAAAGGCTGTACTAAAATAGGCGTTTGTGGTAAAACAAGTGACGTTGCAAATTTACAAGATTTATTATTATTCGTATTGAAAGGTGTAGCATTTTACAATAAAGAAGCAAGAGCATTTAACTTAAACAATAAAAATACAGATGCTTTAATCTTTGATGGTTTGTTTGCTACAATTACAAATGCAAACTTTGACAGAGAAGCTTTCATTGCTAGAATTGAAACAGCATTAACTGTAAGAGATTTAATCAAAAAGGAATTGGAAGCAAAAGGTAAGGTTTATACAGACTTACACGATTCAGCTCTATGGACAGGTACTTCAGAAAGTTTTGATGAAAAAGCTAAATCAGTTGGCGTTTTATCAGAAGAAAATGAAGATGTAAGATCTTTAAAAGAATTAATTACTTATGGTTTAAAAGGTATGGCTGCTTATGGTATGCATGCATATCACTTAGGAAGAGTTAAAGAAGAAATTAACATCTTCATTGAAGAGGCTTTAATCGCTTTAACAACTGCAATGGATGCAGATGCGCTTGTAGCTTTAACTTTAAAAACTGGTGATTACGGTGTACAAGTTATGGCTTTATTGGATGAAGCTAATACGAGCACATATGGTAACCCAGTCATTACAGAAGTAAATATCGGTACAAGAAATAACCCAGCTATTTTGATCTCAGGTCATGATTTAAACGATTTAGAAATGTTGCTTGAGCAAACAAAAGGTACTGGTGTCGATGTCTATACGCACTCAGAAATGTTACCAGCCCACTATTATCCTAAATTCAAAGCATATGACAACTTGGTAGGTAACTATGGTAATGCTTGGTGGAAGCAAAAGGAAGAATTTGAATCATTCAATGGACCTGTTCTTTTCACTACAAACTGTATCGTTCCTCCAAAAGGTGATGTTCAAAAGAGAATCTTTACAACAGGTTCAGCTGGTTTCCCTGGTTGTGTGCATATTGTAGAAGAAAATGGTAAGAAAGATTTCTCACAAGTGATTGAAATGGCAAAAACTTTACCAGCACCAACTCAAATTGAAGAAGGTAAAATCATTGGTGGCTTTGCCCATGCTCAAGTATTTGCTTTAGCAGATAAAGTAGTAGACGCAGTGAAATCAGGCGCAATCAAGAAGTTCTTTGTTATGGCAGGTTGTGATGGTCGTATGAAATCAAGAGATTACTATACGGAATTTGCAGAAAAATTGCCAAAGGATACTGTAATTTTAACTGCTGGTTGTGCAAAATACAGATACAACAAGTTAAATCTTGGTGATATTGGTGGCATTCCTAGAGTATTGGATGCTGGTCAATGTAATGATTCTTACTCATTGGCAGTGATTGCATTAAAGTTAAAAGAAATATTTGACTTAACCGATGTAAATGAGTTACCAATCGCTTATAACATTGCTTGGTATGAACAAAAAGCCGTGATCGTATTGTTAGCATTACTTGCATTAGGTGTTAAAAATATTCACTTAGGACCAACACTTCCAGCATTCTTATCACCAAATGTAGCAAATGTTCTTGTTGAGAACTTTGGTATCGGTGGTATTGGCAATGTAGAAGATGATATTGACATGTTCTTAGCATAAGATGAAGAAGAACGTTGGAAACAACGTTCTTTTTTAAATTCCATGAGTAAATACATTTATTTATGAAGTTGTAACACAGGATACAACTAAGTATACCTAAATAGTATATAATAAAGTTAGATAAGAAAATGAAAGGAGAACCGTATGTTAAATCAAAAGGAAAAAGAATTATTTAAAACTGAAATAGGCTTCGTACCCCCTGGCGTTATGGTATCTGAGAACTTTGGTGAAGCATTCCAACAAATGATTGCAAGTTATCATCATGCCATTTGGGGTGATGGCGTGATCCCATTGAAATACAGATATTTAATAGCATTTGCGACAGCAATAGTTGATCAAAATGAACAAAGAGCTAAACTTGAAATGAGAAAAGCCATTCAAGAAGGTGCAACAAAAGAAGAATTGCTTGAGGTAATTAAACAGCAAATTTGGATGAAAGGTGCACCAACTATCCTACAAGTTGCCCCTCTTATTCAAATGATCAATCAGAAGTTCTCATAATATCACCAGTAGGTGATATTTTTTTGAGGATTTAACCAAATTTTCAAGTGTTTTCAGATTAAGGAATTTTTGTTATAAACTTAAGATATCGGTGACTTTCCCAGATTATTTTGTTATGCTTATCTGGGAGAAAACATATGAAATTAGAAAACTTCAAAGAAAAATTAATAGAGTCATTATTTGGAAATGTTCTGATGATGGCATTGAATTTAATCTTGCCAATGGTCATAACAAGGTTATACGATGTTGAAATCTATGGCAGTTATGTCTATGGCATTACCATAGTTTCCATTGCCTTATTTTTAGCAAATCTAGGTATGGAAACTGGGTTATTGTATTTCATTCCAAAAGAAGGAAATCGCTACGTTTCATCAGCCTTTTTAATTAATATATTAACCAGTGTATTAGCCATTATCATGGTTTTAGTGTTCTTCCCAAAACAATTGGTTCCATATTTAGGTTTGATTTGGCTGTTGTCTGCTGAGCAATTATTTTTCAGTTTATATAGGTCACAGCATAAAATAAAAAATTTCTTTCTGATTAAATCCTTTGTAGGCTTGGGTCTAACCATGGTTATAGCAGGGGTATTTACCCTTTGGTTTGAACCCTCGGAAACACACCTTATTATTGCAACCTATATTAGTGTTATTTTGTCCAATATACTTTATATGTTTGAAAACAAAGGTATGTTTGGACCATTACATATGAAGATGGAATTCATAAGTTATTCTGTAACCATTATACTTGGTGGTGTCATGTCGTTGGTCATTTCCTATATAGATATTGTCATGATAGAAGCCATGATGACAAAGAGCGATGTAGGGATTTACAAGGTAGGTACAGAGTTGTCTCAATTGCCTTCTATGTTTCTTAGAATTGTCAATACGGTATTTCCTCCTTTAATATCCAAACTGTATCATGAAGGAAAAGTAGAAGAGGTAAGACGTCTTTATGAGAAAATTACACGGTATTTATTTGTTGTATCCAGTGTGGTTATATTTTTCATTTTAATCTTTGCTGAGCCAATTTTAAAATTATATGGTGAAGTTTATCTTCTCGGAAAGCAAGTTTTAATTTACAGGAGTATTGGTCAACTTGTCAATGCCAGTGTAGGCAGTGTTTGGTATATTGTCATTATGACTGGTCATCCTAAAATACGATTTGTAGGGGTGTTAATATCAGCAGTTATGAATGTTATATTAAATGCCTTGTTTATTCCGATATGGGGTATCGATGGAGCTGCTTTTGCCAGTATGATTTCAACTGTCTTCATTAATATTTTAGGATTCTTTATCGTCAAGAAAATATTAAATTCAAAAGTTTATTATATTATTTAAAAGAAACGAGTTGCAAAAACTCGTTTCTTATAGTTTGTAAGGAATTTCATTTAAGATCTCAATTGAAGTTTCAGTAACTTTAGAAGTAAAGCATTTCAAGAGGACACCTGATTCTACAGCCTTTTTTAATGCTTCTCCAAATATAGGATCACGCTCGTAATTCGGGGTAAAATATTTAATGTGATCCATTTGAATCAAAAGGACAATATAATTGGTATAACCCTCTCTTAACCCCTCAACAAGCTCGTTGACATGTTTTGTACCTCTTGTGGTCGGGGCGTCGGGAAACTTTGCCACACCATCGATTTCTAAAGTAACGCCTTTTACTTCGATAAAACCTTTTTTAGTTGGTGTTTCATAATAAACATCAAAACGGGAATTACCATATGTCTGCTCTCTCTTTATATAGGTTGGTCTTTCATCTAAAATTTTGCCTTCTGATAAAGCTTCATAAACAACCTGATTAGGCACTTGTGAATCGATGTTAATAAGTTCATTTTCCTTATAAATGCCGATCAGTGAATATTTGGTTTTTCTGTTTGGATTATTGCTTTTTTCTAAATAACATTGACGACCTTCTATAAAGAGTTCCTTGCATCGACCTGTATTTTTAACATGAACAGTTTCAAGGATATCATCCACTATGACTTCTGCTATGAAACGGTTTATTCTCTTTATGAAAATGCCTTCAGTTATATTGGAATAGATCATAAAACCTCGCAATCTGTACAAATTTAGTGTATTATATTCATATTGTAACACATGTTACTGTAACTATGATAAAACTTTGGTATGATTGTGTCAAAGAAAAACCATGGAGGTTATGATGAAAAGAACGATCATTGAAATAAATGAAGAGAAATGTGTTGGATGTGGCTTGTGTGCAAGTGCATGTGAGCAAGGTGCCATTCAAATGATTGATGGTAAAGCTAAATTGGTCAGTGATACTTATTGTGATGGCTTAGGCATGTGTTTACCCGCTTGTCCTGTAGATGCCATTAAATTAACAGAAAAAGAAGCCAATGCCTTTGATTCTGATCGTAAAGGTTTTGCTCTAAAAAGTGAAGGTTGTGGATCTACTAAATCTGTAGAATTAAAACCAAAGAAAAATGCCTTTACTTCACCAGCGGGAAATCCTTTTGAATTACCAACAAAGCAGGACAATGGTTTAAAAACAACGGACTTCAAACCAAATACAGCGATAAAAGCGCCTGACACCGGGATTTCTTCATCACAATTAAGACAATGGCCGGTTCAAATCAACTTGGTGAATGTACAGTCAGAGTTCTTTGAAGATGCCAATATCTTAATTGCTGCTGATTGTACTGCTTATGCCTATGCTCGTTTTCATGAAGAGTTTATTAGAGGTAAAGTTACTTTGATTGGTTGTCCGAAATTAGATTATTTAGAAGGTTATATTGAAAAACTGACTGAGATTTTTAAAAGCCATCACATTCAGTCTGTTACAGTGGCAAGAATGTCTGTTCCATGCTGTGGCGGACTAACAAAAGCCGTAAAAGAAGCTTTGGAACGTGCGAATAAGCGAGTGCCTTATTTAGAACAAACAATTACACCAGAAGGAAATGTACTTTAAAAAAGCCTACAATGTAGGCTTTTTTTAATATTGCAAATTATTTTTTCCGCTCATTTTTGCTTCTCTTAATAATAGCAACGTTTCATCAATGTATTGATGCACATCAGAACCATCATAACTTTTCAAACCAATACTTATTGTGACAGGTGAACCAATTTCAAAATCATGTTCCTGGCATGTTACTCTCAATCTTTCTGCCATGAGGATACTATCTGTTAGATTTGTATTTTGCATTAATATTAAAAATTTCTTTCCAGTATACCGACTCGCTAAGTCTGTTTCTCGTATAGAGCTGATAATCATATTGGCCAAGGTAATAATAATATCATCACCAACCACTTGACCTAAAGCATCGTTGATTTTTCGAAAATTATCAATATCAATCATCATAACAGAAAAGGGGCTATGATAGCGTTGATATAAATGGGTTGCATTTACAATCTGGTCATACATATATTTATTGGTGTATAAACCAGTCAAATAATCCTTTTGACTCATGTCTTTCATAACATCATGATCTTGTTCATGTTTTAATTGAATATAATACAAGTTTACCTCATGGTTATAACGATTTATGTTACTAAAAACTACATAGAAACCCAAAATCATAATCAAGCCGTAATAGTAAGTTGAAGAAGGTTCTAATTTATAGGTGAAGTAGATGCCATAAGATGTTAAGAACAAAGCTACAGGTATGTGAATTAAAGGGGAAATTACAATAAACCCTGACATTAAAAGAAACATCAATGCAGAGAGATATAAGTATTCGTCAAAACGATCTAGTGTTTGTGGTAATAAAATAAGCCAAAGCATTGTAGAAAGGATAAATGCTAAAGTTAAAAAGGTCATGTACTGCATATTTTTTGTAGTTTTCTTTTGTAAGTAGATGCCAATGACGATACAAAGGAAGTAGATTATTAAAAGAATCGTTGAGATTGTCATAAGAAAATCATTTTTTTTACTCCAAAAAATATGCATCATTAAAAAAGGTGATGCGATACTAGAAAAGAGAATTAAATGGTTTAAATTACGGGTAATCATTTGATTTCTTAGAGCTTTGAATTCAGGTTTGAAAATATGATCAATAAACATAGCTGCCTCCTTATGAAATTTGTACCACTATTTTACAACTTTAATCATTTTAAACAGATAGATATGATTTGAAAGGAAAGTAAACTTTATACTTTTTTAATTGAAAATTATTATCAATTGCGTTTTATACTTTACCTTAAGGGTATAGTATTATTGAGGTGTTGTTATGAAAAAAAGATTAATTATTTCAAAAAGTCATAATCCATATGAAAACATGGCAATAGAAAAAATGCTTATGGATGAAGTAGAAGCATCTGAATTAATTTTATATGTTTATGTAAATGAACCTTCTTTGGTCATTGGAAGGCACCAAAATCCCTGGAAGGAAATTGAAATGTCAAGCCTAGTTGATTCTTCCATTCACATTGTGCGAAGACTTTCAGGTGGAGGTACGGTATTTCATGATAAAGGAAATCTAAACTACGCTTTTATTTACAGGAAACAAACGAGTTCCTTTGCAAAAAACTTCGATTTGATCTTAGAAGCTTTAAGAAAAATTGGCATAAATGCTCAGTTAACTGGGAGGAAAGATCTCCGTTTAGATGGCCGCAAGATCTCGGGGAATGCTTTTTATCAAGTAGGTGACAAATGTTTGCATCATGGAACATTGCTATTTCAAACGAATCTTGATTTGCTTTGGCAGTTTCTAAAATTCGATTCAGAATACATTAAAGACAATGCGGTATCTTCTGTTAGAAGCCAAGTCCTCAACCTTTATGAGAACTATCAGATTAGCATGAATCAATTTTTAACCAGTCTTTTGAATTGTTTTGAAGGGGAATTAAAAACTGTAGAGATTCATAATGAAGATCCGATATCTTTTATCCATAAGGTACAGCTGTTTAGCTCGTGGGATTGGATTTTCGGTGAAACACCAAAGTTTAATTATGAATTAAAGGGTCACTGTGTGGAAGTTAACAAAGGGATAATTACGACGGTAACACATCCTGTGTTAGATAAAATGAGAAATATTAATTTTGATGAAAACTGGTTTATTAAGGAGGTAAACAATGTTTCTAAAACCTTATGTTCCTCAAAGTGAAGAAATGGTACAAATTATGGATCCTAATGGTAATATCGTAAAACCAGAATGGATGCCAAATTTATCCAATGAGGAAATTATAGAGATGTATGAAACCATGGTATTTAGTAGAATTATTGACGAAAAGATTTTACAGTATCAAAGACAAGGTAGAATTTTAACCTATGCACCAAACCTGGGTCAAGAAGCTGCACAAGTAGGTTCTGGTTTTGCGATTAAACAAACAGATTGGGTCGCATCAGCTTTTAGAGAATTAGGTGTATGGTTAAGGAAAAAAGCGCCACTGTATAATATCTTACTGTACTGGTATGGTAACGAAGAAGGGATGCATATGCCTGAAGAAGTAAGAATACTGCCTGTGAGTGTTCCTATTGCATCTCAGCTTCAACATGCAACTGGATTGGCTTATGCAAGTAAATATAGAAACGAACCGGATGTCACTTTAGGTTATGTTGGCGATGGTGGAACTTCCCAAGGGGATTTTCATGAGGCTTTGAACTTTGCATCTGTCAATCAAACACCAAATGTATTTATTGTACAAAACAATCAGTTTGCCATATCCACAAGAAGAGCTGTTCAAACAAAAGTTAAAACCATTGCTGAAAAGGCATTGGCCTATGGTATGCCAGGGATTCAAGTAGATGGGAATGATATTTTTGCCATGTATGCAGTAACAAAAGAAGCTGTGGATCAAGCAAGAAATGGTGGTGGACCAACTTTAATAGAGGCGTACACCTATCGTTTAGGGGCACATACGACAGCCGATGACCCCACAGTATACAGAGATCAAGAAGAGGTAGAAGAATGGTTGAAGAAAGATCCAATTGACCGTTTAAAGAAATATATGTTAAAGGCAGGTATTTGGGACGAGGAAAAAGAGGAAGCCCTTAGAAAAGAAAAATCAGAGATTGTAAAATCTGAATTTACAAAAGTTGAAAATTCAGAACCTGTGGCATTAGAGGCTGTTTTTGATTATATTTATGCAGATAAAACAAGTATTCAAAAAGAACAATATTATAAATTGAAAGCTTTACAAGAGGAGGTGGAATAATGGCAGTTTTAAATTTAATCGAAGCCATTACCCATGCTTTGGATTATGAAATGGGAAAAGATGAATCCGTTGTTGTTTATGGTGAAGATGTAGGGTTCGAAGGTGGTGTTTTTAGAGCAACAAAAGGGTTACAGCAAAAATATGGTGAAAAACGTGTTTTTGATAGTATACTGGCTGAGTCTTCAATTGTTGGCTCAGGTATTGGTATGGCCATAAACGGTTTAAGACCCGTAGTGGAAATTCAATTTTCTGGATTTATGTTCCCAGGTTACAACCAAATTGTAACCCATGCGGCTCGGATGAGAAATAGATCAAGAGGATTATATACGGTTCCAATGGTTATCCGTATGCCATATGGTGGTGGGGTAAGAGCTTTGGAACATCATTCCGAGAGTTTGGAAGTCCTTTTTGCACATATTCCTGGCCTAAAGGTTGTCATTCCTTCAACGCCATATGATGCAAAAGGATTACTTTTGGCAGCCATAAGAGATCCGGACCCTGTCATATTTCTGGAACCAAAGAGAATCTATAGGGCCTTTAAACAGGAAGTGCCTGAAGAAGATTATACAATTCCAATTGGGAAAGCAAAAGTCGTTAAAAGCGGATCTGATTTGACTGTTGTGACTTGGGGTGCCATGGTTAGAGATACACAAAAAGCTATAGAAATTGTTGAAAAGGAAGGGTTTAATATTGAGTTGATTGACTTAAGAACCATTTCGCCTATTGATCAGGAAACCGTTGTTGAATCTGTTAAGAAAACAGGACGCTTTGTTGTTGTTCATGAGGCTGTTTCTAGTTATGGTCCTGGTGCGGAACTGATCTCAATAATTAATGAAAAAGCTTTTTTACATTTGGAAGCCCCACCAACGCGTGTAGCTCCTCCAGATATTATTGTGCCTTTGCCAAAGGGTGAACATCATTATCTGCCAGATGTAAACCACATTGCTGTAGCATTACGACAAGTATTGAAGTTTTAGGAGGTCCTTATGTTTGAAGTAAAATTTGCGGATATTGGTGAAGGCATTCACGAAGGTGTTCTGTATAAATTGGAAAAAAAGGTGGGAGATCTCATTGAGGAAGGAGATACTTTATTCCTTGTAGAAACGGATAAAGTTACAGCAGAAATTCCATCACCCATTTCAGGAAAAATCCATCAGGTTCATTTTAGTGAAGGCGATACCATCATGGTAGGTCAGACCATTGTATCCATTGAAACCAATGAAAAAGTAGAACCTGTAAAACATGAAATTGTAAAAGAAAAAGAAAGCACAAGTGTTGTAGGAGATTTGGAAATTTCTTCTGAGGTAATACCTTCAAGTGAAGAAATTATTAGACCTGAAGAGCAATCTTTTAAAAAGGTTTTAGCAACGCCTGTTGCAAGAAAATTAGCTAAGGATTTAAAGGTTGATATCAATAGTATAGAAGGTTCTGGACCTGCTGGAAGAGTGATGAAAACTGACATTTTAAGCTATTCAAAGTCATTAGAACCTATAATTGAAAGTACAAATAATGCGACTAAGGAAGTTCTGATTCATGCTGAAACTCATGTAGAAAAAATGTCTATGATGAGAAAAACAATCGCTGAGAAAATGGTCCAATCTAAATTCACAATACCTCATACGGCTATGATGGATGAAGTTCTTGTGGATCAACTGGTTGCATTTAAAAATGATATTAAAGACATTGCAGAGGAGAATCAGGTTCATATCACTTACCTTGCCTTTGTTATAAAAGCTGTAGCAGTTGCTCTGAAGAAACATCCTATCATAAACAGTTCTCTAAATTGGGAAGATAAAACCATTATTTATCATGATACGATTAATATGGGCATCGCAGTGGATACAAAGGATGGTTTAACAGTACCGGTTATAAAACACGTAGAGCAGATGGGTGTTTTGGAAATTGCCAAAGCCATTGAGGTTGTAGCTCAAAAGGCAAGAGAAAAAAAATTATCTATTGAAGACTTACAAAATGGAACTTTTACAATTACAAACTATGGTGCTTTAGGTTCAAGTTTTGGTGTCCCAATTATCAATTATCCTGAAGTTGCCATTCTAGGTATAGGAAAAATAAGTAAAAAACCAGTTGTTAAGGAAGATTGTTTAGATATAGGTTATTTGTTACCATTATCCATGTCCTTTGATCATCGTATTGTCGATGGTGGAGATGCAGGTCGATTTATGAATACCTTAAAGACCTTGCTGGAAGAACCGAAATTATTATTATTAAGTTAGGAGGCACTATGGACTATAAACTCATTGTACTTGGTGGTGGTCCTGGCGGTTATGTGGCAGCAATTAAAGCTGCCCAACTGGGAATAAAAGTGCTTCTTATAGAGAAGCATAAAATAGGTGGTGTATGCTTAAATTATGGTTGTATACCAACGAAAACCTTATTGCGTTCAGCGAAGTTGTATAAGGATATGATGAATGCTTCAGCATTTGGCATTGATTTATTAGATGCATCAAGTGTTAAAATCAATTGG
The DNA here is from genome assembly GCA_016937975.1 of Clostridia bacterium. GTDB lineage: Bacteria > Bacillota > Clostridia > Peptostreptococcales > Acidaminobacteraceae > JABXKX01. Next base: position 40,314 of record JAFGVN010000105.1, read on the forward strand.
CCCAATATGATGGTAAGAAAAGAAAATGTGGTCAATCAATTGGTAGGTGGCGTTGAAGTACTGTTAAAACACAATGGTGTTGAAATTATTAGAGGCAATGGTACAGTTCTTGATCCACATCACATTGAAGTTGCTGGACATATTTATTCTACGGAATATATGATTTTAGCAACAGGTTCATCTCCTCATCATCCCAATATAGAAGGTTTGAAGGAAGCTTTTGACAAAGGATTTGCTGTAGACAGCAATAAAGCTATTGATCTAGATCATATCCCAAGATCCATGACAATTCTCGGTGGTGGTGTGATATCTGTGGAATTTGCTACTTTATACAATAACTTAGGAACGGATGTTACCATTATACAGAGATCATCCTCGATTCTAAAAAATCTTGATCATGATGTCAGAAAACTCATGACCAGAGATTTAAAGAAAAATGGTGTAAAAATTATTACAGATGTTTCTGCCTATAGAATAGTAGACAATACTGTCATATATGAAGAGAAGGGTGTTGAAAAATCTATTTCAAATGAAATTATTCTTGTTAGTTTGGGAAGAAAACCAAATTTACAAGGGCTTGAAAATTTAAATTTAAAAACCAACAGCAAAGGCGTAGAGACAAACACACATTTAGAAACCAATGTTAAAGGTGTTTATGCTATTGGAGACTTAAATGGTCGTTACATGCTTGCACATGTAGCCAGTGCTGAAGGTATTGCTGCTGTAGAAAATATCATTGATAAAGATGCAACAATTGATTATAACAAGGTCCCTTCTTGTATTTACAGTTTCCCGGAAGTTGGTGTTGTTGGGTTAACAGAAGAAGAGGCTCGAGCATCTGACTATGATGTCGATACGAGTATGTTTCCTTTAAGTGCAAATGGAAAAGCGTTAGCAGAAGGCGAAAGCACAGGGTTTGTAAAAATTGTATTCGATAAAACCTATGGCGAAGTCCTTGGAGTTCATATCGTTGCTTCTCATGCAACAGACATGATTGCTGAAGCCGTTGCCTCCATGGCATTAGAGGCGACAATACATGATTTAGCCAAAACCATTCATCCCCATCCAACGCTATCTGAAATTGTTATGGAGGCAGCTCATGGTGCAGTGGATCAACCTATTCATGCCATAAAAAAATAGTAAAAATTTAGTGATCAAGATGTTTAAGTTATAACGTAAATGGGCATATTAAATCCTGAGGGGGTCTATAAAAGAATATATATTGCAACTTTTCCTTTTTCTGGTTGTAATGTTAATCTATTTGGTATAGACTAAAATTAATAATAATTTACTATATGGAGGATTTGGTATGAAGAAATACGTTTGTACAGTATGTGGTTATGTTTATGATCCAGAAGTAGGCGATCCAGATGGCGGCATCGCTCCAGGAACAGCTTTTGAAGATATTCCAGATGATTGGGTTTGTCCATTATGTGGCGTAGGTAAAGAGGACTTTGAAGAGGAATAAAATCAAGAGGGCATAAGCCCTCTTTTATTTTTCAAATGAGCACATTGAAGTGTGACTTTAAGTAAAAAAAAATTTTGAAGTATGTTATCGATTTTTTTAGTATTTTATGAAAAAATTGATGCAAAAATATTTGGTATCTGATATATTTAGGTGTCGGAGGTTTTTATGAATCAAATATCAAAAAAGAAACAGTATTTGTCGGACTTGAGTTTATTTTTTGTTGCTTTTGTCTGGGGTGGTGGCTTTGTAGCTGTTAAAGATGCTTTGAACACAATGACACCGTTATTATTAATGGCATATAGATTTATTTTAGCAAGTGTCATTATGTATATTTTTTTACATAGGAAAATTGGTAAACTATCAAAATCAGATTTTAAAAAAGGCAGCGTTGTTGGTACAATTCTTTTTTTAGCTTTTGCGGCTCAAACTTTTGGCTTGCAATATACAACAGCTTCAAAACAAGGATTTTTGACTGCAACATATGTGGTCATGGTGCCCTTTTTATTCTGGGTATTATACAAAAAAAGACCACCATTGAAAGCTTTTATTGGTAGTATGTTGACCATCGTTGGCATTGCACTGGTATCTGTAAACAGCGAAATGATATTCTCTAAGGGTGACGCACTGACGTTATTATGTGCTTTATTATTCGCAATGCATATTTTATCCATTGAATATTTTACAAAAGATATGAATGTGTTTAAGTTAGCATTTTTACAATTGGCAGTAGCTGCAGTACTCTTTACAGTTTCAGCAGTTCTCTTCGAACCTGTAGTGTTCACTTTGACGAATAGAGAAATCTATGCTATTGTTTACTTGGCTCTGTTTTCAACCTTTGCTTGTTTTACAGTACAGACCATTGCTCAAAAATACACAACATCTTCCCATGCTTCTATTTTAATGTCGCTAGAATCTGTATTCGCAGCAGTTCTGGGTATCCTTTTGTTAAATGAAGTTTTAACGCCTTTAATGATCATTGGCTGTGTTTTAATTTTTGTTGCAATTATCATCATAGAAGTTAATTTTAAAAAATCTGTAGAGTAATGAAGATTTAGATGAAGAAATCCTTAAGGATTTCTTTTTAAATATAAGGAGGACTAGTGTTTCAACAGGATTTATTGAATTGGTATTTTAACCATCAAAGGAAATTACCATGGCGTGAGAATCATGATCCCTATAGGATTTGGTTATCCGAGATTATGCTTCAGCAAACACAAGTAAAAACAGTAATAGAGTATTTTAATCGCTTTATTGAAAAATATCCTACTGTACAAGATATGGCATCAGCCGTGGAACATGATGTATTGAAGTTATGGGAAGGTTTGGGATATTACTCTAGGGCAAGGCGTTTAATTCCTTGTGCGCAGATGGTTGTAAATACTTTCGAAGGAGAGTTCCCTAGAGATCTTAAAAGCATGCTTAAATTGCCAGGTGTTGGTCACTATACCGCTGGAGCGATTTTGAGCATTGCCTATAATGAAAAAATACCTGCTGTTGATGGAAATGTTATGCGTGTCTATTCACGATTCTTCAACATGGATCATGATATATCTGATTTGAAAAGTAGACTTGCTTTTGAAAACAAGGTCTTAGAAACCTTACCTGAGGATAGAAGACATTATAACCAAGCTTTAATGGAGTTAGGTGCTACAGTATGTACACCAAAATCACCACGATGTGAAATCTGTCCGATTCAAAGAGACTGTCAAGCTTTAAAACTTGGTGTTGTGAATAGACGTCCTGTAAAAACAAAAAAAATAAAGAAGAAAACTGAGGAAATGGTCGTTATAAAAATCATATGCAAGGATGAGTTTATGATCGTAAAAAGACCTGATGATGGATTGTTAGCAGGTATGTGGGGATTTCCAATTTATCCTATAGAAGGAGCCTTGGAGCATACTGTATTCTATTGGTTAAAGAACGATTTTAACATCTCGGCGAAAAATCTTTCGGTGGTTAAAGAAGCAAAACACGTTTTTACTCATCTCACTTGGGAAATGATCCTAGTAGAAGTCAATATCTCAGAAAAAATAGAGGTCATACTTCCAGAAATGACATGGATTAAGGCAGAAGCGTTAAATGATTTTCCTTTACCTACAGCGTTTAAAAAGTTAATGGACTAGAATGGAGTTTGCATGAAATATAAAGATTTGAGTCAAGGTAACCTTTGGGATCACTTGTTAAAGTTAAGTATTCCGACTATGGGTGGTATGTTTGCCTTTACAATTTTCAATCTCACGGATACTTACTTTGTTTCAAAGCTAAGTACAGAATCTCTTGCAGCTATGGGTTTTACATTTCCTGTTGTAATGGTCATTGGAGCGGTCTCATCTGGCATGAGTTTAGGTGCAGGATCACTTTTAGCTAGAGCTGTAGGAAATCAAGATGAACATAAAATGCATCGCTATGTAACCGATGGGATACTGTTATCTATTTTATCCGTCGTCTTGTTTACCATCATTGGTTTGTTGACGATGGATCCGATTTTTAAAGCCCTAGGTGCAAGTGAAAGCTCATTGCCTTTAATAAAAGAATATATGACAATCTGGTATATTGGGATTATTGCGGTAATGATGCCACCAGTAAGTGATTCAGCCATGCGTGCCATGGGGGATATGTTTAGGCCTTTTATGGTCATGTTGACTTGTGCTGTTCTCAATATTATACTGGATCCAATTTTGATTTTTGGATGGTTTGGCTTTCCTGAAATGGGTATTCGAGGAGCTGCTTTAGCCACTGTCCTTTCACGTGTTGTGGGTATGTTTTTAACCCTTTCCTTTGTACATTTCAAATATGGATTATTGGATTTAAAATACAATGGCATAAAAGAACTTACGGATTCATGGAGAGAGATTTTAAAAATTGGTATTCCAAGTACTTTTGTAAGATTGTTTCCTCAATTGTTGCGTTCTATGTTGACTTACCTTGCAGCAATAGTAGGTGGAGACATCGCTGTAGCAGCAATCGCTGCAGGGACACGAATAGAAAGTTTTAGCACGATTATCAGTATGTCCATTGGTACTGCTCTTGTACCTTTGGTTGGTCAGAACTTTGGAGCAAAAAAATATGACCGTGTACGTGATATAAGAACCATGATCATAAAAATTGGTGTAATTTATTCTTTGATGATATTCTTGTTGATTTTGCCAACTGGTGAATGGGTTACTAGAGTCTTTACCCATGACCCTGAAGTTATGGTTTTGGCAAAATGGTATTTATGGATTATGTTATTTGGTGCAATGGGACTTAATATTTACAATTGGCTTTCCCAGGCATTAAATGCTATAGGTAAACCTTTGATAGTTGCTTCAATAAATGTTTTAGGTACAATATTCATTTTGATGCCTGGTGCATATTTGGGTTCAAAAGTAGGAGGCTTCAAGGGCATGTTATTTGGACTTAGTTTTGGTCAATTAATACTGGGTGCTATTAGTATTTATGTTTCTTCTAAACCCCTTAAACAGAGCTTGTAGACATTTTATAAATTTTCTGAAACCATATGAAATCCCTTTCAATGTCATTTGTAATATGTTAGTATTTAAAAAATTAAAAAATATTGAGTTTGTTTCAAACTTCGTATAATCCCAATGATATGGTTTGGGAGTTTCTACCAAGAACCGATAATTCTTGATTACGAAGAAAGTGTTTTTATGCGCTTTCTTTGTAATCAGGAATTTTTTTGTGCCTGTTACTCAAAGTGAAATTAAGTGTATGATACTGATATTAAAGAAACCTTAATGAACAGAAATAGAGTTAAAAGGAGTTTTTCATGAATTATTACAGTTTACCAAAAATTGATTTACATTGCCACATTGATGGCAGTGTAAGAATAAAAACCATCAGAGACCTCGCTAGAGAAGAAGGGATGGATTTACCAGAAAATCTAGAAAAATGGTTAATAGCACCAGATACATGTGGTTCTTTAGATGAATACTTAACTTGTTTTGATTGGCCAAACAAAGTGATGCAAAGGAAGGACGCCATAAAACGCATTACATTTGAAGTCTTTGAAGATGCGGCTCTTGAAAATGTCAAATATTTGGAAGTTCGTTTTGGACCATTGCTTCATTTAGAAAAAGGACTTAGTATAGAAGAAGTCATTCAAAGTGTTGTTGAAGGAATGGAAAAGGCAAAATCGCAATATGACATTGAAGGTGGCATCATCATTTCGATTTTAAAGACGATGGCTTTTGAGCAAATTAATGATGTTATTGATGCCGCTAGTTTGTTTCTTGATAGAGGTGTAGTTGCAATGGATTTAGCCGGAAGTGAGTTGCCTGGTTTTTCCTATAATTTTATTCCTTACATTGAATATGCAAAAAAGAAAGGCTTCCATGTAACCATTCATGCAGGTGAAAACGGTTGTGGTCAAAATGTAACAGATGCAATTGTGTTGTTGCATGCCGAGAGAATTGGTCATGGCATCTATATATCAAATGATTCCAAGGCTTATACCCTTACAAAAGAACAAAAGGTTCTTCTGGAAATTTGTCCAACAAGTAATATTCAAACTAAGGGCGTAAAATCCATTGAAACACATCCAATCAAAGACTTTTATGATGATTCTATTATGGTTTCAATCAATACAGATAATCGTTCGGTTTCCAATACGACCATGACAAAAGAGATAAAATTAACGATGGAAACTTTCCAGATGAAACTGGAGGATTATTTTAGAATTTATGCATATGCTGTTTCTAAAGCCTTTACAACAGATGAAATTAAAGAGAAATTGTTAAGTCATATTCAGAAGTAATAGGAGATTAATGCAATAAGTGGTAGAATTAATACAGGTGTATTATTTATAGTGCAGAGGTATTTTTCTACTGCTTCTTTTTTTCAATGATTTATTGTAATCTATATCGGGTATGAATAATCAGAGAGTAAAGGTAGGTCATTATGTTTAAAAAAATTGTCAATCACATCAGAAGTCAAATCAACTTGAAGATTATTTTAATAACGTTTTTATGTTTGGTTATTTTTATTACTGCCATTGTGACAGTTATTTATAGAGGAATGAATCAACTGAAGGATGAAACTTTGGGATATACTGAAGCTGAATTGAAAGAGCTTGTTAATGAATATTACAATAACTATATCGAAGCGGTTGATTTAAGAGTTGAATCAGAGGTAAACCAAATATTTGATGAACTTCATATTTTATCTAATATTATTCAAACCTTCTTCAGTCATAATTCAGAAATGTCTGGTGTCATTAAGGCAATGAGTCAAAGTGAGTTTTTTAAAGATCACTTGGTTCAAAATCCAAAGTACTATCAAAATATTCCTAAAGAACCAACATCAGTTTTAATTGCAAGCTATATGATAGATGATTATGGGAATGTCAAAGATGATGCAATAGCCCTTGTTAAGGATACTCAGTTTATGGATTTGATTCTTCCTGCATTTGCTGATTATGGTATTGATAAACTACAGGTTTATTTCCAAGGTGGAGAAAACAAGGAGATTTTTAGATTAGCACCTTGGGCAGATCTTGGTGGAAGTGTTGTAGATGTTTATCCTGAGATCTTTGATCAACCCATTTGGGAAGCTTTTAATCCAGGATTGGCAGGTCAATGGGAAGAATGGATTAAACAGCTTAAGAATCCGAAGGACATGAATAATCTTTTAAGGGTTACACCACCTGTACAAGATGGTTTAACGGGTCAAATCGTATTGACTTTTTCTCAACCTTTAGCCAATGAAGATATGACTGAGTTTGAAGGTACTGTATCCTATGATGTTTCAATAGATCATGTGATTCAAATGATAGAAGATGTTAAGATCGCTGAAAGTGGTTTTGCATTTGCGATTCAAGGTGATGAAAATGTTTTTGCGATTAACGAGCAGGGTCTAAAAACCTTTGGTTTATTAACTGATGAGGAAAGTACTACAGATTCCCAAATAGGATTTAATCCAATGGAACGTTTACTTTCAAATTCCATATATGAAGATGTTCAAAAATTAGAGTTTAACGGCTCAGAGCAAAATGAAATTAAAGAAATCCGTATCAATGGTGAAAAATATTTCATGGCATCTAAGAACTTGCTCAGCTATCAAACTTGGTCAGCAGAAAGAGGTTTTTATGACGTCTATTGGCGCATCGGTTTTGTAGCACCTTATGATGAAGTTTTTTCAATGTATAATGCTATTGATGTAAAAATAAACAATGAACTTAATAGCATTAATTTAGATACACTCATTATTACAATTTCAATTGCTGTAGTCATGTTGTTCTTTATATATCGTTTTACAACACTCGTCACTTCTGATTTAGTAAATCTCACTGCAAATGTAAAGGAAGCTAAATCGAAGAATTATGATGTTCATTTTGAAACGAAAGGGAAAGATGAAGTCAGTGTATTAACAGGTGCATTTAATGATATGCTTGCTGAAATAAAATCTTCTTTTAAGAAAATGGAAGTTCAGAATGAAACCTTAAAAGCTGAAATTCATGAAAGAAAGCAAAAAGATAGAATTATTGATTATCTTGAGAATTTTGATGCAGGAACAGATTTACCAAATAAAAAAGCTTTATTGAATATTTTAAAAGATATTACTGCTGATGATCAAGGTTTTGTATCTTTGGTTGTCATTGGTCTTGATGAATTTAGAAAAGTAAATGAAGCATACAGCTGGACTTTTGGTGATAAGTTGATGAATAAAATCGCTGATGAAATGCGTCAATTATTGCCTCAGGAAACATTACTGTTTAAATTAAGCGGAGATGAATTTGCTTTTATTATCAAAGAAACTAAATTTAAGTTTTTAGTAGATACCGTTGAAAATGTTAGCCAATTGTTTAAGAAACCATTTGTAGTGGATAATAATGAGATTATTATTAGTTCTTCCATTGGTATCAGTTCTTATCCATATGATAGTCAAAAACCCGTAGATATATTTAAATACGCTACCAATGCCATGATTCATGCAAAAGAAGTGAATAAAGGTAAATATGAGTTTTACAATGCTGAAGTAAATACATCAGCAAGAATGCGTATGGAAATGGTCAGTGAAATGCGTAATGGTTTAAGTAATGAGGAATTTGAACTCTTATATCAACCAATTGTAGATACCAGAACGGGTTTTGTGACAGGAATGGAAGCTCTAATAAGATGGAACAGTGAAAATCTTGGTCCTGTTATGCCAAGCGTATTTATACCTTTGGCGGAGCAATCCAGACAGATTATTCCTATTGGTAACTGGGTTTTAAAACGTGCATTGTCCGATACTAAAAAATTACATGATCTTGGATTCAAAAAGCTGAATGTTGCTGTAAATGTATCTGTAATACAATTTATGGAAGATGATTTTATAAAAAACTTGCGACAATTTATTGAAGAAACAAAGATCCAATCTGAAAGAGTAACGATTGAAATTACTGAGAATTTATTTATTAACGATCTTGAAAAAATCTTACCGGTTTTAAAAGCAATAAGAGAAACTGGTGTATTGATTTCTGTAGATGATTTTGGAACAGGTTTTTCATCCTTGTCATATATTAAGAATTTGCCACTTTCTAAGTTGAAAATTGATAGAGCTTTTATTAATGAAATTCATGATGATAAAAGTAGAATGCTTATGTCAGGTATAATTGGACTAGCCCATAACTTGAATTTAAGTATTGTCGCAGAAGGTGTTGAAACCTTAGAACAATTGGAATTTATCCGTGAAAAATCATGTGAAGAGGCTCAAGGATATTATTTTAGTAAACCCGTCACATATGAACAATTAATCGAATATTTATCAAAATGATAAGAAAAGGCTGTAACCTAAGGTTACAGCCTGATTTCATTCTACTAAAGAGAAACCAATGATTTGATCTGCATAAACTAATAATTGTGAAACTTTTGAAATGGTGCCATGACATTCAATTTCAGCGTTTTTCAACTTAATAAATTCAGCATTGTCAACAAGTTTGATGTTAACAAGTTCAGCTTCTGCATCGATTAAAACCTTATTCGCCAGTTCGTCTACTTTCGAAATATCAAATTTATCATCAGATTGACAACAAATATCATCACTGCAATACAATTCGCAATACTCACCTGTTATTTTTCCACCCGAAGTTAATAACATTAACTTATAATTTGCACTAGGATCCTTTTTCATCTCTGTATTTCCTAAAGCAACTAAAGCTCTAATTTGAATTACTTTTCTTGAAAATTCAACCTTTAAAACGTTTGGTGTTAATGTATCATGCATGATTTAGCCTCCTCGCTCTTCTAACATTATGATTATACCATAAGGAAATTGAAATTGGAGGTATTTTATTTCCTTGATTGCGATTTTAATTTTTTTTTTGTATTATGATTGTGTAGGAGGTAATTTATGGTATCAAAACGGGAGTCCAATAAACAAGAGAAAGAAGCTAAATTATTACAGGCTGCTGAAAAACTTTTTTTAGAAAAAGGCATTCAGAATACCAGTGTTAGCGACATAGTAAAAGCCGCAGGTGTTGCAAAAGGTACATATTATCTGTATTTTCAAGACAAGGCAGCCATAGAAGAAAGATTGATTATTAAGGAGTCGAGCAAGATCTTGTCTGATGCAATTCAAAGAGCTATTCAAAAGGTTGATTTAAGTTTTGAAGAGCGTTTTATCTATGCAGTAGATTATATTATTGATTATTTAAAGGATCATTTGGAAATTCTTGAATTCATAAATAAAAATCTATCATATGCAGTATATCAATTAAGTCAGACAAAAAAAGAATCCCGTATTGCAACTATTATCAGTAAATTACAAATAGAATACTTAGATTTGATTCGTCAGGAATCTTTGGAAGATGCTCGTATTGTCTTAAGTTTATGTATCGAATTTTTAGGGGCGTCCATTTACAGTGCATTGGTTTATGAAATGCCATGTAACATAGATCAATTGAGACCTCATATTCATAGAATTCTAAGAATGATTCTTACAGATTATCAGAATAATCATTAGTTATATAAAGCAACTTAAGGTTGCTTTTTTTTTTAGAAAACATTCTGAATATTAGAACTTATTCAGTTTATACATTTTTAATATGCTTTAATATTGACTGTTGGTCATTATTTTGATAAACTAACCCTTGTGAAAAATGACTAATGGTCATTTATTAAAAAGGAGTGGATTTATGGAACGATTTGGAATATGGGTTGCAAAACATCGTGTATTCATTTTGATTATGGCTGTCATCCTTGCAATTCCAGCTGGATACAGTGCTTTGCAAACAGAATTGAATTATGATATTTTAACTTACTTGCCTCAAGATGTTGCCTCTGTGCAAGGGCAAAAAATTATGGATGAAAGCTTTGGATCGTCTGATTCAGGTATTCTCGTCATAAAAGATGCTAAAGAATATCGAGTGAAGGCTTTAGAAGAAAAAATAGAGGCTTTAGAAGGTGTAGAAAGTGTGGTTTGGGCAAGAGACCTTGTTGACATAAGTGTCCCAAGGGAAATCTTACCTGATGAGATACAAGATTTATTTTATAGAGATGATGCTTATATGCTAATGGTTAACTTTGTAGATTCAGCTGCAAGTGATTTAACTCAAGAGAGTGTCATAAAGATTAGAGAAATTGTGCATGAAGAGGAAGGTTTTTTGGCTGGTGCATCAGCAATCATTAGAGATGTTATTGATTTGTCTAATGATGAGAAATCCTTATATATTGGATTAGCAGTATTACTAGCACTCATTATCTTGGCATTGACCTTACCCTCAACAGTCATTCCAATTTTATTTCTACTTGGTATAGGTTTTGGTGTGCTTTTCAATATGGGAACAAACTTTTTCTTGAAGGATGTATCTTATGTCACATCGGCCATAGCAGGGGTCTTACAATTAGGGGTCACCATGGATTTTAGTATTTTCTTGTATCATCGCTATGAGGAAGAAAGAGATTTCCATGATCATGAAACTGCAATGGGAAAAGCAATATCAAAAACAGCTGTTTCCATTTCGGGTGCAGCTTTGACAACAATTGCAGGTTTCTTGGCTTTAACAACCATGCAATTAACTTTAGGGGCTAATATTGGTATTGTTATGGCAAAAGGTGTTTTCTTAGGTGTTATCTGTACTTTAACCATTATGCCAGCCTTATTATTGGTCTTTGACAAAGTGATTCATCGATTTAGTCACAAAACAGTTTTACCTAGTTTTGAAAAAATCAGTAAAATCGTTGTTAAGAAACATGTACTGTTGATGTTGTTTGCAATCTTATTGATTGTGCCTGCATACTATGGTTCAACTCATAAAGATGTTTATTATAAATTGGACAATGCGTTACCGAGAGATATGGAATCCATTGTAGCCTTAGAAGAGATGAAAGACACTTTTGATATGAAGTCGATTTATTTCTTGGCAGTAAATAATGATGTAAAAGATATAGAAGTTCAGAATATGATCAATGAATTAGAAAATGTTCAAGGTATCAATCATGTTTTAGGCTATCAAAGTGTTGTAGGACAAATGTTGCCAAAATCAATGTTGCCAGAAAGTATTCTTGAGGCCTTTATCAGTGATGATTTCACAAAAATTATATTAATGTCTCAATATTCAGCAGCAACTGATGAAGCAAATGAACAAACTTCTGAACTGGCAGATATTTTGAAGCGATATGACGAAAATGCTTTGCTAACAGGTGAAGTCCCTATGACAAAGGATTTAATAGAGGTTACAGATCGAGATATTAAAGTTGTAAACATCGTGTCTGTTATTTTGCTTCTGATTATCATTGGTGTAACCTTTAAATCACTATCACTCCCAATTATATTGGTTACAGGTATTGAACTTGCAGTACTCATTAATATGGCTGTACCATTTTATTTTGATCAAACGATTCCTTTTATTGCAAGTATCGTTATTGGAAGTATTCAGTTAGGTACAACTGTTGACTATGCCATACTGTTGACAAATCGATACAAAGAAGAATTGGAATACCTGGATAAATATCAGGCTATGGAAAAAGCAATTAAATCAAGTGCCAAATCTATTGTAACAAGTGGCTTAACTTTCTTTGGATCAACTTTTGCAGTTGCAATGGTTTCTGATATTGATATGATCAGTTCGTTATCTATGATGATTGGTAGAGGTGCCTTAATCAGTATGATTATTATTATGATTTTATTGCCAGCATTGTTGTTGGCTTTGACAACAATCATTTCGAAAACAACTTTAAAATGGCCAAAAGCAAAGAAAAATAATGCAATGTTTACAGAAAGGAACAGCGTAAATTAATACGCAGGTGATGATATGAAAAAATTTATAAGTACGTTACTCATTGTTGTTTTAGTTTTCTCTTCAGTATTGCCAGTATTTGCAACTGAATCAGATGAAATTATAAAAGAAGAAACGGTTTATGGCATCTTAGATGCAGATGGACATGTTAAAAATGTAATTGTAACAGAGCATATTCAAAAGCATGAAGAGAGCATTGTTTTAAATCATACAATGGATGATGTGGAATTGTTAATGGATCATGTAGACTTTACAATAAATCAAGATACTTATACCTTTGCTTCAAAGGAAAATGATTTATATTATAGAGGGACTACAACAAAGGCGTTGCCTATTGAAACAACAATTTCATATGTACTAGACGGTGAAGAAATTCAAAGTTCAGAATTGCTGAATAAGACTGGACATTTAGTTATGACCATTCATCAAACCAATCATGTAAAAAGAAGTATTGTAATAGACAATGAAACTAAAGATGTGTATCTCCCATTTGAAACAGCTTTGGTGTTACCAATGGACAATCACCATTTTGAGAATGTGACAGCTTCAACTGGGAAGATCATGGATGATGGCAAAATGAAGGTGTTGACTGCTGTTTTAACACCTGGTTTGAAAGAAACATTGGATTTAGACGTAGAATATTTAAATGACGAAGTCATCATTGAAGCTGATGTAACTGATTTCAAAATGGGTAATATTTATATGACTACCATTTGTAAATTGCCTGATATTGATTTAAGTGAATATGTAGCTGATTTTGGTGACATAGATTCGAAAATTAACGCGTTCCAAAGTGCAGGTGTGCAACTCGATAATGGTGGTAAAGCTTTAAAGCAAGGTGTAATGACTTACTTTGGTAAGCAAACAGAGGCATTTAACGGTTTTGATGCGTTTTTAGTGAATAATGAAAAAGTACTAAATGGTATTATAGGTTATAAACAAGGCTTACAAGCATTTAATGAAGGCTTAAAGTTATATACAACTGGTGTATTACAGCTCGCAGAAGGGTTATCTCAATTACAAAGTCAATTTCCTGAGTTAGTAAAAGGTTTTACTGCTTTGCAAAGTAGTTTAACATTGATTTTACCAGATAATCAACAAGGGCAAGCGTTATCAGCAGGATTAAATAGTCTATTAGAAAACTTAAATGGTGTAAATGTTGCCTTAGATGCTTTAAACGTGGGTGGCCAACAATTAAAAGCTCAAACTGAAAACTTAAATGCAGGTAGTGCACAATTATTACAAGGTGGTGAACAATTAGCAGCTGGAGCAAAACAGCTATTAGATAAGCAACCTGTCATAAAAGGTGCAACGACACAGTTATCCACTGCAGGAAATGATTTAATTAATGGTGTAGCGGATTTATCACAAGGGATTTCTAGTTTTAATGAAGACGGTATTAATAAAATGGTTACGGAATTAAATGAAGCAATCATTAGAGTTGATGCATTCAAAGCGTTATATGATGCTTTGAAATCAGAAGTAGATAATTATGATCAATTTGTCGGTGACAATCAAGGTATTAATGAAAGTGTCTTATTCATCTTAAAAACAGATTCTATTCAGTAAAAGAAAATGAAATTTTCTCAAAAGAAAAGAAAATGAAATTTTCTTAAAAGAAAAGAAAATGAAATTTTCTCAAAGTAAAAGAAAATGAAATTTTCTCAAAGTAAAAGAAAATGAAATTTTCTCAAAGGTAAAAGAAAATGAAATTTTCTCAAAGTAAAAGAAAATGAAATTTTCTTAAAAGAAAAGAAAATGAAATTTTCTCAAAGGTAAAAGAAAATGAAATTTTCTCAAAAGTAAAAGAAAATGAAATTTTCTCAAAGGTAAAAGAAAATGAAATTTTCTCAAAGGTAAAAGAAAATGAAATTTTCT
>JAFGVN010000106.1 GCA_016937975.1 Clostridia bacterium
ATGGCTAATAATCAACTCTCTGCGAGACTCACCGCCTTCACTCCATTTAGAGGCGGGAGAATTAGTTGATTTTTTCAGTTAAAAATAGAAAAACGAGGGCATAGCCCCCGTATTTCCATATATTAATAAGTTTCAGATTTGCTTAATTGCGGAATAATGAAACGATAAGTTAATAACATAATTACACTGATAATTGTACCTTTTACAATATTAAAGGGTACTACACCAAACAACACCAAAGTTTCAAAACTCTTAATACCGCTGAAAACTGCAGTATAAGTATCCATAAAAATATATTCACTGTAGGCTGGTAACAATACATAAAGATTCATTAATGCACCAATAACTGTCATAGATACTGTACCCACTACAACACCGATTACAGCACCTTTGAAGCTTTTATTTTTCATATACAACCATGATGCCGGTAGTACAAAAGCTGTACCAATGAGGAAGTTGGCAATTTCACCAATACCAATTGTAATTGTACCTTGAATCAACAAGTTTAATAGATTTTTCAATGCTTCAATTAAAACACCTGCAATAGGACCTAAAAGAAATGCACCTATTAGAGCTGCCAAATCCGAGAAATCGAATTTTAAGAAATCGATAGGACTTGGAATCTCAAACAGCATGATTACCGTAGCGACAGCACTGAATAGTGCCACCTTAATTAAATAGTTCAAATTAGACTTTCTTTTCATAACGCCTCCTAAAATATAGAATACTTTTAGAAGAATAGATAAAAAATGCTCTGACAAAAAAAGTCAGAGCATCTGAAAACTACCTTATTCTTCTCCCATCCAGACTTTACTGTCGGTCTTGGAATTTCACCAAGTCAACCCTTTCGAGTTCGTGGACTATCACCACCGGTCGGGAATTTCACCCTGCCCTGAAGATTATTCAATTAAGTGTATCTTACCAAAGAACACTTTGTTTGTCAATAAATTAACATCAATTATACAACAGATGGTTCAAAGACCATTTCACCACGATCGAATCGATATAGGTTTAAAGAACTGATATCAATAGATGTTGGTTCACCCATAATAATTTCCGACATTAATATCCCTGTTGCAGGTCCAAACATAAAGCCATGACCACTGAATCCAACAGCTAAATAGAATCCTTTAATCTCTTTTACAGGACCTAATATCGGTTGACGATCTGGTGTGATATTGTATAAACCTGCCCATTGTCTTATCACCATCGCTTTCTTTAGAGGTGGTAAAAGTTTTGTAATGGTTCTTGCCATTTCCTCTAAAAAATGCCATCCAGAATTAATATTGCCATCTCTTGGTTCTCCTGCATCACCACGGCCCATAACAATGCCACCATGGGGCACTTGTTGACAATAAAAATTACCTGTAAAAGACATGACCATTGTTGACAAAATTGGATCTACTGGCTCAGTGACTAAAATTTGATGACGCTCAGAATAAATTGGCAATTCAAGTCCAACCATTCTAGCAATGTCTTGTGATTGACCACCAGCTGCATTAACAACTCTAGAAGTTTCAATGTATCCCTTTGTGGTTTGAACACCTATGATTTCATCACCATTCACATCAATGCCTGTGACTTCTGTGTACTTCATAAAAGTAACACCTAATTTTTCTGCAGCCTTAACAAAAGCCAAAGTCGTATGAAATGGATTTAAGTGTCCATCTTTATGATGATAGGCAGCACTAACAAAACCCTCAGTATTGAGCATTGGAACAATTTCTTTTGCTTCTTCTAAAGACAATGCTTTAGAAGCAATCCCCAAACGGTTTTGAAGGGCAATATTTCTTTTAAACTGCTCTTCTTCTTTTTCATTTGATGCTAATAATAAATAACCACCTTGTTTAAACTCGATATCTCCCTCATAACCTAAGATTTCATTTGCATTTTCGAAGAATTCACAAGACATTTTTGCAATCTTGCAATTCATTTCAGTTCCCCACTGTTGTCTAATGCCAGCACCACATGCACCTGTAGCACCACTTGCAATAAATCTTTTTTCCACTACAACAATATTCTTCATTCCTTTTTTTGCCAAGTTATAAGCAATTGCAGCACCAGAGATACCACCGCCAATAATGACAATATCAGCTTTCATAGTCATGGTCCTCTCCTTCCGCTATGGCTCCTAAACTGACAGCGTTAACCGGTGGTCTTTTTCTACCTGGATTTAAGTCTTCCTGAGGTATCCCTGTCATAACCGAAATCTCTCTTAATATCAAAGGCATACAAGTTCTACCTTGACATGAACCCATACCCGTTCTCAACACTCTCTTAATCTCATCGAAAGTAGTATAGCCATCAGAAATCGCTTGTCTTACTTCCTCTAATGTAATATCTGAACATCGACATATAATTGTTTTTGGATCCATTATTTCACCACCTTAATATTTCTAAAAGTTTTCAAATATGCTTTATCAACTGCCAAAGTTATCACTGGTGTTCTATCCATGGCCTTCGTATTTTGCACCTTCAACACTTTTACATCACATAAATATTGGCCCTCACGATCCAGTCCCTGAACGAAATCACCCTCCGACGGAAGTGGTATAAATTCATATGGAATTTTAAAGGTTACTTCAGTTTCTGAATATGTATAGTCAATTACCATAATTGCTAATCCTGGACAATTGAAAACACATAGTGAACATCCATTACAAGTTTCATGTTTAATATTTGGTAAATCATTAATATCCTCAAAAGGTACTATTGCACCACGTTTACAAGAGGTTGCACAAGGATTGCAAGGTATTCTCTGAAAACATTCAACTATTGCGACAGGACCTTGCATTAATCTCTCCATACTTGGAAAACTACTGTTCACTTGTTCCAAAGATGGAATGCCAGTTGTCTCTAACATGATGCCTCCTTAATCAATGCCTTGCTCATACCTGCTCTGATATGGTCCCCTGCATGTCCAGCTCTTAAAGCTTCCAATTGTTCATTATAATCCACATAAACCCTTTCAAACTCAGGATGCTCATAACCTATACTCTTTGCAGCTGCAAGGCCAGCAAGATGTCCTTCTACCATAGCACTACTTGCTTCTTCAATACCACCAACATCACCTGCAATATAAATCTGAGGATTGGTTGTTCTTAAATGTTCAGTTCTTAAAGGGACATATCCACCAAATTCTCTAACCATTTTCATTTCACACCCTGCTTGAAATAACAGCTCCGATAACGGTGATAAACCTACTGAAACACACATAACGTCTACATCAAATTCTTTTTCAGAACCTGGAATTGGTTGCCAACGTTCATCGAGTTCAACGACAGTAGCATGTTCTAAACTGTCTTTCCCATCAGCTTTTAGAACAGTATGTCTTGTTAAAATTGGAATACCCATTCTTCTAATTTTTGACGCATGAACCAAGTAACCACCAATTTTAGGTGAAGCATCCAATATTGCTTTTACGTTAACACCAGCTTGCATTAACTGATAAGATACAATTAAACCAATATTCCCTGCACCAACCATCAAAACATTATGACCCGGTTTAACACCATGAATATTCATTAAGGTTTGAACAGCTCCTGCACCATAAATACCTGGCATATCATTATTTGGAAAAGCCAGAGATTTTTCACTTGCACCAGTCGCAATAATCACTCTTTCTGGTTTTACTTTAATGTATTTATGATTTTGCTCTAAAGTAATCACACCATCTTCATAAATAGCCAAAACCGTTGCATTGTTTAACACTTCGATGTTCTCTGAATTTGCAATTTCATCTGTTAGTATTGTTGAAATATCAATTCCACGGGTTCCCGCGTATTGTTTTTCAGAACCAAAAAACATATGAGTTTGCTTTATAAGTTGTCCACCTAAGTGATCGTGTCGTTCCACAAGCATAACTTTTGCCCCAGATTGAGCAGCAGATATTGCTGCACATAAACCTGCTGGACCACCACCAACTATTAAAATCTCAATATGTTTCATTCAAGTGCCCCCTTACCTTCCTGTGTTTTCACAATCATCCCTTCCTTAAGAGGTTCAACGCAGATTCTCACATTTGGTACACCATCAACTTCCATCAAGCATGACGAGCAATTGCCAATTGCACAGTAGAATCCCCTTGGTCTATGATTTTGAATCGAGTGCTTTAAAACTTTTATTCCTGCTGCATGTAATGCTGCTGCAATGGTTTCACCTTCATAACCGACAACAATTTCTCCATTACATGTAAATTCAACTTCTCTACCTTTTTCATAAGTCAAAACTGGATGTTCATGTATTCTCATAAATTCCTCCCTAATCTCACTGGGAACTATATATGCATATTTGATGCCAAGTTTAAAGGGCCGAAAATCAATGTATAAAAAAAATATGTGTCAGAATCCTGACACATATCCAAAGCTTTGTAAATTCAATGTATTTATACTAATTTTGTGCAAATTATTCTGATTATTTTCAAACATCTGGAAAAACTTAATTTTCAGATTTTTTTAAATTTTTTGTTAACTTTGTTAATTTAATAACTATTTTTACAATGTGTCAACATTCTGACGCAATGTCAACTTTCCGACACATTGTCGATTTGATATTTGTCCATCTTAAAATATAATGTACTTCTTGGAATCTTCAGTAGTTTTGCAGCGTCAGCCTTTGATTGTGATTTTGACAAGGCTTGAATAATTGCTTCCTTTTCAGTTTTTTCTATTAAATCATTCAAGGAATAGGACGGTCCAACCTTCATTCTAATCGCCATATTTCGAATCACATCAGGCAAAAACTGATCTGACACCACTTGATTGCCATTGTTTTTTGACAAGATGACCATACGCTCTATAATATTCTTAAGTTCTCGAATATTGCCTTCCCAATGATAATTCTCAAGAAGGTCCAGTATGTCATGGGTTAATTCCAAATATGGATAACCATAGGTCTGCTTGAAGTCTTCAAAGAATTTTACGGCTAATAACCGTATATCACCAGGTCTTTCCCTTAATGGTGTCAAATGTACACCAATACCATTTAAGCGATAGAATAAATCTTTTCTAAAAAGGTTTTCATTTGAAAGCTTAAGCAAATCTTTGTTAGAAGCTGCAATTACACGAACATCTACTTTTATAGGTTCATTACCACCTATAGGAATAACTTCACTATCTTCAAGAACTCTCAGCAATTTTGCTTGAAGTTCAAGGGGCATATCACCTATTTCATCTAAAAACAACGTTCCTTTATTGGCGAACTCAAACTTTCCGATTTTTCCTTCCTTTGAAGCACCTGAAAATGCGCCAGAGGCATATCCAAACAGTTCACTTTCAAATAAATCCTTTGGAATAGCAGAACAGTTAATTGGTACAAAATAGCCCTTTCTTTGACTCTCAAGATGTATGGCTCTAGCCAATACTTCTTTTCCTGTGCCACTTTCTCCAGAAATCAAAATATTTAACATCGATTTTGAAACCATCTTTGTTATTTTTAAAGCCTCTATCCACTTCGGATCTTGACCAACCATATTCTCAAAGGTATAACGTTCTTCCCCTATTTTTTCAAGTTCACTTTTTAAGACTTGAAGATTTGTCTCTGTAGCTTTTAAACTCTCTGCAATTTTTATTTGTTCGGATATGTCTTTATCGTAGCTTATAGCACCAATCAAGACCCCTTTATTATAAAGTGGACTCGCACTGATTAGGTTGTGTGCATTTTCTCTTGGCAAATTGTAAACATTACTAAAGACCCTCTTGGATTGTATCACTTCAGGCAGCAATGCTTTTGGAAAATAATCGGTTAACTTCTGATCCAATATTGTCTCTCTACTGATACCATAAAGCTTTTCCGCACTTTTATTCCAAAACTTTACACGGATCTTTGTATCGACTATACAAATAGCGTCGTGAATATTATCTAATATAGAAGTGATGAGCTGTGAATTATCCTCATCCACTTGTTTATATAACGATAAAATTTTGTTTTTATCCACAATTCCATAAACAGTCTGTTTATCACGAATAGGAAAATAACATTTTTCAGCATTTTCATATTGACTAAAAAATTCTCCTAGGTTCATTTCATCTGAAAGTGGAATTGTCCATGAAGACTTTTGCTCCATATACTCATGAATTGAAATCTGTTTTATGGACATAAACATTAGATCTTCGGTGTTTAATACGCCACATCTATTTTTATCTATGATAAGAACCAATTTATATTTTCCATCAATACAGTCCTCAAGAAGATTATTTATGTCAAAATTTTTCAATGACGTGATTTTAACTTGAGGATCTACTACCGTTTTTAAAAGTGTCTTATCGACTAAAGATTTCTCAAATAACATATATTACTCCTTTAGACCATTTTAGCATAGAATTCAAATGATAATCGAGGAGAAACCTCCCTAAATTGTTTAAAAACAGGATTTTCTACATTTTACTAAAGTCACAGGGTGGTCTCTTTTTTGTCCATAAATTTTACACGAGTACAAAAGAAACACAATCAATCCAGTAAATAAAATTAAGATTATCTAGCCAATAACAGAAGCAGACTATACGTCTGCTTCTATTTCATCTGTATCGAAAAAGCATATTTGATTTCTTCCTTTATCTTTTGCAAAATAAAGTGCTCGATCTGCAAAGTGAATGACTTGTTCCATAGTGTGATTTTGATGTGGGACAAGTGTTATGCCACCAATCGTAATGGTAATAATGTCCTCAATTGGGGAATACACATGCTCCAAAGCAGCTTCTTTAATATTGAGTACCATTTGTTCTGCCACCTGATATGCACCATCTTCGTCAACGGCAGACATGACCGCAACAAATTCATCACCACCATAACGTGCAACAAAATCAATTTCTCGTTTCATAGCATCTTTCAAATGGGATGCAACAGCAGTTAAGCATCTATCACCTTCCACATGTCCATAATTGTCATTGTATTCTTTAAAATAATCAATATCAATAATGAGTAATGCAATTGATTCATGCTGCCTTTTTGCTCTGAACAACTCTCTTGAAAAGTAATCCACAAAGGAACGACGATTTGGAATTTGAGTCAACGCATCCATATAAGACATTCTTGATAATTTTTCATTTAATATTTCAAGTTCATTTTGAGTTTTAATACGTTCCTGTATTTCTTGTGATAGCTTCAAAGATTCCTGAGAATTTTTAATTGCTATAGAAATATAGGAAGCAAGGGCTTTAATCAAGTTGAAGTGATAATCTTTATAGGCATCCATTACACCACTTTGCACCGTAATCGCACCAATTGCTTCATCCTGAAGGATTAGTGGAACCATGATGAAAGAACGGCTAGTAGGTCCTTGTAAAACTTTAGGCAAGAAAGCTAAGTCATTTAATCCTGCCTCTTCATCATAATTATTGCTCATTAAGGCTTCTTTGTTTCGAATAACATAAGCAGCCAAACTATTTTGATCTTCCAAATTTATCGGAGAAGAAGGTGTTGGTTGACCATAAACGAGCATCAATCTTGTATCCAACTGATTTTTCTCCTTATCTAACAGAATGATACCAAAGGCTGTTGCATCCATTAGTTTATTAATATTCTCATAAAGGAGATACAACACTTTCTTTATATCCAAGGTTGAAGTAATATCCTGACCAATATTGTTGATAATCTTCATATCATTATAAAGCTTCTGGATTTCTTCAGTTTTCTTTCTTAACTCCACATTCTTTAAGCGATAGATTTCTTTTTCATGTTCAGCACGGTTAATCTTAATCTGAGTATTTATGTTGTTTAATTGTTCATCACCTTTTTGCTTTTCATAATCTAATCGTGCTTTCACATAGATTTTATGATACTTCAAGGATTCTTGAAACTCTGTTCTTTCTTCATGAATTTTAGCAGCCAATAAAGCAATTTCTGCAAGTTCTTTCGGAGAATTTAAACGTTCTGAAATATCAATACCATCTTCAACATATTCCAGTGCTTCATCTAATTTCTTCTCGTCTATTAATATGTGAATCATTTCTATATAGGCTTGATTTAAATTAAAATGATCTTGAAGCCTTCTCATGATATCTATTGTTCTTTGTATATCTTCTTTGGCTTTTTCATCTCTTCCCTCAGCACGATGAATCTTACCCAAAACAAAATAAGCATATGAAAGACTTACAAAATCTTCTTGTTCTGTAAAGTATTTTAATGCGATATTTGCATATTCAAAGGCATCATCATAATTTTTTTGTTTATAACAAGATTCACCAAAGTTCAACTGTGCTAGGCCATAAAGGGAAAGATCATTTATTTCTTTAGCGATATTCATACTTTGTGCATAATAATTTTGAGCTTCACCATATGCTTCCAAAGACAAATAGATTTCCCCTATATTATTCAGAACAGCTGCCTCTGTACGTTTCTCACCAGCCTTCATGGCAAAATTCAATCCTTGTCGGTAAAACTCCAGGGCTTTCTCTACATTTGACAAATCATAATAAACATTACCAATTACATTGAGTGCTCTTGAGCGATAAGACGCATCTGTATCCTCTTGAGACAATTCAACTAGGATTTTCGCCCTTTCAACAGCTTCATCAAATCGACTCATCAGCCATAAAGACCTAATTTCTATATACAACGCATCTTTAACAACCTGCTTGTCATCATTATTTTGATAATCATTCATTACTGCTATATCATAAGCATTCATCGGATTGCTTCTTAAAATGCTTTCCGCATATTCTAATTGCTTTATCATAATCGTCTCCTTCTACCATTATCATACCACTTATTTTGCATTTCATAACAAAATTTTACAATCTTCGAAGTGCATAAATTAAATTTTTCGTGGTATAAATGTATTAGGAGGACATTATGTCAGTACAACGGTATTCCAGACTAGAAATGCAGGCCATCATTCAAAACATCCTCAACAAACCTGTTACAATATTGCCCATAGGTAATCACGAGTTACGTAGACATTTAGTCTATAAGGTAAAAACTGAAGACGGCGACTTTGTATTTAAATATTATTATCAAAACGGTTATGGTGGAAGAGAAATTTCAACTTTAAAGCTGTTGGAAAACAGCTCTGTTAAACATGCGAAACTTATTGATTACGGTACATTTGGTCAAGACCGCGAATGGCTCATGATGACCTTGCTTGACGGCATGCCTTTTGATAAAATAAAAAGCCATCTCACTGAAGACAATCTTATTCGTTTGTATGAAACTATGGGTGAAGAACTTGGTAAAATTCACGAGTTAAAAGTATTTGACCATTTTGGCTCACTTAAGGAGAATGGCGATTTTGTCAAAGCCTATGATAACCTTTCCAATGCTTTCATGGCAAATAATGCCTATGCTTTCAAAAAAATCTATGAGGACAAATGCTCTGCTAAAGACATTCTTATTATGGCCATAAAAAAAATTGAACAAAATGCCGATACCTTAGACGAAGTAAAGGAACCTCGTTTGACACACTTCGATTATTCACCAAGAAACATTTTTGTTCATAAGGAAAATGATCAAAGAACTTTAGGTGCAGTGCTGGATTTTGAGTTGGCAAGACCATGGGACAAAAATGCTGATTTTTGTCATTTGATTCTTAGAGATTTTCCAGAAAATCCGTCTTTTGAAACAGCCTTTTTCAAAGGCTACAAGAAGTATTCTTCACTGGATCACAATTTTCATCGCCACTTGGATTTGCATATGCTTAACTTGTGTGTTGGGGTTTGCTCATGGGCAGAACACTTAGCACCAAACTACTATGAGATTGCCCTTAACAAAATCATTCAAATACTCAATTCGTCCAAAAACTTAAAATAGCATGTCATAGGATCTTTATCTTGGAAAATGAAGTTTTAATTCTAAATACAAAAAATTATCACCTCTACAATTGTAGAGGTGATTTCTTAGTTAAAGAAAGCCTGCTTCATTTTCTTGAGTCGCTCCAAATCATTTTCCAAGAGCGTAGATGGTGTTTGAAAAACATCGTATTGAATATGGGCACCATTATCAGGAATCCTCGGGGTAATCATAACTTCTCCAAGTCCATCTAAGGTCAATGCCCTTCTGTTGATTTGAAGGTAAATGGCTTCAATGGTATGCAAGATATCAATAGCATTCTCCAAACAGATAAGAGAAAGATGATATAATTTGGATCGATCCACGCCTTTAATATATTTAGGATATGAAAATGGCAACATTAAATTTGCAGAGATCAAACCATATTGGGAGACATTAGATGGTCTCTCCACTGAATCCCCACCAATGAAAGGATACAAGTCCGCCTCATTAAACCATACTTTGATATTTGGAATATAGTATGCGCCTTTAACGGCAATTTTCTTGTCATTAAACTTTTTCTTGCCCCTTTCAGACAAGATACCAACAACCACTTGACTAATCGTAACCCCTGATTCCTGAAGAGGTACTTGAAAAGCTTCCAATCTCTTTCCTTTATCCAAAATATCATCTACTAAAATGATTGGCAGATCAAAGGCTTTTAACACTTTTACTTGATTTTCAATACTTAAATAACCAGGATAAGCTTTCACATCATATTCTTCCAAAGTCGGTTTATAATACCTTTCTGTATGAAAAGCCTTTGTGATGGTATTTGGCAAGAGCCATCTTTTGAAAATATCTCCATAAGGCACACACATATGGGAACCCAATGAAGTGCCATGGTGAATGGACACATCATTTTGGCTTGTAATCAAACGTATTAAATGATTGTAAAGCATGGATCTGTCAAAGGACAACACAAGACAACCGGGATAAAGATTTACAATGGCATGTTGCAAATCTGATCGTACTAGCTTTATTTGTTCCCTAATTTCATCATTTTGTCGATAAGCGCTCTTCATCCTCGTTGTGCCATCTAAATTCAGTACAACAGGGGATGACATATCCACCCCAAACAATTGTTGTTTGGTATAATGACACTCATATTCCTTAAAACCGCTTCTTAATAGGACACCATGAATATCAGGGGAAACATCTTGTTGATTCAGCCATTTCACAACACCATACTGATAGCCTTTTGAAATGGAAATCATCAAAGTTTCCGTTAAAATAATTTGATCCAAGGCATGGATATCATGGGTTGGTTTCATCAGGACATAATCAATGATTAAAATTTTGTTCAACTTTTTATTGGCGATTTCCTCCAGAATATCCAAGCACTTTATTTCATCAAATAAATTTTTGGGTTCTGCCATAGCAAATATAGATA
This sequence comes from Clostridia bacterium, assembly GCA_016937975.1. Classification (GTDB taxonomy): domain Bacteria; phylum Bacillota; class Clostridia; order Peptostreptococcales; family Acidaminobacteraceae; genus JABXKX01. Next base: position 11,156 of record JAFGVN010000106.1, read on the forward strand.
ATGCGACAATCTTTTGCTCAGTTTCATGCATGATCTTAAGAATATACCTTTCTGGCAAAGGTTCTTGATTTAAATCCAATGGATTACGGCCTTGCAAATAAGTTAAATAGTTATAATTCATACCAAAATTTTCGCATAAGGCTTCAAGATTCTTTTCATCCTTTAACTTCTGTAACTCCAAACGAATTGGAGTAATCGGTACTATAGATTTAAATTGAGGTTCGTTTTTATAAATGTTCCTACTGTTGATAAATCGAGTTGCCAAATCATCAATAACATTGAAACCATCCCAATTGTTATCAATATTTCTACGGATTTGATCCACATCAATGGTTTCAAATTCCTCTTTTAGAGTTCTAATGAGAGCACCACCTGCAATATGCTGAATACGTGACTCGATTATGGCTTTATCTTCCTCGGCATAATTAAAATTACTCCGCTTATAGATAATATGTGGCCACTCATATACAGGATGATCTTCCTGCTGGTAAATGGAATCATGAAGCAACGCATCTTCACCGATGATCAAATAAATTTTTTTATCTTCAAACAATCGTTTTAATTGATTCAAATCCTCTTTTCTCTTTAAATGAATAGGTAGATTTTGAGGAAATGTATACAGGTAAAATTGATCCCCAATGGTCATTTCTGCAATTTGCTTGCGAATTAAACTTGGTTGTGTTCTTCGCTTCCAGTGGAATTCAGATATTGCAACATAAACATCCAGCCCAAGGGATACTGCATCCATGGCAGCTTCCTTCTGTCCCAATGAAAAGGGATCAAAGGTTCCAGAGTAAAAGGCTATGTCCCTTGGTTTCTCAAACATCATCTCACCATAATAGAAAGAATAATCTGTAATAAAATGATAAATATAATGCATTGCCACAGAGAAATTAAGCAAGTCAAGTTCTGAATAACGATGCTCATCCAACAAGAAATTATTGAGTTTTCTATACACAATTTTAAAAATCTTATAGCGTTTTTCCAAATGAATTTCATTGTTGCCTAAAATCTTCTTTGAAAGTACATGTAAGGCGATTTGTGTAACTAATTTGTGACCCGAATAAAAACCTTTAAAAATCAATCCTAACAAAGGATTTAAATCATAGGATAGGTCATCTTTTAAAATAGCTGAAATCATAACACCTAATGTATCTAAGAGAAGAATTCGAACATGTGCCCCTGCATTTGAAATTTTAAAGGTTACATCCTGAACAATTTCAAAATATTCCTTCTCCGGTAGCGTTGGAATTAATTGCCCTAAATATTGAGGAATATACTGAGTAAAACCATAGCCTTCTATTTCAAGAGCACGAATCAGTTCAATAACAATATCATTTTTTTGCGCAGTGCTTAGATTTGGAAACAAATCCACCAAAAATTTACCAGCTAAATTACGAACCACTTCAAATTCACTGACTTTTATAAGGTTACAATAGTGCATTGCTGTATAAAACTGAGCTTCAGGCGTTTGTGTCAAACTGTTTACATAAAGCATTTCAATTTGTGCCTGTTTAACTGTTTTATATGTTGCAGCCTTCAAGTTGGATAAAAACATCTCTGAATTATTCTCAATTGGCATTCTCATTGCATTTGGATCAAACAACTGATAAATTTCAAATCCCAAGAATTTTTCAGGCAAGGATCGATTTAGTTTGAAGTAATTGTTAAGTATCATTTCATGTTCAAGAAGTTTATCTTTCACCTGTGGAGACTTCAGCAAATACTTTCTCAATTGACTAATTGCCAATAGTCTCAATTCTTCACTTTCGTTCAAGCATCTTATTAAGAATTGAATAATGCTTGATTCCTCATTAGCTGCAAGAACTTTCTCGTCCATTTCACCAATAACCTGGATTAAAAACTTCATACCATAAATGGCAATTTCATCATCAAAGTAAGACATTAAAAGGTTAGTAACCTTTGACTTAAAGTAATCATCCACATAGAAATATAAGGTTCTGATTATTTCTAAATAGCTATAAACCTGTCGATTTTTCTTCACACTGGTTAAACGTGTTTCACTTAACAAAAAATCATCCAGTAAAGATTTCAACTTTTGATATTTTGTTTCAACGGTATAGGTCACTTGTGCACGTTCAGGTAATTCTTTCGTATAATTTTCATCGTACAAAGCCAACAATTTGCCGATGAGACGACTACTGTCCTTTCTTACATCCTCCTCTATATGCATGATGTATCCCAATAAAAATTGCAAGGTAATCATTTTTTGATGAGGTGTAAAATAGATGCAGAATTCTTCAAAAATGAAAATGTATCTTCTGAAAAAATAAATATCCTTCTCTGCCAACGCTTCTTGAATAATTGCATTTAAGGCTTCAGCATGTCTAAGTTTATGCATCATGCGTACACTTTTATCAATGGCGATATATTTAAGATGATCAACAACCTTTTTCCCGCAATCCAATGCTGAAAAATAATCTGTAATGTCTTTATTTTGTGGTGGCAACAAAGGTTCTGAAATATAATTCTCAATAGTGGTTTCAATGCCTAATGAAATCATAAACTCGGAAAAGTTCTTTAATTTCTGATAAACTTTTTTATAGCGATTTCGCTTTTGGTCATTTACATTGTCCAATTTACTTAAGATCACTTGAAAAGCTTCATCTACTGTTAAAAATTTCATTGCGAACTTTCCGGGTTTTTCCTTTGAACGTTTCACACAAAAATCCGCATAAATTAAAATTAATGACTCTATACTTAAACTTTCAATTTCCAAGTCCCAGGTAGAGTGATATACAGCAACATTCTTTATATAAGTCAAATTGAGATTTGAAAACCACATATCTGTATAATAATAGTGATAATATGCAATCTTGTGATTTTCTTCAGGTCTACAGCCAAACTTACCTATATCATGTCCTGCTGCCGCACCGGATACGCGACCAAGATCTACAGGCAAACCTCTTTCTTTTAATGACCGTCCCAAATGCATGGCTAAATAATGGACTCCTAAGATGTGTTCAATGGTGGAATGACCTGTAACCTCATAGTTCAACTTCATCATGGTATAAATATTTTGAGCATCAAAAGCTTCTTTAAAAATCTTATACTCTTCAGGTTGATCCAGTGCTCTCAACTCATCTTCACTTAGCAACTCCAAAGGATAAGTACTTAAATAAGTGCCATCCTGACTTTCCTTTTGAAAATCATTGATGACTTCCATATATTTCAAAAATAATACATACACCTTTTCAGAGTACTTGGAAAAATCCTCTGTAACAGCATCTGGAAAAGCCTTGGACAGAGTATATTGATATGCCAACCCTATAAAATCCTGTTCAAGGCTTTGATTGGTTAAATACATGGCAATAACATTCAGTCCTTCTACAGAACCTTTACAAGAATAATCCTCTTGAGAAACCTGATCAAAAACCATGCTGTAAAACTGTTTTTGATTGACAGCTTCCAACAATGTATTTTTTTCGATTTTGTTTTCAAAGAGAAAACGCCAGGTTGTAGCTTCTCGTTTAAACTTCGTAATCACATGTGCAGCAAGTTCTTTTTTCATAAGAATCTCCTTTGGCAATATTATACCCTATTCATCCGTTTTTATCAGATTATTCAGAAAATTTACCAAAGAAAAAGCTTCTTGTTTCCAAGAAGCATATACTAAGCTGGATTATCTAAATCTCTACGACTAAAAGCACTTATTCCTATAACAATTGTAATAGCTGAGATGAATATTAATATCAGACTACCTGTAAAATGATATGAATCTACAGGTAATTGAGGCACATGACCATAGGGCGATAGCTTAGGTACCCAATCAGGCAATTTCAACAATCCACCAAAGTATATTGAAATGAAGGAGAAGGTCAAGTAAAACCATATGCCCTTAGTCCATTTGGGGATTATACCTATCAACAGAGAACTTAATCCGATCATTCCCCAAACTGCCGGAAGATATACCCATGTGCCTTCAAGGATTTTCACAAAATTCAGTCCACCTTGGGTAGCTTGATTACCAGCAACAAATAGCCCCATTGCGCCACTGATACTCATAAGGATTGAAGTTAAAAATGCAAATGTCAAATAACTGGTCATGAGCTTGTTTCTTGTAACAGATCTTGAAATCAGATGTTCTAAACGTCCTTTTTTCTCCTCTTTTCTCAACTTTAAGATCATATTTAAGACAGGAATCGTTCCAAATAATGCAATAACCACATGAAGCATTGCCACAAACTGATCTATCACAGATCCATTTTCATTAATGTTTGAAATCAGTTGACCATACATGCTGTTGTTCTCTAAAAACGAATCAACATCCCCCAATATGGAACCATAACTTGCACCTAAAATAAATACAGTGATCGCCCAGATTACTAGGCTGTTCTTTTGCAATTTAACAATCAACCCGAATGGTGATGACAAGTATTTGGAAGCTTCAGCTTTTCCATTTTTTTGAGGTAAAAAGCCTGCATCCAAGTCTCTTTTCATGTTTAATGAAATCGCAACATAGCCAATAAAGAACGAAGCAAATATCATAATAGTTAGAGGTATTAAAGAATTATCAACATAGGGTTTAGAACGCATCATCAGTCCTAAAGGTGAGACCAAGGATAAAGCTTCCGAACTAATATCTCCTATGGCGCGCATCATATAAAAAAGACCCAACAAAAGAAAACTTAATCCCAATGTGCCTCTTGAACTGCTTGAGAGTTGTGCCATTAATCCTGTTAACATCACAAAGATTATCCCTATGGCACTTAAGGTCAAACCATAGACAATTGACCCCATCATATCCATGGATTCAATATGCATTAATTCCAATGGAATCCCTATGATTAAACCAATGATTAGATTCACAAACCCATATGTAATGAGTGTTGCTTTTAAAGGTATGGTTTTCTTAACTGGCAGAGACTGAATCAACTCTATTAGACCATCTTCTTCATCTCGTCTTGTATGCTTTGTAACGAGTAATATATTCATGACAGCAACAGCTATACCTGTGAATATCAGCATTTCTGCTGCCATAATTGCTCCAAAGGTGTAATCCGGACCTCCATAAATAGGTCCAAGCATGGAGATCATGGCTGGATTTTCAAGCATTTGTGTCATTGCCATTAAGTCAGCCTCAGACGGAAAGAGATAAGGCATGGCTATGGCAACGTAAAAGGTGAAGCTTATTAACGAAAGAGACCAAACAAGAATACTGACTCGATCTTTTCTCAATATGACCTTCATCATCATAAAAAGCTTATTGTCTTTCAACATTTTATGCCTCCTCTTTGCCATAGTGATGCATAAATAAGTCTTCAAGTGTTGGCGGCATATTTTCAATGTATTCAATTTGATGATTTGCCAAATAAGTCATCACTTCACCAATTTGTTTTGCATCCACTTGAAACTGATAAACACCATCTTCTAAACGAACATCCTTAACACCTTCGAGTTGATCAATTTGTTCTAATGGTAATTTGGTTTTCACGCTCACCAAGCTTCTTGTAAGATGTCTTAATTCTTTCATACTGCCTGTTTCTATAATTTTTCCATTTTTTATAATACTGATGCGATCACAGAGTTGCTCCACTTCCGACAAGATATGAGAAGATAAGAAAATACTTTTGCCTTCTGCTTTTAAATCCATGATGCACTCTTGAAACACTCTTTCCATCAAGGGATCCAAACCTGAGGTTGGTTCATCCAGGATATACAAATCTGCTTCTGAAGCTAAAGCTGCAATTAATCCAACCTTTTGCCTATTGCCCTTGGAATAGGTACGACACTTTTTTGTTACATCCAAATCAAATTTTTCAATAAGCTTATATTTCTTGTCTTGATTTTTTTGTCCTCGAAGTCGTAAAAAGAGATCAATGACTTCACCACCTGTTAAGTTGGACCATAAGTTTACATCACCAGGTACATAGGCAATTCTCTCGTGAATTTTAACGGCATCTGACCAGGCATCTTGCTCAAAAACCTTTACTTCTCCACCGTTTGCTTTAAGGATTCCTAAAACCGTACGAATGGTAGTTGTCTTTCCTGCGCCATTAGGACCAATAAATCCATAGACTTCACCAGGTTTAACTTCTAAATTAATCCCATTTATTGCTGGAAAATCTCCATATTTTTTGACTAAATCTTTTACTTCTAGTACATTCATTGAAAGGCCTCCTTATAATATAAAGTTTTAATGGTTTTAATCATATGATCAAATTCATCCCAATAAGGTGAATAATCAACCTTTAACAAGTTTTCAGATTTCATTCTTTTAATTAGATTTTCTACTGCGCCTTCAAATGTCCATGTGATCATTTTTATGGCTAAATTCACATCTAGATCTTCTCTGAAACAAGAAGTATCCAAATGCTCATATAACAAGGTCGTGGCTTTTTCAATATACTTTTTATACGCTTCAACTTGTTTTTTTGACAGGCCTTGGAAGTTATTTAAAAACAGACTTCCTCCAAATTGAAAGGATAATGGGTATTCTGACATGGCTTGAAACTTCAATTTTGACATGACAACGTATCTTGAAACAAAATCATTTTTTTCAAACTGTAACTTATTCAAATAATGCTCCAGTACAATATCTAAGTGCAATTTACATAAGTCCTGAAACAACTCTTCTTTATTATTGAAGTAGTGAAACAGCATCCCTTTACCTATTTCTGCCTTCTTTACAATTTGGTTGGTAGATGCCATTCTAAAACCCTTCTCAATGAACTCTTCAGAAGCAGCTTTAATAATTCGCTCTTGTTTCGACTTCTCTAACTGTAAAAAAGTATCATTCATGAAAACACCTCCATAGACCACTCTGGTCTACGAGAAAAATATACCCAACATTTTCTATCGTTAACATTTTTATTAAAACAAAAAAACTATAATCCGAAGACTATAGTAACTTTAAAATGACATTAACACTTTTATTTACTTAACAAATTCTCGCCAATGCAAGAATTTAAATGGCTTTGTAAAATGTGAAGTCGCGGTTTCAGTTGTACATGAATTCTCTGAATCCAATACTTTTTTTAAGTAACCTATTCGATTCTGTAACCCTTCCATAAAAACTTCACCTGCAATGGGACATTTCCCATGGGAAAGTAAATAAACACGATTCTTGGACAAGCTTTCCAGTGATTGTATATGAGTTTTAACCCCTGACCATTCTACATAGGGCAACGTATCTGTCCCATCATTCATAGTCATATATAAGTCTCCAATATGACAATAGGTTTCATTGATATGGATAGCCATAGTGCAATTTGAATGACCAGGCAAATGTTCAAACCTTAAATGAAATTTACCAAAAGCAAGTTCATCACCATCTTCTATTATATTTGTAGGTTTCAACTGACTTACATGTTCCGGTTCATAACGTTCAAGGGGTTCGAGTGCATGTTGATTACCGTAAATTTCAACGCCTGGCAATTCAAGTATACCCAATACATGATCTGGATGGAAATGTGATGGAATCACTTTTTTCACAGTCTGTTTTAAGTCTGACATGACTTCTTTCATATGCTGTTCATAGCCGCAATCAATGAGTAGAGCATCATCTTCATGGATTAGGGCTACTATATTGGTTCCCAGTCTCCCTTCGCTATCAGGATCAAAGGTATACAAAATCAGATTTTCTTCTAAATGTTTCTTTATCATTTCTTCACCTCCTAGTAAAATTATAAAATCAACTCGTAATCACTAATAGGTCTAAAATATTTTAAAAGATGAAAAAAACAAAAAACCCTCTCAATTGAGAGGGTCAGATTTATAATTTTGCTATATCACTACGATACATCATATCCTTATATTGGATTTTAGATACATTTTCATACACTTTTTGTCTAGCCGCCTCTACGTTGTCCATTTTAGCAACAACATTTAAAACGCGACCACCATTGGTTACAATTTCATTCCCCTGGTTCATCGTACCCGCATGAAAAACAAGGACGTCATCAACGTCTTCCAAACCTCTAATCACTTGATGCTTCTCATATTCGCCAGGATAACCTCCAGAAGCTAAAACTACTGCTACTGTTTTTTCTTCTGACCACTCCAATACGATTTGATCCAAAGTACCATCAATACAAGCATCAATCACATCCATCAAATCATTTTCCATACGAGGTAAAACCACTTGAGTTTCAGGATCACCCATTCTACAATTAAACTCAATGACTTTAGCTTCATTGTTTTTAATCATGAGTCCAATGAAAATAATGCCCTTATAGTCAATACCTTCACACTGGGTTCCTTTGATAAAAGGTTTAAGTATCTTTTCTTCAATGTGTTTTTCAAGATTTTCATCAAATAAAACACTTGGAGAATAAGCTCCCATACCACCTGTATTCAAACCAAGATCGCCATCGTATGCCTTTTTATAGTCTTGAGCTGAGGTCATGGGAACAATGGTCTTACCATCGACAAAACATAAAACAGATGCTTCTATACCGGTTAAGAACTCTTCAAAAACAACTTTTTCACCAGCACGTCCAAATACTTTTTCATCCATCATATCATGGACAGCCTCTAAAGCTTCATGACGATTCTGACAAATCACAACACCTTTTCCAGCTGCCAAACCATCTGCTTTGATGACCAAAGGATAACCTAGCAAATCTATTTCTTCTTTCGCAGCTTCCAAGGAAGTAAACTCCAAGAACTTAGCTGTTGGGATTTTATACTTCTCTAAAAATGCTTTTGTAAAAGATTTACTGCCTTCAAATTCTGCACCGGATTTAGTCGGTCCAAATATTCTAAGATTGTTTTTCTTAAACAAATCTACAATACCCATCACCAAAGGAACTTCAGGTCCAACAACTGTTAAATCAATGTCTTCACTTAAAGCAAAATTCTTTAAGCCTTCCAAATCATCTGCTTTTAAATTCACACAGTCACAAAGATTTGCAATACCTGCATTTCCTGGTGCAGCATACAACTTGCTGACTCTATTGCTTTTTTTAAGCTTCCATATAATTGCATGTTCTCTTGCACCACTGCCAACCACTAAAACCTTCATAGAACCTCCTAGTGTTTAAAATGTCTCATTTTGGTAAATACCATGGTAATACCATATTTATTCGCCATTTCAATTGATGCACCATCATTTACGGATCCGCCAGGTTGAATGATTGCCTTTACGCCAGCCTTTGCAGCTGTTTCAACACAATCTTCAAAAGGGAAAAATGCATCAGAAGCCAAAACTGAATTATCAAGTGGCATGAAACTGTTTCTAATGGCATTTTGTAACGCCCAGATTCTACTTACCTGACCTGGTCCAATAGACAAGGTTTGATCTGCATTAGACAGAACAATACCATTTGATTTAATGTGTTTACATACTTTCCAAGCAAAAGTCATTGCTTTTATTTCATTTTCTGTAGGAATTCTTTCCGTTACCACTTCAAATTCACCATCAAACAACAATTGATCAGCTTCTTGAACTAATATACCCCCACTTACTTTCTTAATATCCCAAACTTTTTCTTGCTTTAAAATATCTTCTAAAATCATTAAACGAATATTTTTCTTTTTCATTAAGATTTCCAAGGCTTCATCTGTATAGCCTGGTGCAATAACAATCTCAATAAAAATCTTGTTGATTTCCTTAGCTGTTTTTTCATCTATTATTCGGTTTGCTGCAATAATGCCACCAAAAATAGATTGAGGGTCACAAGCATATGCCTTTTGATAAGCATCAAACAAATCAATACCTGAACCTACCCCACAGGCATTTGTATGTTTCACAGCAACAATGGTTGGATCTTCAAATTCTTTGATTAACGCAAGGGCACCATTGGCATCATTGATATTGTTAAACGAAAGTTCCTTGCCATGAATTTGTTTTGCATCTGCTATAGTACCACTTGTTTTTTTCACTTCTTTATAGAATGCAGCACTTTGATGTGGATTTTCACCATATCTCAAATCTTGAACCTTTTCATAGGCCAAAGTCAAAGTATCTGGATAAGTTTCCTTATTTAATCGTTCTCTTAAATAGGTTGCAATTAAAGTGTCATACTCTGATGTATGTTGGAATACTTTAAGGGCTAAATCATATTTTGTTTCTAGAGAAACCGAATTTTGCTCTTTTAATTCTGTTAAGACTCTTGGATAATCTTCCGGATGTACAACAACTGTCACATCCTGATAGTTTTTTGCTGCTGATCTTAACATAGTCGGGCCACCAATATCAATGTTTTCAATAGCATCTTCCAATGCAACATTTTCTTTTTCAATTGTATTTTTAAATGGGTATAAATTGATAATCACAAAATCTATGGTTTCAATGCCCAATGATTTTAATTGCTCCATATGAGAGGCTTCATCTCTTCTAGCCAAAATACCGCCATGAACCATAGGATGCAAGGTTTTTACTCTACCATCTAAACATTCTGGGAAATTTGTAATCTCGGAAACATCGGTTACTTTCAAACCAGAATCTCTTAATCGCTTTGCAGTTCCACCTGTCGACAAAATCTCAATATCCATTTTAATCAACTCTTTTGCAAACTCAACAATACCTGTTTTATCAGATACACTGATCAATGCTCTTTTCATAGCCCCTCCTATAATTCATAAGAACAGAATTTTTGAATACCCTGAATCAAAATTCTGTGCTCGATTTCTAATACCCTTTTTTGTAATGAAGCTGGCGTTTCATTTTCTGAAACCTTAAGTGCCTCTTGTAAAATAATCGTACCGGTATCAACACCTGCATCGACAAAGTGTACCGTAGCACCTGAATAAACATCCTTGGATTCAATCACACTTTCATGCACCTTGATACCATAAAAACCCTTCCCACAGTGTTTAGGTATTAAAGAGGGATGAATGTTAATGATTTTTCCTTCATAAGCTTTTATGATTTTAGGACTTAAAATGGAAAGATAACCTGCCAATACAATCAAATCAGGATGCATATCATTTAAACGATTGAGTAGCATTTCATTTCTAACAGCAACATCAGAATACCTTTTTACGCCAATGTAATCATGGGCAATACCATGTTTTTTTGCACGTTCCAAACCAAAGGCATTTTCTTTATTTGAAATTACCCCTATCACTTTTGCATCTAAAACTTGATTTTCACAAGCATCAATAATCGCTTGCAGGTTTGTGCCACCACCAGAAATTAAAACTGCTATTCTTAACATAATTTTACTCCAGCTTCCTTTGTCACTTCGCCAATGACATAGGCTTCTTCACCAGTAGATTTTACGGCAGATATGAGAGCATCTACATCTTCTTTTTTTACAATCATGATAAAACCAATACCCATATTGAAGGTTTTATACATTTCATAGGTATCTACATTACCCGCTTCTTGCATAAAAGGAAAAACTTTTGGCATAGGCCATGCATTTAATTCAATATTAACACCTAAACCTTCAGGCAATATTCTTGGAATATTTTCAACAAAGCCACCACCAGTCACATGAACCATCCCTTTTACTGAAACTTCTTCCAATACTTTTAAGACTGGTTTGACGTAGATTTTTGTAGGCGTAATTAGAGTTTCACCCACTGTAGCACCTAATGCATCTACATAATCATGCATATCAAGTGATAAAACATCAAAGAATAACTTTCGGACTAAAGAATAACCATTTGAATGAACACCCGTTGAAGGTAAGCCAACTAAAACATCTCCAGCTTCAATTGTAGAACCATCGATGATTTTATCCTTGTCAACGATACCCACTGTAAAACCTGCCATATCATAATCATCTTCATCATAGAAACCTGGCATCTCAGCTGTTTCACCACCAATTAATGCAGCATTCGATTGCTTACAACCTTCAGCAATACCTTTCACCAAACCAGCAATTTTATCAGATGACAATTTGCCTGTTGCAATATAATCCAAGAAGAATAAAGGTTTTGCACCTTGTACTAAAATATCATTGACACACATGGCTACTAAGTCAATGCCTACAGTATCATGTTGATCCTTCATGATGGCAATTTTTAATTTTGTACCAACACCATCTGTACCTGAAACCAAAACAGGTTTAGTGTATCCCGTTAAATCTAATTCAAACATGCCACCGAAACCACCAAGGCCACCTAAAACGCCTTTTGTAAAGGTTTCTTTTACATAAGATTTCATTTTTTCTACCGCCAATGCACCTTCTTCTATATCCACACCAGCGTCTGCATAAGTTAATTTACTCATTGTATATCCTCAATTCACTATAGTAAGGAAATACATAGCAAAAGCTATGTATTTTGAATTTCTACGGCCTTGTTGCTCTCAAACATAAATTTGCTTTGAGACTTAGGTACATCAATTGGATAATCACCATTGAAGCATGCAACACATAAATCATTGGGTCCTTTGTGCACTGAACGCATTAAGCCTTCCACACTGATATATCCTAAACTGTCTGCACCAATCATGTTACAGATTTCATCTATCGTTTTCACTGCACCCACCAGTTCTTTTCTTTCTGGTGTATCTATACCAAAATAACAAGAATGGACAACTGGAGGTGAACTTACAAGCACATGAACTTCTGTAGCACCAGCTGCTCTTAAAGAAGCAACAATCTTTTTACTTGTGGTTCCTCTAACAATAGAATCATCGATCATGATGACACGCTTACCTTTAATATTTTCTTTTAATGGATTTAACTTTAGTCTCACTGCCAATTCTCTTGATTTTTGATCTGGCTTGATAAAAGTTCTTCCGATATATTTATTCTTAATTAAACCAACGCCATAAGGAATACCTGAAGCTTCTGCATAACCAATGGCAGCATCAATACCAGAATCCGGTACAGCAATGACGAGATCTGCATCTATTTTATATTCTTCAGCTAAAATTCTACCTGCATCTCTTCTTGTGATATAAACTGATTCACCATCTATGGTACTGTCAGGTCTAGCAAAGTATACATATTCAAAGATACAATGTGATTTTCTTTTTGTATCATCATAAATAATAGATTCCACACCATTTTCATCGATGATCACCATTTCACCTTTTTCGATGTCACGGATGAATTCAGCACCCACAACGTCTAATGCACAACTTTCAGAGGCTAAAACATAACCAGATTCTAATTTCCCTAAACAAAGTGGTCTCAAGCCATTTGAATCCCTTACACCGATCAGTTTGTTTTCACAGATAATAGTTAAGGCAAAAGCTCCTCTGATTTCCGAAATGGTCTGTTTAATCGCTTCTTTGAAACCTAAAGAATACTTTCTCGCAATAAGGTTGGCAATGACTTCTGAATCAATTGAAGTTTGGAAAATAGAGCCCTCATCTTCCAAGCGATTTCTGATTTCACCAGCATTTACTAGATTACCATTATGAGCAAGTGCAATACTTCCACCTTTGTAATTCACGACTAAAGGTTGTGCATTGGAAACATAACTTTCACCTGTTGTTGAATATCTTACATGACCAATGGAAACATCACCGTGCAAACGCTCTAAAATCTTATTGGTAAAAACATCTTGTACTAAACCCATGTCTTTAAAATAATTGATCATGCCATTTGTAGAAGTTGCAATACCTGCACTTTCCTGACCACGATGTTGTAAAGCTACTAATCCAAAACCCATCATATGGGGCAATGCTTCTTCACCAGGTGCATAGATTCCCAATACACCACATTCTTCTCTTAATTTATCTGAAGTCATTTTTCCTCCCAGACTACTTTAATCTGCTTAATACCTCTTGATAAGCATCTTCAACGTCACCTAAATCTCTTCTAAATCTGTCTTTATCCAATTTCTTGTCGGTTTCAGCATCCCATAATCTGCATGTATCAGGTGAAATTTCATCTGCTAAAATCACTTCTCCTTTATATACACCAAATTCAATTTTAAAATCTACCAACTTAATGTTTCTTTCTTTAAAGTAGTTGACTAGAACTTCATTAATTGTAAAAGCATACTTTTTAATTAAAGCTACTTGTTCTTCTGTTGCCAAGTCAATTGCAGCAATATGATAATCATTGATCATTGGATCACCTAAATCATCATCTTTGTAGCAGAATTCTAAAACTGTCGATGCCATTACAGTACCTTCTTCTAAACCAAGACGTTTCGCTAAAGAACCTGCTGCAATGTTTCTAACAATGACTTCTAAAGGTAAAATCTTAACTGCTTTCACCAACATTTCTCTTTCATTGATTAATTCAACAAAATGAGTTGGCACACCTTTTTCTTCCAGCATTTGAAATAAAATTGCTGACATTTGATTGTTTACTGCGCCTTTATCTAAAATTGTACCTTTTTTTACACCATTGAATGCAGTAGCATCATCTTTATATACGATGTGGAAAATATCTGGTTCTGAAGTTTTGTATACTTTTTTTGCTTTACCCTCATATAACATTTCTAATCTTTCCATAAAATCCTCCATTATAATTGAGATTGCAAGTTTGCATCTTTCTTTTCTACTGCTTCTGCCATTTGTTTTTTATAATCATGAAATTGTGCTCTAATTTCAGGATATTTGATACTTAAAATTTGAAGTGCCAACAAACCTGCATTCAAAGCACCATTGATTGCAACAGATGCTACAGGTACTCCACTTGGCATTTGTACAATTGATAATAACGAATCCAAACCATCCATGGTAGACGATTTGATAGGTAATCCTATCACTGGAAGTACTGAACAACCTGCTAATACGCCAGGTAAATGAGCCGCTTTTCCTGCAGCACCTATGATTACTTCAAAACCCTCATGCTCTGCATTTTTTGCAAATGCAATTGCTTTATCTGGTGTTCTGTGCGCTGACATAACACGACATTCTACAGTTACACCAAATGATTTTAAAATGTCATAGGCATCTTTTACGACTGGAAAATCCGAGTCACTTCCCATTATGATTGCTACTTTCATGATTTCTCCTTTACTTTCATTTGTAAAATTTTTAAGTTAATTGTCTTTTAATGAGCTACCTTCATCATAACAAAGGTCGGTCATTCATTCAATTCAAAACACGAATGTTTTTATTACATTTATATAAAAAGTACGTATTTTGTATTTGTATACTTTTTATAAGCCTTTAAAATAATTCACACCAGCTTCAAATATTTGCATATCCTTCTCACCATAAATGTTCTTTGCAACATTGGATCCAATACGCTCAGAATGTCCCATTTTACCTAAAATCCTGCCATCTGCAGAAGTAATTCCTTCAATGGCAAACAAAGAGCCATTCGGATTGATGCGACCATCATAGGAAGGTTTGCCGTTTTCATCGACATATTGGGTGGCTATTTGACCATTTTGAATCAAAGTCTTTAACGTTTCTTCATTAGCATAGAAACGACCTTCACCGTGAGACAAAGCTACTTCGTGTACATCTCCAACTGAAACCCCTTGCAACCAAGGTGATAAGTTAGATGCCACTCTTGTTTTTACATATCTTGCAACGTGACGACCTATCTTGTTGAAAGTAAGTGTTGGTGCATCTTCTTCTAAGGATTGGATTTCACCATATGGCAATAGACCTAATTTGATTAAAGCTTGGAAGCCATTACAAATACCAATCATCAAACCATCTCTATTGTTTAATAAATCATGTATTGCATCTTTTACTTTAGGATTTCTAAAAATTGATGCAATAAATTTACCTGAACCATCGGGTTCGTCACCTGCACTAAAACCGCCTGGTAAAGCAACAATTTGAGCGGTCGAAATGGCTTCAACCAATTCCTCTACAGAAGCTTCAATCCATTCTGGTTTAAGGTTTCTAATAATAACTTGTTGTACATCAGCACCCGCTTTTACAAATGCTCTCTTTGTATCATCTTCACAGTTTGTACCTGGGAAAGCTGGAATAACCACTTTAGGCTTATCATAAATTTTCTTTGCTTTTAATTTTCTTGAAGCATTGTAACTTACTGCGTCAACCTCACCAGACAAACCTTCTTCAATTGGGAATACTGAATTTAAAGTATTCTCCCATTGCTTCTCTACTTCATAAAGATCAACAACTTCATCACCAACAATCATTTTAAATGCCTTGTGAGTATGACCTACCACTTCAAAATGTCCGTCATAGTTATTAAGTGCATCTGTGTTTTTTAATTCCACTACAATCGATCCAATATTACGATCTAGCATTTGAGCAAGACCCTTTTTATTTAATTCAAAACCGATCCCATTACCAAAACTCATCTTAGCTAAGGCAGCCACTAAACCACCTTCTGAAAGGGTATAAGCTGAAAGAATATCACCTGATTGAATCAATTCATAAACTTTATTGTAATTTTTCTTTAACCCTTCAAAATCAGGGGTCTCATCTGCTTTTCTCACAGCATGGAACACAACTAATGATGAGTTTTCAGATTTAAATTCTGGTGTAATGATGGTTCTAACATCTACAGGTTTTACAGCAAATGAAATCAAAGTAGGTGGTACATTAATATCTTTGAAGGTACCCGACATAGAGTCCTTTCCACCAATGGCAGCTGTTTCAAAAGCATCCTGAGCGATGTTGGCACCTAATAAAGCTGCCATAGGTTTACCCCATTTTTCTGGTTGGTTCCCTAATTTCTCAAAGTATTCTTGGAAAGTTAATCTTACACCTTTATAATGTCCACCCATAGCTACAACTTTAGCAATAGAGTCAACAACTGCATACATACCACCATGGAATGGTGACCACTCTGCCAACTCTGGATGGTAACCATGGGTCATAATTGTACCAGTATTGGTTTCAATACCTTTAACAGGAATCTTTGCAACCATACCTTCAATTGGTGTTTGATAACGCTTACCACCAAATGGCATCAAGACCGAACTTGCACCAATGGTACTGTCAAAGTGCTCCACCATCCCTTTTTGTGAACAAACATTGAGTTGTCCCATAGTCTCAAGAGCAATGGTTTTAATCGATTCAATTTCTGGCTTCCTATTAAAGAAACTAT
The DNA here is from genome assembly GCA_016937975.1 of Clostridia bacterium. Taxonomy (GTDB): domain Bacteria; phylum Bacillota; class Clostridia; order Peptostreptococcales; family Acidaminobacteraceae; genus JABXKX01. Next base: position 28,021 of record JAFGVN010000106.1, read on the forward strand.
CTTCTAAAGATGCAGAATTCAATTGAATAGAAATCTTTGATCTAACGCCATTTGTATCTAAGAAACTTCTTTTAATGTCAAAGACAACTTGATCTTTCCAAGTCATTCTCAATCGACCAGTATCTGTAATTTGAGCCACTTCTACAGCTTCTAAGTTTTCAAGAGCAGATATAGCTTTAAAACGCTCTACATTTTCCTTTGTAACCACTACAGCCATTCTCTCTTGTGATTCAGAGATTGCTAATTCAGTACCATCTAAACCTTCATATTTTTTTGGTACTTGATCTAATTGGATATCAATAGAATCTGCAATTTCACCAATGGCTACAGAAACACCACCTGCACCAAAGTCATTACAACGTTTGATCATTTTAGATAATTCTGCATTTCTGAATAATCTTTGTAACTTTCTTTCTACAGGTGCATTCCCTTTTTGAACTTCTGAGCCGCACTCCAAGATAGAATCTTCTGTATGTTCTTTTGAAGAACCTGTTGCACCGCCACAACCATCTCTACCCGTTAAGCCACCAACCAGTAAAACAACATCTCCTAATTGAGGTACAGTTCTGATGACTTCTTCTTTAGGTGTTGCTGCAATCACTGCACCCACTTCCATTCTCTTTGCTAAGAATCCACTGTGGTAGTATTCTTTGACAAAGCCTGTTGTCACACCAATTTGATTACCATATGAACTATAGCCTTTAGCAGCGCCTATGGTAATGGTTCTTTGAGGCAATTTCCCTGGGATTGTTGCTTCTAATGGTACAGTTGGATCTGCTGCACCTGTAATTCTCATCGCTTGATAAACATAAGCTCTACCTGAAAGCGGATCTCTAATGGCACCACCTAAACAAGTCGCTGCACCACCAAAAGGTTCAATTTCTGTTGGATGGTTATGTGTTTCATTTTTAAACATCACCAAGTAGTCTTCTTCTTGACCATCTACATCTACAGTAACTTCTATGGAACATGCATTTATTTCATCAGAAATATCTAAGTCTTCTAAGTTACCTAATTTTCTTTGTTTTTTTGCACTGATGGTTGCCAAATCCATTAAGCACATCACTTTGTCTTTATTACCATGAAGGACTTTACGATCTTCATAATATTGTTGAAGCGCTTCTGTTAAAGCTTCTGAAAAATCACCTGACTCAATTTCTACTTTTTCAATTTCAGTCATAAATGTAGTATGTCTACAATGATCTGACCAGTAAGTGTCAATTGCCTTTAGCTCTGTCACGGTTGGATTTCTTTTTTCTTCTATAAAGTAATTCTGAATATGTTTTAAGTCTTCACCAGTCATCGCAAAACCTTGGGAAGCTTTAAAATCTTCAAGACCCTTTTCATCTAATGTAATAAATTGCTCAAATACATGTACAGCTTCTGGTTGACTCATTGCCATTTCCAAGCTTAATTTGGTTTCAAAACCAATTTCATGAGACTCTACAGGGTTAATCATATAGCTTTTAATTTGATTTCTATCTGCTTCAGATAATTTACCTGTAATGGCAATGACTTTTGATGACTGGATTAAGGGTCTCTCTCCTTGTGTAATCAATTGAACACATTGTTCAGCTGAATCGGCACGTTGATCAAATTGACCTGGTAAAAGAGCCATTCTAAATACAAAATCTGCATCAGAAAATTCATTTTTATCTTCATAAACCCTATCAACGTTAGGCTCTGAAAACACATTTTCTTTTGCAGTATTAAAAGTTTCTTCATCCATTTTTTCTATTTCATAACAATTGATAATTCTCACTTGTTGAATATCCAACTTCAAATTACCTCTTAAGTCTTTTAACAGGTGATCTGCTTCTACAGTGAAACCTGGTTTCTTCTCTACAAAAATTCTTTTTACCATGTGAAAGCCTCCGTTATCTTAGTCTCTTCTTTACCCCTTGATTTTAACACAATACTATATATAATTATAATTAATAATAATAATGAATTTGATTAGGAGTGCTAATGATAGATATTAATTTCGAACTGTATAAGATTTTTTATTTTACCGCTCACTATATGAGCTTCACAAAAGCCGCAGACGCCTTGTTTGTCACACAATCTTCCATTAGTCAGTCTATAAAGCAACTCGAAGAAAAAATGGGCGTGCAATTGTTTAAACGCAATAAAAAAAGAATCGCCCTTACAAAAGAAGGTGAAATTCTTTTTACCCACGTTGAGCAAGCCTTTCATCACATTAAGACTGCAGAAAGGAAAATTGAAAACTATAACATCGGTGAAATCCATGTCGGTGCCAGTGACACCATTTGCAAATATTATTTACTTCCTTATTTAAAAGATTTTCATAAAAATAATCCAGAAATTAAAATCAACATTGTCAATCAACCTTCAAGAAGAACCTTAGAGATGATTCAAGAAGGTTTAATGGATTTTGGTATTGTAGCAGTCTCAGAGGATAGGAACTTTGAAGACATTGAGCTTTCAACTTGGAAAACGTATGATGAAGTCTGTATTGCTGGAGAATATTATTTCAACCTTTTAGGTCCAACCTGTCAATTAGAAGACTTAATGGAATGCCCCATGATCACCCTAAGAGAAAATACCAATACAAGACAATTTCTAGATGAAGCCTTTCAATCAAGAGGTCTGTATTTACAGCCTGAATTTGAGATGGTCAGCGTGGACTTGATTATCGAAATGGTAAAAGCTGATTTAGGAGTAGGTTTCGCCATGGAAGACACTTTAAAGGATTTAGAGGTTCATAAGGATCTCTTTCAAATTAAAATCAATCCTCCACTTAAATCTCGTAAAATATCTTTTGCAGTCAGTCAATCACAACCCTTGTCAGAAGCCTCAAAAAAATTCATTGACCACGTTAAAAAAATGGTAAAATAAAAATCCGATTGCTCGGATTTTTTACATTTCGATAGGATTTACTTCTTTTAGTTTTTCATAATAATGCTTTTGTGATGCTATAAAGTATGGATACAAGAACAAGAATCCTATACCGACTGTAATCAAACTGAGCAGCAACCAACCAAAGAAAGACAAGACAAACTTAAAATAATCCATTTTATAGCCTTCCATTAAGGCTTTACTTAATGCCATCGCTTCTGTTGCCGTAACATCTTCAACATCTCTCATGATGAAATATCCCATTGAATACCGCATAGCAAGCATAACGCCTGGTACGATAAAGAAAATCATACCCAACATGATCAATAAAGATGTTAAAATGTGATAAACCAAAGTATCGCTAAATCTTTTGAACCCGCTGAAAATTAATCCGATATCCTCATTCCCCTCTAAAAAACTTGTGATAAACAACACAAAGCCTAAAGACAAAGGACCTGTCATCATCATACTAATAAGACCAGAAAAGTTCATTTTAATAGTGCCGAATGCCATAGTCGTAGATGTCCCAACAAACAAACCATTACCACTTAAAACTGTAACCAGTAATGCTGCTACAGCTGCTGTAATCCATCTGCCGGATAAAGCATCTTTCGCTTGATTTTTAAATTCAAAGTGATTCATAATCCCACCTCCTTCTTTATTGTACCGGAATCGTATGAATTATGCGACTTTTTATTTTCAAAAAAAAAAAAAGAAAGCGCTAATTAGCGCTTTAGTTTAACCGCAACTTCCGCTGCAAGATCCACAAGCAGATTCACCTTGTTCAACTGGTCTTACTAAATAGCCACCACCAGTTAATTGAACAATTACATCACCTATTTGATCATAAATATCTTCTTCCATGATGAATGTAACATCATTTGTATCGTCCACAACGTCAGTATCACTTAACTCATCCAGAGTTAAACCAAAGCTTGGACCGCCTCAGCCCATACCAGCAATATAAATTCTAATATTGCTAGGTTGGTCTGCTTGCTGATCAATAATTGCTTTAATAGCATTTACTGTTTCTTGATTCGTTTGAATCTTCATACAAACCTCCTATGATTTTAAACTTTGCTTTTACAAAGTAAGGGTCAATTTATACCTTACTAAATTAGTAGGGTTTAATTCATTATACATTGTGTCAGACACACTGTAAAGTGCTAAAACATTACTTTACATATTGTTAATAACTTCACCTGCATAATTTTCTGTTACAGTGTACCATAGATTTTTTTTATAAACAAGCACTTATGTATTAGTTTTTCATAATTCTTAGCTTTTTACTGCGAATTAATCCATTCTAATGAAAATCTAAGCCTTCATAATATTTTTATTCATTTTTTCATAAAAATAACTATTAGCTAAAGCTAATAGTTATCAAATTTCAATATGTAGTTTTCTTCCCATATCTCATAAATTCTATGAATATTATTTGTGTTGATTTCCTTTATGAACCCATCAAAGTCATCACACTCAAATACAATGGACACACCACAGTCTACACTCAGTTTTCTAGGTGCAGGCATGGTTTCATAAGGCATTTTTAGTGATTTTAAACTTCTTTCAAGTTGCATAACTCCTGAGAAAGTATGAAATATAACCAAATAGCTTATCATTTAGATCCCTTAATAAGAAAGTCCTCTGTAGTGATTTCATACTTTTGACTTTTTAAAAATCTTGATACATTTTGTAAAGCTGCTGTATTGTCTACTATTACTTCAATGTAAGCCGGTTTGTCCTTAAGTGCCTTTTTTGTTTTAAGTACTGGTTCAGGACAAGATAAACCCGATGTATCGATTCTCATCATAACCTCCTAATCTCTATTTATGATACTTACAAACAATAAGAATATTGCGAGTACACAAAGTGCTGGAACAACTCTTTCAGAAGCGCCTACTAAACCTAAATTATGCGCTAGACCAGCACCCATCATCAAGCCCATAATGGTTACAGAAGAATCCACATTACCTTCAGAAGATAATATTAATTGTCTAAGTGGACAACCACCCAATAACACAGATCCCCATCCTGCGACAAGCATGCCAAAGAAATTCACATACCATACGCTATGTGCTGCAGGTTGACCTTCAAATCCCATATGGAAATTACCAAATACTAAATTAGAAACTAATGCACCAAGAAAAATACCGATAAATCCGATGATTAAATAATAATCTCTAAACAATGCAATGTCTCTAATACCACCTACCATACATAAACGTGTTCTTTGTGCAATCACACCAGCAACAACACCGACACCTAAGGATAAAAATATTGGTGCATGTGCTGGAAGGTTTCCGTCAGCACCCCATATCATGAAGACAGGTTGAATCATCACCATTGCCAATAAAGCAACCATAATGACTGGCAACATCAATCCACCTGCTTTTGCTTGGTTGTAATTTCTTCTTAAAGAGAAACCTTTATTTAAGAAAAACACACCTATAATAATACCTGTTGCAAAACCTAAAATACCTAAAATCCCATTCAAATCTCCACCTGCAAGACGCAAGATCATACGTAGTGGACAACCCAAGAATGCCAGTGCACCAATCATAACCGTCATTCCTAACAAGAAACGAATAAATGGTGCTGAACCACCTTTTACATTAAATTCCTTCGTAATGTATGCTGCACCAAATGCACCAAATACAATACCTATGATTTCTGGTCTTACATAAGCTAATTTACTAGCACTATGCAATCCAAAGGATCCAGAGATATCTCTTAAGAAACATGCAATACAAACACCCATATTACCAGGATTACCATACTTCACTAAAACACCTGATAAAATACCAATAATTAAACCGCCTAATGCAATCATTAACTTTTTATTCTTCATGACAGCCTCCCTTAACGGTTTCAGTGTAACAGATAGTTAAATATCATAGAAATAGAATGTTGGTATGCTTATCTAGTTAATAATCAGTTAACCAAATAGTTAACCCACTAAGTATAAATTAAGTTTATAAATATTCTTATATTCAAATATTCAAATATAAGGCAACAAAAAAACCTCCAATGGCTTTTTAAACCTTGGAGGTTTTGCATTAAGAAGCTTTTTCTTTCTTTTCTAACTTTCTAACCCATAAATCTGCATTTTTGATACCTAATTTTCTTGGGTCAAAGACAGGATCTAAACCTTGAGCCTTTTGTTTCTCATAGTCTCTCAAAGTCGCTACCCCTGGCTTTGTTAATATGATAATCGCTATGATGTTAAGCCAAGCCATGATACCAACACCGACATCACCTAATGCCCAAACAGTTCCTGCTGAGTTAATAGAACCAACAACTACCATACCTAATAAAACAACTCTTGTTACATTGAAAACAACTTTATGATTCTTTATTTTTTTTGCCAAATATGCAACATTAGACTCTGCATAATAGTAATATGCCAATAAAGTTGTAAAAGCAAAGAATAATAAAGCTATCGCAACAAACTTACTGCCCAAACCTGGGATTAAAGTATCTACTGCAGCTTGTGTAAACACAGGACCTGGATCAACGCCATTCATAGATGCATGACTATATAAATACCCACCTGCGCCATCAACTGTATTGTACATACCTGTAATTAAAATCATAAATGCTGTTGCCGAACAAACGAATAATGTATCTACATAAACTGAAAACGCTTGAACCAAGCCTTGTTTAGCAGGATGACTAACTTCAGCTGCTGCAGCTGCCATAGGACCAGTACCTTGACCTGCTTCGTTGGAATAGATCCCTCTTTTTACACCCCACATAATTGCTTGACCAATAATTGCACCGAAAGCAGCTTTTGTAGAGAATGCGTTTACTAAGATCAATTTAAATACTGCAGGCACATCACCAATATTCATAACAATAATGATTAATGAAATGATAATGTATGCAATCGCCATAAACGGAACCAATACTTCAGCAGCTTTACCAATTCTTTTAACACCACCAAAGATAATTGCAGCTAATGCTAAAGCAACAATAATACCAGAAACAACTGTTGGAATACCAAATGCATTGTCCATTGCTAAGGCAATTGAGTTTGCTTGAATACCTGGTAAGAAGAAACCTACTGAGATAATTGCAGATACCGCAAAGACGACAGCAAAAATTTTACTTCCTATACCTTTTTCAATGTAATATTGAGGTCCACCACGATATTCACCATCCATTTCCTCTTTCCAGACTTGAGCCAATGCAGCCTCTATATAAGCTGAACCTGCACCTAAAAATGCAATTGCCCACATCCAGAACACAGCACCTGGACCACCAAAACCGATTGCTGATGCAACCCCTGCAATATTACCTGTACCTACACGGCCACCTAATGCCATTGCAAAAGATTGGAATGAAGATACACCTGATTCAGAATCGCCACCTGTAAATAATTGACCAACCATATCCTTGATTAATCTAACTTGTGGAAATAACAATAAGACCGAAAAATAAATACCTGCTCCCAAACACAAGTAAACTAAAAATTTACTCCAAATAATCGTGTTTAGAAAATCAACAACTTGTGCCATTAAATCCCCCTTAATCAAATACTATATAAAATCCCATATAACCGGTAAGCCCTTTTCACCGGTTGACCTATATAACGCAAGGTTGATGCCAAATATTATTAAAATGTAATAATTGGTCATTTTATTTCTCGATTCTTGCTGTTTAAAGGGTTTCTGTTGTTTGAAATTCTCGAATATTCAGTTTATTCAACAACAACTTGAGCATCTTTTTGCCCTTTAACGAGAAAAAAATTGCTCAAAAGCGCACTGAGAAATTCAGTGCGCTTTTTCTAGAATGAGTCATTTTCAAATTGCTTTCGTGCTAATCTTCTTTTCATAAAATTCATAAAGTAAACAGAAACCATAAAAGCGACTACAATCATGCTAAAATTTTCTATGGCATCCAACCACTTCACAGACTGATTCATCCATTCTGACACCGCTCCTTTTGGCATGAGAATAAGACCTGCGAACAAACCAAATGGGACACTAAAGGGCAATACCAACCATAGTTTCTTTAGATTGCTCCATTCTGCTTTAGCTGATTTTCTCATGGCAATCAGCAGCCAAGGCATAAAAACATATGAGATCAATGCATATACGATGAGAATGCCAACATCAATGGATTCACTTTTAAAATGATCCATTGTAAAACTTCCTAACCGGATAACTTCATAAAGCTTCATAGCAATTATATATCCTAAGAAAAACGAAGTGCAATAAAAGAACCAGTAAGTTACACTCATTTTATGCTTGCTACTTTTGGTAAAATTCTCAATAAACACGCTAAAGTCCCCTGTTACCTCTTTTACATTTCTTCCAGCTAATGCTGCGTGTTCAAAGATTTCAAGGACCATGTCTAAATTTTCTTTCTTCATAGCTCTTGGCATCTGAGATAAATAAATGGCTTCCTGTGCATTGATAAAGGATTTTTTATAGGGTTCTGGAAGATTCTTAATTTTCTCTTCATTCCTTTTTACACCTAAATAAGCAATCAACAAAGATAATAGACCTAATAGAATAACAGCTATAAACAAAATTGCCAATCCAAAATTCAGTTCTGGAATGAGTATAAAAAAGGAGCCTGTTGAAATTATCAACAGTAAAACCATAATGATTTGCACATACAAATGATTTCTACCATATTTCATATTATTCACCACCTTTAAATATATTTTCCATAGTACTTTTAAGACTTTCCCACTCTCTTTTAAAATCATCTAAGAACATTTCACCTTGGGTGTTCATGTAAAAGTATTTTCTTTTTGGACCTAAAGCAGATTTTTTTGTTTCCGTTTTGACATATCCTTTTTTCTCCAATCGCATAAGAACTGGATAAACCGTTCCTTCATTTAGATCAACAAACCCTAGTTGGTTTAGTTTTTCAGTAATTTCATAGCCGTAGGTCTCACCTTCTGAAATGATTTCTAAAATACATCCTTCGAGAAGTCCTTTAAGCATTTGTGCTCTCAATTCCATCACCTCCGCTACTCTATAATATATAGTAGTATAATTTTATTATACTCCGCTACTCTATATTGTCAAGTAGCCATTTTTTAATAAATAAAAAGACTATGATAACTCATAGTCTACAAATCTAGATACCTACAACCAGATTTCGGCCTCTTTACTTGCCTTCATACATGGCATCGTCTGCTTGCTTAATGCGTAAGAAAGCAGAGTCTTAAGACCCTGCTAGTGCGACTGCCTGTCCCACAAAAAGGGGCTGTCGGGAAATAGATAGTTTCTAAATTAACAAAAATTACCAAAAAGGAATCCTCCTATCTTATGTCGAATATATAAGTA
>JAFGVN010000107.1 GCA_016937975.1 Clostridia bacterium
CAGTTTTTTCGAACAAATGTTTGATTTTTTGAAAAGTTTATATTATACTGTAAATAGAAGAACAAGGAGGCTATATGAGTAAAGAACTTACTACAAAACAATTAAACATCTTAAAATATATTCAAAAACAAGTACAATTAAAAGGCTATCCACCATCAGTTCGTGAAATTGGTGCAGCTGTAGGTTTAAAATCTACTTCAACTGTTCACAGTCATTTAAGTCGCCTTGAGCAAAAAGGATTCATTCGTCGTGACCCTACGAAACCTAGAGCTATTGAAATCTTATTACCTGAAGATGAACAAGTAATTTCTGAATTAAATTCATCTAATTTCGACAATGTGACAGCATTAAATAAAAGTGTTACAATGGTTCCTATCGTAGGTAAAGTAAGCGCTGGTGAACCGATTTTAGCAGTTGAAAATATTGAAGATTCATTCCCTATGCCTACAGATTTTGTTGATGATGGTACATACTTCATGTTACAAATCTCTGGTGACAGTATGATTGAAATTGGTATTAATGATGAAGACTATGTTTTAGTCAGACAACAAAACAATGCTAAAAATGGTGATGTTATTATTGCTATGATTGATAATTCAGCAACCTGTAAAACTTTCTACAAAGAAGCAGACCGTATTAGATTACAACCTGAAAACTCATCTTTGAGTCCTATCTATTCTACAGATGTGACGGTATTAGGATTGGTTAAAGGTGTTTATAGAAGAATGTAAAAGAGGTATTTACCTCTTTTTTATTTTGATATTGATTTAAAAAATCTTCCTAAATACAATAGGAAGATTCTAAAGTTTCGAATGAATTTTAAGTATATTCTCTCGTTTGTGCATATTGATTAATTCACATATTTTAACTTCTTACCCTTCTGTTTTCTCACTTCAATGAGCGCTTCAATGCGATCACAATATAAAGCATCATCTGATACTCTAATGAGTGATTGTAAAAGATATTCAGGGAAAGTTTTAGGAATTACTTTATGACAGGTACAGTAGATGATACGCTTTGCAGTATTTAAGGTCCGGACATGGGTGTGAGCTTGATTAAAGATAAATCTTGTATTATGTACAATATAGTTATTACCCGCTCGATATACTTTGAATTCGCCTTCTTGGTATACTTGCCTGCCCATAAACACACTCCTTTTCATTAAATTGTAAAAAACATCAAAAATTAGGTACCTTTTATATTTTTATTATACCTCAAAAAATTTCTATATATATTAAAATCCTGTTAAAAAGATAAAAAAATACACAATATATTGTGTTATATTGTGTTATATTGTGTATCGATAGGATAAAATTATTTTCTTGTGATCTAAATGAGAAACTTCTTCGCCTGTAACTTTTGCTCCCATATGGCAGTAGAAACCTTTTAAGGATTGACTAGATACAAAATGTATTTCTGTGAGTTGATGAAAAGTCATATATTCATTAAGAGAAAGCCACATTTTTCTTCCATAACCACTCCCAATGAGATACGTATCCAAATAGAAATATTCAAGTTCTCCCTCACAAATATTGAAAAAACCACAAGCTACTTCTCCATCACTAAAGATCATAATATCTTTCAAACTTAATGTATTTTCAGTCAAAGTATACAATTGAATAAATTGATTTTTATAGGGCAAATTCTCTTTCCAATACATTTCGCCTTGAATTAAAACCTGATTTAACCAAGGCAAATCCTTAATTTCCGCTTTTCTCAACATTTAGTAACCGAAATTCCCAGATACAAAAATGACGTGCATACGATTCGGATCTATTTGACTGCTAATAATCGTATGCGCATGACAAATTTTATCCGGACTTTGACAATCTGTACAGTAACCAGTGGTATGACATGGTGTTTTCTTGTTTAAGCGTTGTACATTTGCTGGTGCTGCTATTTTTCTATTTCTTTCTTTTGCAGCTTCCAAATCTTTAACAATCTTATTGATACCCGTGATTAAAACCACCTTTTTCGGACCATAAATCATAGCGGCAACACGATTCCCTCTGCCATCTACATTATAAAGTTCACCATCAAAAGTAATAGCATTGGTACTTGCAAAGTATACATCCGCATTAAATGCTTTAAAATAGATTTCATTGATGTCATCTGAAGATAAACCAGGGGCATAACGATCTAAGAAGTTCACATTTCTATTTCTTAAATAATCAATGACATTGAGTTCAAATAAAGACATTGAACCCCCAACGGAAACCACTTGATCATCTTTCACAAGTTCATCTAAAAGTGTATTCAATTCTGAAACACTTTGTATATAATAACCATTCATTTTCCGCTTTTTTAAGTTTTCAATGACTTTTGCAACGTGCTGATCTTCGACTTGTTTCAAATGTTGATCCATCTTATCCTCCTATAGGTTTTAAAAGAGTTTAAACTTTGGAAAATACTTAAAAAGTACTTTACCTAAAATAACTTTTTCATCGACAAATGCTGCATTTTCAATATCTGGATGATATAATTCCCACTCGGGTGAATCTAAACTATTGTTCCGATTATCACCTAATACAAAGTACATTCCCTCAGGAATAACATCCCATTCTGGTGTATAGTTCCACTTCATTTCAATTTCAGAAAAATCTTCAATAGGTTCACCATTAATATAAATCAAACCATTTTCAATCTTTAAAGATTCACCCGGTAAACCAATAATTCTTTTTAATAAAAGTTTATCTTCAAATCGACTATCAAAAACAATGATGTCTCCTCTTTCAGGCTCACTGAAAACATATGATAAACGATTTGCGAACAATCGATCATTTTCATTTACTACGGGAATCATAGAACCTGTAGGTACGATCACATTAACAATCAAAAAATGTGTAATTACAAATGCAATAGCCACAGAAAATAATAAGATAAAAATAAAGCTTTTTATTTGATTCTTCACAATACCCCCCTTACTTAATACTTTCAATTGCATTTAAGGCCTTTAAGGCACCAAATTTACCGTGCTCATAGGTTAATCCACCTTGGAAATAAACTATAAACGGTTCTCTTATAGGGGCATCAGCACTGAGTTCAATTGAACTACCTTGTACAAAAGCTCCCGCTGCCATAATCACCTCAGAATCATAGCCTGGCATAGCCCAAGGCACTGGTGTTACATGGGCATCAACTGGCGCTGCAGCTTGCACACCCTCACAAAACCTAAGAACTTTTTCCTCTTTTAATAGTTTAACAGACTGAATGATATCACTTCTTGAATCTTCAGGTTTTGGACAAACTTCATAACCAGATTGCTCAAATAGTTTCGAACAAAAGATAGCTGATTTAACGGCAGAAAGCACCGTTTGCGGTGCTACGAACAGACCTTGAAACATTAATCTCGACTGCCCAAACATCAAACCACATTCCTTACCAATGCCTGGCGATGTCATTCGATAAGATACAGCTTCTACTAAATCACTTCTACCGACGATATACCCACCAGCTATAGCAAATCCACCACCTGGGTTCTTAATCAGTGAGCCAGCCATAATATCTGCACCCACTTCAGTCGGTTCCTTATAATCCATGAACTCACCATAGCAGTTGTCAATCATGACGATGACATCGGATTTTTTTGCTTTAACAATTGCTATTATCTCTTCAATCATTTCAATGGTTAAGGCTGGTCTCCAACCATAACCTGTTGATCTTTGTATATAAACCATTTTAGTTTTTTCGTGTATTTTATTTAAAATGGATTGAACATCAAATTTACCATTTTCCAGTAAATCTACCTGTTGATAGGTAACCCCAATATCCTTAAGTGATTGATTGTATTTATTGGTTATGCCAATAACTTCATCTAAAGTATCATAAGGTTTGCCAGAGATTGCTAACAACTCATCTCCTGGTCTGAGTAAGCCAGTTAAACATAAAGTCAAGGCATGGGTACCATTCACAATGGTTGGTCTAACGATTGCATCTTCCGTTTTAAAAATTCGTGCAAAGATAGCTTCAATTTTTTCTCGACCTGGATCATCGTATCCATAGCCTGTATGCCAGTTAAAATGCATATTGGAAAGTCTTTCCTCCTGCATAGCTGTTAACACCTTTAACTGGTTATAAGAACAAATATCTTCATATTTCTTGAAGATTGGTTCAAGGGATGCATCAATTTTATCTGCTAACTGGATTAAATCTTCATGAATACCCAGTTCTTTTAACATGTTATTTTTATTCATAGTTACCTCACTAGCCCATTATATCAAGAATTGTCATGAATTTAAATTCAATTAATGATTTTATAAGATATAATTAGTCTAAAAAAAAGAACTTCACATTAGGGCGAAGTTCCAATCCATATACTATGACGAAAGACAAAGAAATACTCACTTTTTTATACCTGTAAAGGTTGTAGTTGGAGGTTTAAAATCCTTTGGAAAAACACCTTCAAGGATCAAAGTCTGACCATCTTTCACAATGATCAAGTCCCCATTAATAATCTCAGGAAGTGGAACATCATATATCTTCTCATTGGATGTAATAGAATCCATTGGTAAAGTATCTTTTATGCCCTCAAAGAAACCTCCTGTAAAAACAAAACCCTCATCAAACACATCAGGTAATACTATAGTCTCACCATTCTTGTCAGTTATTATGAAATCTCCATTGATAATCACTGACTCATCAGACAAACTCAGTTCAAATCCACCAGTAGTAAGTTGAGTAGTGACAATGATTACGCATAAAATATACAAAAGTGTTCTTTGAAACATCTTATACCTCCAAACCTAAACAAAAAGAGCATACTGAATGTCTAGAAGCCTTTTTTACTCCGATATCTATTCATATGAATTGTACTCATTTAATTATTTCACTAAGAAATTAAATAGTCAAGATAGATTTTGTTTTATGTGCAACAAGACTGAAACATCCATAAAATTTCATAAAAACTAAAAGCATCAATGTAAAATCCATTTAATAAACAACAACTAAAAAAATAAAAAGCACTCTAGATTCTAGAATGCTTCTTGTCCTTATTCATTTGCAAATTCTTCAATGCGTTTATTAAAATTCACAGGTTTTGCAGGTACTATGGTGGAAATTGCATGTTTGTAAATCATCTGTTGTTTACCATCAGAATCAAGAACAATTGTATAATTGTCAAAACCCTTTACATAACCTTTGATTTGAAAACCACTAACTAAGAAAATGACAATGCTGACGTGTTCCTTTCGAACATCATTTAGAAAAATATCTTGTAAATTCAATGCGCTTTTCATACAACCCCTCCATATTTTTTATTTTATGATAGAATTAGATCCAATATTGCTTGTCTCATCTCTTCATATGATTCATATTGATCATAATCAAACCAATGCATATCTTCGTAACGTCTAAACCAAGTCATTTGACGTTTGGCATAACGTCTTGAATTCTGCTTAATGGTTGAAATCATGGATTCCTTATCATATAAGCCGTCTAAATAAGGTATTACTTCCTTATAGCCTATACCCTGCATTGCTGTGTTTAACGCAGATAATCCCATTTCTTTTAATTTTTTTACTTCCTCAATGAGACCCATATCCATCATAAGATCTACTCTTTTATTAATTCTAACATATAATCGTTTACGATTACGAGTTAATCCAATTAATAAAACATCATAATCTTCAGTAGGTTTTAAATCCGTACTAAAATCAGCACAAGGCTGACCGGTCACTTTGTTGATTTCAAGTGCACGAATAACTTTTCTAGTATTATTAAAATGGATTCGTTTTGCAGCCTCTGGATCCATTTCTTTTAGCATATCGTGTAAATATTCATTGCCCTTATCTTCTGCTAGAGCTTCAAGGGCTTCACGGTATTCAGGGTCACTGTTTGTATTGGAAAAATCCATATCATAAAGCAGCGCATTTACATACAGACCTGTACCCCCTGCAATAATAGGTACTTTTCCTCTAGAGAAAACATCTTCAATACACTTTTTAGCCATTTCTTGATATTCAGACACTGAAAAATTATCAAATGGATCCACAACATCAATCATATGATGAGGAGCTCGACTTAACTCTTCAGGTGTAGGTTTTGCACTACCAATATCGAAATGTTTGTAAATTTGCATGGAATCAGAAGAAATAATTTCTCCATGAAGGGCATTTGCAAGATCAATAGCCATATCTGTTTTACCTACTGCAGTAGGACCTACTAAAAATATTACACGTTTATCCATAAGTCACCTATGTTCTGTTAAATTTCTTTTCTAATTCACTCTTACCAATTGTAATAATAATCGGTCTGCCATGAGGACAAGTATAAGGATCTTTCAACCCTTTTAATTGCTTAATCAAACTGTTTACTTCAATGGTATCCAAACGATCATTGGCTTTTATAGCCGCTTTACAAGAAGCCTGCATTAAGTCATCTAATGCCAGATGAAATCTTTCTTCAGGTAAACTGAAGTCCAATTTTTCGATTAAATCCTGTATCATTTTCTCTGCAGTTCTAATATCCATCATAGATGGAATTTCCCTTACGATGACTGTATCTTCACCAAAATCATCAATGATAAAGCCTAATCGACTTAAATCATCTTCATGAGCCAACAAATTACCTTTTTCCATATAATTCACATGAACCGTGATGGGTTCTAGTATCATTTGTGACATCATTTTTTTGTTTCTATATTGCTGTACATAATCTTCAAATAAGATTTTTTCATGGGCAGCATGTTGATCAATGAGGTACATGGTACTATCCTTTTCAAAGATTAAATAAGTTTGAAAAATATTTCCCTTGTAAATCAAATGATCATATATACTGGATTCCTCTTTTTCAAACATAGATTTTGCAGGTTCATATACTTGCTCTACAAAAACCGCCTCTCTTTTTAAAGATTTAGAAAAAATAGGTTCATCTTCTTTTTCTTGAACAATCTCATCTTTTACAAAAGGGACTTCCTTGAAGGCTTTTTCCTTCATAAAAGACAATTCCTTTTTAAAGGTCTCAGGTTGTACATCTGGTTCGAAAGCATTTACGGACTCATGTAAATGAGATAATACCTCACGAAAAACCTTAGATTCTTCCTTTACTGATGGGGTTTGATGAAACTCATCTCTTAAGATCCCAACAGATCTAGGTTTAACTTCTTCTCTAAAAGGTGACTCTTTTATGCCTTCAGCTTTTTCATTAATTTCATCGTATAATCTCAAAACTTGCTTCGGCTCGATAGGCTTTGCATTGAGTTCTTTTGAAGGTGTTAAATTATATTGGTTTAAAACACTGGATAATGATTTGTAAATTAAATCCTTTACCAATCCTTCTTGATGAAATCTAATTTCTGTTTTTGCTGGATGGATGTTGATATCCACTAATGAAGGATCTATTTCAAGATTTAAAAATACAATAGGAAATCGATTGTGAGGAATTAAGGTTCTATAGGCTAAGTTAACAGCTTGATCCACTACATCACTTTTCACATATCGATTGTTAACAAATGCTATTTGCTGTGTTTTATTGCCTCTTGTCATCTCAATTGTAGAGATAAACCCTTTTACATGAATATCATTTTCAGTATAAATAACGTCTAATAAATTTCTGCCTATTCTTCTTTCATAAATATTTAAAATTACATCATAGAGTTGACCATTACCAGGCGACATAAAAATATTATGTCCACCAACTATGTATTTGAAAGCAATTTCAGGATGGGACAAAGCCAATTTGTTCATAATATCATTGATAGCATTTTGCTCTGCATGATTACTTTTCATAAACTTCAATCTTGCAGGCGTGTTATAGAAAAGGTCTTTTACCATAATAGTCGTCCCTTGAGGTGCTCCAATTGGTGTATGTTCTACGACATGACCACCTTCAAGAACAGCCTTCTGACCCATATCATAATCCACGTGCTTAGTAATTAATTCTACAATAGAAACAGAAGCAATACTGGCTAAGGCTTCACCTCTGAACCCCAAACTAGCAATGTGATAAATATCATTAATGGTCCTTATTTTACTGGTTGAATGTCTTTCAAAGGCCAGTAAAACATCTTCAGGCAAAATGCCTTGACCATTGTCTGTGACTCTGATTAAAGATTTACCTGCATCATTGATTTCAACTGTAATCTTAGTCGCTCCAGCATCTATGGCATTTTCTACAAGTTCCTTCACAACAGCTAAAGGTCTTTCCACAACTTCACCAGCGGCAATTTTGTTAGAAATATCTTTATCCAATTGTTTAATTTTATTATCCTTCATAAGCTTCCTTTTTTGCTTTTTCAACAAGCTCATTTAATATATTCATCGCTTCAATTGGTGACATATGCATCACATCAATAGCCTTTAATGACTCAACCAGTGGATGTGGTTTAATAACCTCTTTGAGCATTGGCATCTCCATAGAGGCTTGGATGGAATTGATGTTATTATTGATATCATGTACTTCAAGTTCTTTTAGAATATTTTTAGCTCTAGAAATGACTTTTTCAGGAATACCTGCTAATTTTGCCACTTCAATACCATAGGAACGGTCAGCGCCACCACGAATAATCTTTCTTAAAAAGATGATATCATCACCGGATTCTCTAACAGAAATACAATAATTTTTAACCCCTTCAAATCGACCTTCAAGTTCAGTCAATTCATGATAATGGGTTGCAAACATGGTTTTAGCTGCAATATCCTCGGTTTGAGATAAATACTCCACAACAGACCACGCAATACTCAAACCATCATAAGTAGAAGTCCCTCGACCGATTTCATCTAAGATGATTAATGAATTTCTCGTCGCATTGTGTAGGATATTAGACAGTTCATTCATCTCAACCATGAAAGTTGATTGACCTTGTGACAAGTCATCACTTGCACCAACCCGTGTAAAGATTCTATCCACAATTGAGATTGTTGCTTCACTTGCAGGAACAAAACAACCAATTTGCGCCATCAATGTAATTAAGGCAACTTGTCTTAAATAAGTGGATTTACCTGCCATGTTCGGACCTGTAATAATGTAAAATCTAGGGTCCTCTTGATTGATCAAAGTATCATTTGGCACAAATATCTCACCCTCTTGGATATGTTCTACTACAGGATGACGACCATTTGTGATGGCAATTTCACCATTTTCTTCAATGGTTGGCTCTACATAATCATTGCTATATGACACCAAAGCAAAAGAAAGCAAAGAGTCAATTTCAGCTATAACTTGAGCGGTGTTTTTAATACGTAAAATATGATTCAGGATATGATCTTTTACTTCATTAAATAAATCATATTCCAAATTATTGATTTCTTCACCAGCATTTAATATTTTAGTCTCAATTTCCTTTAATTCTGGATAAATAAAACGCTCAGCATTGGCTAAGGTTTGCTTACGAATATAGTTATCTGGCACTAAATCTGCATTTTTTCTCGTGACCTCAATGTAGTAACCAAAGACTTTATTAAATCTGATTTTAAGTGAATTGATGCCTGTTTTCTCACGCTCAGCTTGTTCCAACTTCACAATCCAATGCTTACCATTATGAATAATGTCTCTTAATTCTGCCAAGCTTTCATTATAGCTGGTTTTAATTAAATTGCCTTCACGTATGGTAATAGGAGGTTCTTCATAAATTGCTCGATCTAACAAATCATATAAATCACTTAAATCATCAAAACGATTGATCATCTTCTGTAACATGAGATTATCTGATTTCTTCAGAATCTCAATAATTTGGGGTAAAAATTGCAGGGATTGTTTTAAAGCTAGCATATCTCTTGCATTTACCGTACCATAAACCAATTTAGATGATAATCGTTCCAAATCGTATATTCTAGAAAGGTATTCATGCATATCTTGTCTAGCTGCAATATTGTTATAAAAATACCTTACAACTGAAAGTCTATTTTCTATTTCTTTTTTTGATAATAAAGGTGCTTCTATCCATTTTCTTAGATTTCTTGCTCCCATTGCTGTAGCCGTTTTATCTAAAACCCACAAAAGTGAGCCCTTCTTTTCATTACCTCTCATCGTCTCTGACAATTCGAGATTCCGTCTTGTGAATTTATCTAGGACCATATAATGATTATGCTGGTAAATCTCAATGTGATTAAAATGAGACAAATTACATTTCTGAGTTTCTTCAATGTAATTTAATAAAGCACCTGAAGCAATGGTCATATGTTCGGATTCGGATAGACCTAAACTTTCAATGGCATAAACATTAAAGAGTCTTTTAATGACTTGCTCTGCTTGTGCATATTTAAAATGGACATGTTGATAGGATGTCATCAAGTAATTTTGCTGTTTAAAAAAGGTTTGTATCCCTTCTTCAAGTTCTTGCTGATTACTGATGAGAATTTCCTTCGGGTTCACCTTTTGAATTTCGTTTAATAGAGGTTGTAAACCTTCTTTTGATGGAAAATATGTGGTTTTAAACTCTGATGTTGAAATATCAGAGTAAGCAATACCATACCCAGTCTCATTGACAAATAAAGCTAATAAATAGTTATTCACTTTATCATTTAACATATTGGGATCAGTAATGGTTCCAGGTGTTACAATGCGTGTTACTGCTCTTTGAACAATACCTTTTGCGAGTTTTGGGTCTTCAATTTGCTCACAAATAGCAACCTTTAAACCTGCAGCAACAAGCTTTGCCAAATACCCTTCTGCAGCATGATATGGCACACCTGCTAAAGGTGCTTTTTCTTCTAATCCACATCCTCTAGCCGTTAAGGTGATATCTAGAACTTTTGAGGCAATAACAGCATCATCAAAGAACATTTCATAAAAATCACCTAATCTAAAAAAGAGAATGTAATCTTGATAGTCTTCCTTAATTGACATATACTGCTGCATCATTGGTGTTAACTTTGACATCTAGACCTCCACAATTTCTCCATATAACGAAAACTTCTTAGGTTCTGTTATTTTAATAGATACAAATTCACCAATTAAAGATTCATCACCTTTAAAATGTACCGTTCTATTGCCATCTGTTCTACCCATTAAAGTTTGATCTTTTTCTGAGTAATTTTCAACTAAGATTTCTACAACCTCATCTTTTAATTGTAAGTTCTTCTCAATGATGATTTCATTTAAAGCTTCTAAAACCTTGTTGAATCTTACATGTTTAATATCTTCAGGAATTTGATTTTCCATCTCGTCTGCAGGTGTACCTTTTCTTTGAGAGTAAATGAAAGTAAAGGCAGAATCATATCTTACTTCTTTGATTAAATCAATTAACATCTCGATGTCTTCTTCAGTTTCTCCTGGAAAACCGATTATTAAATCTGTCGAAATCGTTAAATTCGGAATATGCTCCTTTGCATAACGAATGGTCTCCATATACGACTCTCTTGTATAGTTTCTGTTCATGGCTTTTAAGAGTGCATTGCTACCTGCTTGAACAGGTAAATGTAAATAACTTGAGACATTATCATATTTCGCCATAACATCTAAGACATGTCTTGAAAGATCCTTTGGATGAGAGGTCATAAATTTAATACGTTTTAAACCCTCTACTTGAGCAACTTCCTCAAGTAACTCATCAAAGGAAACAGGCTGACTTAAAGTTTTACCATAAGAGTTAACATTTTGACCCAGTAAGGTCACTTCCTTAGTACCATTTTTTACTAAGTCGCGGATTTCCGCTAAGATCACTTCTTTTTCACGGCTTCTCTCACGACCTCTTGTATAAGGTACAATACAATAAGTACAGAAATTGTTGCAACCATACATAATATTTACATAAGCTTTTAACTCATATTTTCTGTGAGAATCCAAACCTTCAATAACTTCACCATCAATGTCCCAAACTTGAACAACAGTGTTCTTTTGTGTATAGGCATCCTTTAATAAGCTTGGGAAGTTATGCACATTATGCGTACCAAACACCACATCCACATGTCTATATTTCTTTTTAATTTCTTCTACTACATGTTGCTGTTGCATCATACAGCCACAAATGGCTATAATTAGATTTGGATTTTTTTGTTTTAGTGGTTTAAAGGTACCAATTTTACCGTATACCTTTAATTCAGCGTTTTCTCTAACACAACAGGTATTTACAATAATTAAATCCGCATCTTCATATACAAAAGTTAACTGATAGCCCATACGTTCTACTGAAGCTCTCAGTTTTTCTGAATCATGCTCATTCATTTGACAACCATAAGTAATAATGAAAAACTTTTTCTTTCGACCATATTGTTTTTCAAAACCTTCATTTTCTATTCTAATTTCTTCAATTACATTCTCATTAATCGCCAACAGGTCATTTGATGGGATTACTAATTCTCGCTTGCTCATTTTGCCTCCTAATATTAAGTCTTATGGTACCTTATAATATAACACTAATTTAGTAGATTTTAAACATTTTCCTTCGATTTGAAGTAGTCAATAATGGTATGATAAGTTTCGAGTGCTTGGTAACCTTCTGATGTCAACCGATATTGTCCTCGATCTATACGTTCATACCATTTGTAATAATTGCTATATAAAATCGCATTTGCATTCATCAAACCTGTTTTTTTCTTGATCTCACTAGGTTTTGAAGATTCCTCTAATGATAAAGCATAAGCCACATGCAGTGCTGACTCGCGATAAGCTGTTACCCGTTTCTCTTTTGTGGTGCCACCAATATTATCCATGACACCCGTTCTTTTATTCAGCTCATTAATAATGGCTTTCGCTTTTCTATGATTGGTTTTTCGCTCTAATACAATAGGATGATGCTCTACATGAACTACCGTCTTAGTTTTCAAGAAATTTACTGTTATTAGACCAATTTCAAGACGTTTTAAAAGATGAACCATTTCTCTATATCTTTTATCGAATTTAGGTTTTGGAATTGCCACATATACAGATTCAAAGTATTTCTGTCTCTCCACCGCTTGGAAGATTAATTTTAAGTTAAAGGATGTTTTCAATTCAATGGCAATCTTTGTATCCTCTTGATACACCACCATATCTACATCTTTTACTTCACCTGCAACTTCATAGCCATTTTCAATAAAAAATGCCTTAATCGGCAAATATAATTCAGCTTCTTTCATAATAACTCCTCTTCATTCTATTATAACGGAAAAAGCATTTAATCTCAATTAAAGCAAGGCGTAAAATGAATTCTTTCTAAAAAAAAAGTAGACCGAAGTCTACTATATTCAATAATTTATGCATTTGGATAAAGTGGATATTGATCACATAATGCTTTTACTCTGGCTTTCACATCTGTTAAATCACCATCTCTATTTTTGATGGCTTCATCAATGATGTCTGCGATTTCTTCCATGTCTTTTACTTGGAAACCACGAGTTGTTATAGCAGGTGTACCAATTCTTAAACCACTTGTCACAAATGGACTTTCAGTTTCGTTTGGCACTGTGTTTTTATTGGTAGTAATACCAACTGAGTCTAACAAGTTTTCAGCTAATTTACCTGTAACCCCTTTATTTCTTAAGTCCAATAACATTAAATGGTTATCAGTACCACCTGAAACTAAGTTAAAGCCTCTCTTCACAAAAGCTTCTGCCAATGCTTTTGCATTATCAATCACTTGTTGTTGGTAAGTTTTGAACTCAGGTTGTAAGGCTTCATGGAAGCATACAGCTTTCGCTGCAATTGTATGCATTAAAGGGCCACCTTGAATACCAGGGAAAATCACTTTGTTAATTGCTTTTTTGAATTCTTCTTTACAAAGAATTGCACCACCTCTTGGACCTCTTAAAGTCTTATGAGTTGTAGTAGTTACAAAGTCAGCATATGGTACTGGATTTTGATGTAAACCAGCAGCGACTAAACCAGCAATGTGCGCCATATCTACTAAGAAATATGCACCGATTTTATCAGCAATTTCTCTGAATTTAGCAAAATCAATTGCTCTCGGATAAGCACTTGCACCAGCAACGATCATTTTTGGTTTTTCTTCTAAAGCAAGTCTTTCAACTTCTTCATAATTGATATAACCTTCATCGTTAACACTGTAAGACACAACTTCATATAATTGACCTGAGAAGTTTACAGAAGCACCATGTGTTAAATGACCACCATTTGATAAATCCATACCAAGGATTTTGTCGCCAGGTTTTAACACTGCCATATAAACACCCATGTTTGCTTGAGAACCTGAATGCGGTTGTACGTTGGCATGATCTGCACCAAATAATTCTTTCATTCTGTTGATTGCTAAATCTTCAGCCATATCAACATACTCACAACCACCATAGTAACGTTTGTTAGGGTAACCTTCAGCATATTTATTCGTTAATTGAGAACCATTAGCTTCCATTACAGCTTGACTCGTAAAGTTTTCTGAAGCAATTAACTCGATGTGCGTTTGTTGACGATTCATTTCTAATTGCATCGCTTCATATAATTCTGGGTCTTGCTTTTTAATTAAATCTAACATTACGCCTCCTCTTTCATATAACGAATAATTGGGTTACGCGCTGCTTCAACTTCATCAATTCTTGAAATATGAGTTGTATTAGGCGCTGTGTGTAAAATATCTGGATCTGTATCAATTTCGCCTCTAATCTTAATCATTGCATCGATGAATTTATCCATTGATTGTAAGCTTTCCGTTTCAGTAGGCTCAACCATCATCGCTTGATCAATAATGAGTGGGAAGTAAATTGTTGGTGGATGGAAACCAAAGTCTAATAATCTCTTAGCAATATCAATGGTGTTGATACCGTGAGTTAAACCAAAGTTACCACTTAATACAAATTCATGCTTACATAATTCATCAATTGGTAAATGATAATGTGCTTTCAAACGCTTTTGCATGTAGTTTGCATTTAATACAGCGACTTCACTTGCACGCTTTAAACCATCTCTACCCATTCTTAAAATGTATGTGTAAGCTCTTGTCACGATACCAATATTACCATAGTAATTTTTAATTTTACCAATAGAATCAGGACGATCATAGTTAAGAACAAATTTTTCTTCTTGCTTTTCCAATACTGGGAAAGGTAAGAATTTTTCTAATCTTGCTTTAACACCAATTGGACCTGCACCTGGACCACCACCACCATGAGGAGTAGAGAATGTTTTATGCAAGTTCAAGTGAATGATATCAAAGCCCATGTCACCAGGACGTACTTGGCTCATGATGGCATTCATGTTTGCGCCATCATAATATAATAAACCACCAGCTTCATGGACAATTTTAGTGATTTCTTCAATGTTTCTTTCAAACAAACCTAATGTAGATGGGTTTGTTAACATTAAACCTGCAAAGTTTTCATCAATAGCAGCTTTTAAAGCTTCTACATCAACTGCACCATTTGCTTTTGATTTAATTTCAACGGTATTAAAACCTGACATATTTGCAGACGCTGGATTTGTACCATGAGCTGAATCAGGCACAATAATGTTCACTCTGTGATGATCACCACGACTTAAGTGGTAGGCTTTCATAATCATTAAACCTGTTAATTCACCATGTGAGCCAGCAGCAGGTTGTAATGAAATTGCATCCATACCTGTAATTTCAGCCAATGCTTCCGAACAGTCATACATTAAGTTTAATGTACCTTGAACATCCTCTATTGGTTGTTCTGGATGAATATGAGAGAATTTAGGATTGCCTGCAATTTCTTCATTAATCTTTGGATTGTATTTCATTGTACAAGATCCTAAAGGATAGAAACCTGTATCAACACCGAAGTTTAAATTGCTTAATGCAGTATAATGTCTTACAACTTCTGTTTCGTTTATTTCTGGAAAGTCAAGTTCAGAAGTTCTTAACTCATCTTCATTAAAAAATTGGTTATAATCTACATTTGAAAACTCTTCGTCTGCAAGTGTAAAACCGATACGACCAGGTTGAGAGAGTTCAAATATTAATTTATCATAGCTACTCATTATAAGCCCTCCACTACCTGAATTAAATAATCTAACTCAGATTTAGTACGATTTTCTGTTACTGTAAATTGTACTAAATCAGTTCCAACTACTTTTAGCGATAAAATATTGTTTTTATTTAAATGCTCATTTAAAGTTTTAACATCTACTTTTGATCTTAAAACAAATTCACGGTAGAAGTTACCATTTGAAACTTTTTCAAATGAACCTGTTTTAATTAAAACATCGTGTAAGTAATGTGCTTTAGATGTATTGTTAATGGCAAGTTCTTTCAAACCTGTTTTACCAAGTAATGACATATAGATTGTTGAAGATAATGCATTCAAAGCTTGATTTGAACAGATGTTTGAAGCCGCTTTATCTCTACGAATATGTTGTTCTCTTGCTTGAAGAGTTAATACAAATGCACGATTACCTCTTCTGTCTTTTGCTTGACCAGCAATACGGCCAGGTAATTTTCTCATGAGTTTAGCAGTTGCTGCCATAAATCCAATGTGTGGACCACCGAAGTTCATAGCATTACCAAATTGTTGCATATCCCCAACAACCACATCAACGCCTAATTCTCCTGGCGTTTTAAGAAGAGCTAGTGATGAAGGATCAGCATACATTACACCAATAGCTTTGTTTTCATTTGCTATTTCTACGAAACCTTTTACATCTTCTAAATAACCATAACGGTTTGGTGATTGAACAAGAACACCAACAAGATCTTTTGAAGCCTTTGCTTTAAAATCTTCTAAATCAGCTCTTAAATCCTTTTGATCGATAATAAGAACTTCGTGATTTCTATATTTTAAATAAGTTGTAATAACATCAATTGTATTTTGGTTTACAGTTGAAGCAATAGCAAATGTATTGCCCTTTGATTTATCAAATGCCATTAAAGCTGCTTCAGCAGCAGCTGTTGGACCATCATACATTGACGCATTGGATGCGTCCATATCAGTTAAGTTACAAACTAATGATTGGAATTCGAATATTCCATGTAATGTACCTTGACTGATTTCTGGTTGATATGGTGTATATGCTGTACTAAATTCACTTCTTGAAGTTAAGTAAGGTACAATCGATGGAATATATGAATCATATGTACCATCACCTAAGAAACATAACTTATCTGAAGCACTGATGTTTTTACTAGCGTAGCCATTCATAATCTGTCTTATCTCGATTTCAGATTTTTGAAGGGGCAATTTTAATTCGCCCCTAAATCTTACATTCTCAGGAATGTCAACAAACAAATCATCAATGTTTCCTACACCAATAATATCCAACATATGCTTTTCATCGTTTTTGGATACCGGGATGTATGGGAACATTATGCCTCCTTCGCACAGAATGCTTCGTATGCTTCTTTATCCATCCAATTGTCTAATTGAGAAAGATCATTTACTCTGATTTTAACAATCCAAGCTTCATATGGTGCATCGTTTAATGATTCAGGAGCATCGTCCAACGCTTCGTTAACAGCGATAATTTCACCATCAACTGGAGATAAAACGTCAGTAGCAGCTTTAACTGATTCAATTGTAATGAAGCTATCACCTTGTTCTACTTCATCTTCTTCTTCAGGTAATTCTACATAAACGATACCGCCTAACATGTCTTGTGCATAATCAGTAATACCAAAAGTAGCAACATCACCTTCTAATTGAATCCACTCATGTTCTTCATTGTACAATAAATTTTCTAAAACTTTCATAACTTCCTCCACTATTTTTTATAATTTTTCTTGTAAAATCTCTTACTTACTATTTTAGCAGGTATTTGCTTTTTTCTCACCTGTAAAATGACTTCATTACCCATTGCACCATGCTCTGAATCAATTAAGGCAAGTGCAACGCTTTTGCCTAATGATGGAGAAAGGTATCCAGTTGTGATATGACCAATAACTTGATCCCCAACTAATACTTCAGTACCTTCTCTTGCTATACCTTTTTCTAATTCCAAACCTACTAATTTACGTTTAGGCGCATCGATAATAGCAGCGATTGCTTCTTTACCGATGAAGTTGTCAGTATCCATTTTAACAAACATTTTTAAGCCCGCTTCAATTGGGTTAATTGTGTCGTTAATTTCATGACCATAAAGTGGTAAGCAAGCTTCAAAACGAAGTGTGTCTCTAGCCCCTAATGCGATTGGCATAACTCTTTCGCCACCTTTTTCAAGGATTGCTTGCCAAACTTTTGCTGCTTGGTCGTTATCTAAGTAAATTTCAAATCCATCTTCACCAGTATAACCAGTTCTTGAGATTAATGCCTTAGCACCTAAAACATTGATATCTCTTTTGCAATGGAAAAATTCAATTTCTGTTAAATCAAAATCCACAAGTTCTTGTAAGATTTCTTGAGCTTTCGGCCCTTGAAGAGCTAACTGAGCAACATTATCAGAAATATTTACTAATTCAATGTCAAAACCTTCAGCTTGTTTTTGCATCCAAGCAAAGTCTTTGTCAACGTTTGAAGCATTAATAACCAAATAGAAGTTATCTTCTTCAAAACGATAAACCAGTAAATCGTCAACAACAGTACCATTTTCATAACACATTAATGTGTAAAGTACTTGATTATCAACTAAATTCTTGACGTTGTTTGTTACTAGATTTTGTACAAACTTTAATGCATCTGGACCTTTTACAGTCACTTCACCCATATGTGATACATCGAATAAACCTGCTGATGTTCTCACATGATTATGCTCTTCTGAAATACCTGCGTACTGAATTGGTAATTCATATCCAGCAAAATCTACGATACGACCACCAGCTTTTACATGTTCATCATAAAGTGGTGTACGTTTTAACTCACCCATAATAGACCTCCCTGTTAGGTATAATTGTATGGTACCTTTGAACAAAATTGACAATAAATTGAACTCAATATTATTAAAAAAGACACAATTGTACGGCAAATAAGCCTCAATTGTGTCTCTGTCTTATAACCTGAGAGTTTCCAGTGTTGTTGCTCCTTCGGCGCACTTTGCTTTTCCAGAGTTCCATCATGTATCGGTTTCTTTGCCTGAGAGTTTCCCTTATTTTATTGAGATCAATAAGCTTTCTCCTTCGGCTACTGCTTACCCAGTATCTCCCGAGTACAATCATTTGGATCATATTTTGTTGCTATTATTTTAGTCGATTTTAGAGGCCTTGTAAAGCCTAGATATAAATTTAACAAAAATGCAATAACTTCCATGTCATGTATAAAGAAATTCACTCGTAGAATCGAAAATTTTCTTTACAATTTGAACAAATATGTTATGATGATTTCAATTGACAAGGAGGGGTTATGAAAATAATTTTAAATGAAAATACCAGTTTAAGCTTCAATATGGCTGCTGAAGAATACTTGATGAAGCATTCAAATGACGACGTTTTCATGCTATGGCGAGCAGCAAGATCAATCTTAATTGGCAAGAACCAAAACACCATGAAAGAAATCAATTACGATTATGTGAAAGAGCATAATATTGACGTTGTCAGAAGACTTTCAGGAGGCGGTACTGTATTTTGTGACTTAGGCAATACCAATTTTGCATTTATCGTAACAGACAATCAAGCATTTTCTGACTTTCGAAAATTTACTACTCCAATTCTTGAAGTACTTAGAAATTTAGGCGTTAATGCTGAGTTTTCAGGTAGAAATGACCTAACCATCGACGGGTTAAAATTCTCTGGCAATGCTCAGTATAAATATAAAGATCGTTTACTACACCACGGTACACTACTATTTAGTTCTGATATTGGGGATTTGGCAAAGGCACTTAATCCAGACCAATTAAAACTCAAATCAAAAGGTGTAGACTCAGTTAAAAGTCGTGTTACAAACATCTCTGCTCATCTTCAAGAGGAAATCGATATCCTGGAATTTCGTAAAAAAATTAACGAACATATTAAAACAAACAATCCAGAGGCTGAGTTTTATGAATTTACTGAAGAAGATATTCATGAAATCAAGAAAATTGAAGCAGAAAGATTCAACACTTGGGACTGGAATTTTGCAAGTTCCCCTGCTTTTGATGGGTCAAGAATGGAGAAGTTTCCTGGTGGGATTGTCGAATTAAATTATACAGTTAAAAATGGAAAGATTCATGCCATTAAATTCTATGGCGATTTCTTTAGTAAAAAAGAAATTGAAGATGTGGAAAAAGAAATTATCGGTACCCTTCATACAGAAGATGCAATTCAATCATTTTTTGAAAACATTACCTTAGATGATTATTTCAAAAGTATCACAGCTGATGAATTAACAAGCTTATTTTTTTAGGAGGGTCCATGAGTAAAATGATTAGAAAACCTGAATGGATGCGTGTTAAACTTAACAGCACTGCCCATTTAAATAAAGTAACTGGATTATTGTCCAATCTAAACTTAAACACTGTATGCGAAGCAGCTAATTGCCCTAATCGTTTAGAGTGTTTCAGTTCTAAAACAGCAACCTTTATGATCCTTGGAACAACTTGTACAAGAAACTGTAAGTTCTGTAATGTTGAAGGTGGTACACCTAATCTACCTGATCCCCATGAGCCTAAAAACATTGCAATCGGTATAAAAGAATTAGGTTTAAAACATGCTGTCATCACGTCTGTAACAAGAGATGACTTAGAAGATGAAGGTGCTGGACATTTTGTAAAATGCATCGAAGAAATTAAAGCCCTTAACCCTTCTACATCCATTGAAGTTTTAACACCTGACTTCAACGGAAAAGAAGAGCTCATTCAACAAGTCGTGTTCGCTAAACCAAATGTTTTCAATCACAATATTGAAACCGTTAAAAGACTTTATAATACAGTTCGTCCAGAAGCAAGTTATGCCCAATCTTTATATGTTTTAAAATATATTAAAGAGGTTGATCCAAAAATGGCAACTAAATCTGGCATTATGGTAGGCTTGGGAGAAACTGAAGAAGAAGTTTTTGAAACTTTAAAAGATTTGCGTGAAGTTGGATGTGACATTGTAACCATTGGTCAATATATGCAACCTTCTGAAAAACACATTGATCTTGTGGAATATGTACACCCAGATGTTTTCAAACGTTATGAAGAAAAAGCTTATGCTTTAGGTTTTTCAGCAGTTGCTTCTTCTCCACTTGTAAGAAGTTCATACAAAGCATTGGAATCTTACAATCAAATGTAAAAAATTAGAGATAATGTAAAAACATTATCTCTTTTTTTTATTTGACCAATTGGTTTAAGAAAAATACTGAAAGTGTTCCAGGACCTGAATGTGCACCAATAGCACAGCCAGTATAGTTGATGATAAAGTCTTTCACTTGATATTTTTCTTCAATCATTTCCTTTAGTTTCAAAGCAGTCTCCAGATCATCGCCATGATTGATGGCAATGGTTTGTTCGCTTAAATCTGAACCTCGCTCTCCCATTATTTCTAAAATTCTTTGAATCGCTTTTTTTCTTGATCTAATCTTCTGAAGTGGTACAAGTTTACCATCTTCCACATCTAGAATCGGTTTGATATTTAACATAGAACCCACTACAGCAGCACCTCGTGAAACACGACCACCTCGATACAAATATTCCAAATCATCTACTGTAAAAATATGCTCCATATGTTCAATGTGTAGCATGGTTTTTCGAATGATTTCTTCTAAGGATTCACCATTTTTAGCCATTTGAGCCGCATAATAGACTTCCAATCCAAAACCAATAGAAGCAGACTTTGAATCAATAATGGTAATATTTAAATCATATTCCTCTTTAAGATTATTTAAAACCATAACAGCAGTTTGATATGTACCAGATAAACCACTTGAAAAAGCAATATATAAAATATCATCTTCAGAATCCTTATATGAAAGGAATTTTTTTTCTAGAGTTGTCGCTGGAATTTGAGCAGTTCTTGTAACAGTACCTTCACGCATCTTACGATAAAATGTTTCATGATCTATGGTTTGTCCATCTAAATACTCTTCTTCATCTAGATAAACCAAAAGGGGCATAATTTCAATATTTAAAGCATCCAATATCGATACTGGTAAATCACATCCAGTATCAGTTAATATTTTTACAGACATTTTACCTCCTAGTTATTTTCTATGTAATCGCTTATCCATTTAGCCAAATGTATTACATCTGAAGATGAACACTTGGTCACAAAAATGTTGAAGCCTTTGTATAATTGATAACCAATAAACTCCTGGTTTGCATTATCAATAATCATATTATGTTTTCTTAGTTCAATTGCCATCATTTTAATGTTAAAATCTGATGGTACTTCTACGTAACATCCCATTTGATTTGAAAATCTAGTTAAATAAAACCCATCTTTTAGAATTAAATGTTCCTCTATTAAATCCAATTTTTGTTTTAATTGGAACACCAATTTTTTTTCAGCTTCTTCTAATGCATCGCTTCTATAAATTTCATTTAAAATCAATTGCTCTAATTGAGAGGTTTCACCATAGAATTTCATTTTAGACTTAATCATTGTATTTACATATAATCTAGGTGAAACTACTGCGACAATTTTAAACATTTGGTGATAACTGTATTCAAAACTCTTTAAGTGAAAAACATGATCCTGTTTATCCAATGCGTATAAACTTTGCTCCTGTTCATATCCATAGGTTTCCTCTATCATATTATTCTCAATGACATAAACATCATGATTATAACATAACGATAATAAATCCATTTTGTCTTTTAAGGACAAATCCTGTCCTTTAGGTCCATAACCTTGTGATGAGATGTAAATTAACTGTACGTTTTCCTTTATTAAGTGATATTCAATTAAAGATGTATCCAGTTGAGTATCTACACGATTAAAGAAAATGACGTTATCTAAATCAGAAAAAACCTCTTTTGCATGGTCATCCATAGGATTTTCAACGAGTATTTTTCCATTACCCTCTTTAAAAATCTGCAAAATTACATTTAACGCCTCTTTTTTTGAACTATGGATTAGGATGT
Source organism: Clostridia bacterium (assembly GCA_016937975.1). GTDB lineage: Bacteria > Bacillota > Clostridia > Peptostreptococcales > Acidaminobacteraceae > JABXKX01. The sequence continues at coordinate 22,732 of JAFGVN010000107.1, forward strand.
CATGCACATTTGAAAAAATTTTTCTTTTTTTAAACCAAGCTTTTAAACTGTCTCTTAAATCAAAACTACCTTGAATATCATCTTCTTCAACGTTGTAATTTATCATCATCTTGTTAAATAGAATTTGAATATCATTTTGCTGAATCAAAGACGGATTTAAATGCATAGAGGTAAAGTTCACTTGATCTGACAGAAGAATATCTTGAGGATTTTGCATTAAATAGTAACCTGATTTATCTATAACATATGCCAGTTTATGACTCACCAACTGTTCATACGCTTTCACAACCGTAGATTTAGAACACTTTAGTTCTTCTGCTAAAATTCTAACTGAGGGCAATTTACTGCCAGATATCAACTGTTCTTCTTTAATTAATTCCTCTATATATTCAATAATTTCATAATAACGCATACTGCCTCTTTTCAACCTAATTCTATTATATTACAATAAATGGGATTAATGAAGAAAGTTTTATCCTTTGTGGTATATTCATACACTTGGCCTAGTATTCTAACCCTAATAACGACATCAAAAAATAAATACCAAATTCATTATAAACAAGAACTTGGTATTCTTCTTGAATGATTTCTAATGATAAAACACTATAAATCCTGTAAGACATTTGTTTTTTTAATATCATATTCTTCAGATGTTATAAGTCTTTGTACTCTTAAAAGATCTAATTTACTCAAACGTCCTTCAATATCATTTTTTTTGTCAGAATCCTCAATTGACATGGTAGAATTACCTCTATGGGTAAATATGTTAATACCATGCATGATGGTAATGATAAAAGCTAATCCAGTCCACAAGATACCTAAAACACCTATTTTTATAAATGTTGTTAAACCAAATCCTATAAAACATAGACCAACAATAAACCCAATGACCGATTGCGTTTTAGAAGGTTTTAAGCTCTTTTTCCTCATGAATTCCTCCAAACTAAACTTTTTTATGGATGCACATAGTTTATTTTAACATATATAACAATGGTTTCTCAAAGAATGTCATCAAAATGAATCCAACTAGCATAAAAATACATTTAATTTTTCAAAAAAAAGATTACTTGACTGTAATCTCAAAAATCGTATTCTTGTGAACCTTTTAAAATGGTACTAATTAATTTTTCTGATGTTGGCCAACCACTTAGTGTATCATCATGATAAACTTTAAAAGCTTCATAACCATATTTATAAGTTGCTCTCATATGACTAATCGTTCTGTATAAAATAATGAAACTTTGGTTATATAATCCTAAGGAAAGCAATAATCCACCTGATAAAACTGGAGTAATATATGCCGCACCATAAACAACATGAGCGATAAGAATTAATATGACTTGAAGTCCTGTTAAAATAAGAAAAGGTTTCACTTCTAGTGTAATAACTTCTTCAAGTTTATAACGACTAGAACTCCAAAATGTAGGATTTAGAGTCCATGATTTTCCTTCAACATCCTTATCCATCATTTTAGCCGTATGAATATAGAGGTACTGTCTTAGATATCTCAAAACAAAAACAATTAACATACATTCATACAAGAATAAAATTCCTCCTGCAAATAATGACTCAATATGATTCCAAAAGATCACAAAATACAAACCATAAATAATAATCCAACTCCAGATTTTATAGGATTTTTTGATTACATACTCTTCAAACAATCTCATAGAAACCTCCTTTGATCATTAGATTTATACCCATAAAAACCAGTGCAAAACAGTTGCATGCTTTGCAAGAACTAATGCTAAGTTGCATAAAATCAAAATTCAACGAAGCATAGCAATTTGTATTGTTTCCATCTTCTCCATCAAGATCTGTTTCAACACATTAAATTTATATATTAAAGTTTCTGAAATAATTTTTCATAACAGTCAATTCTAAATCATCCAAGATTTTTCTTATTTATTTCATAAATAAAAAAAGAATTTCAACATCATTTTCTCTAAACTGATGATAATTCTTATTGTTAGATATGATGCATGTCTGAATGCAAGAACAAGAATCATAGAGGTAAAACTAACATAAGATAATCAGTTTCTCGTATATCTGTGCATTATTTTATCATAAGAAAAAGGATGCTAAGCATCCTTTAACAATTCTTTCATTTCTTTAACCAGATTTCTAAATACCTTCAAAGCGTTTTCTACGGGTTGTGGTGTCGTCATATCAACACCAGCTAATTTAAGTACTTCAATTGGATAATTTGAACAACCTGCACTTAAGAAGCCTTTATAAGCATTTACAGCACTTTTAGGATCATTCACCATCCTATCTGCTAAAGATTCAGCAGCTGAGAAACCAGTCGCATATTGGAACACATAGAAGTTGTAGTAGAAATGAGGAATTCTTGCCCACTCCAAATCAAGTTCAGAGTCAATGTCCAATGCTGGTCCATAGTATTTTACATTTAAATCATGATACAAAGTATTAAAGACATCAGCAGTTAAAGCTTCTCCTTTTTCTACTTTGTCATGAATCATTTTTTCAAATTCAGCAAACATCGTTTGTCTAAATACTGTACCCCTAAAGTTTTCCAAATAGTTGTTTAACAAGTAAAGTTTTTCTTTTTTATCTTTTACATTATTCAACAAATATTTGTTTAATAAAGCTTCATTGGTGGTCGACGCAACTTCTGCTACAAAAATACTGTAATTGCCATAAACATATGGTTGATTTTCCCTTGAATAATAACTGTGCATTGAATGTCCCATTTCATGGGTTAATGTAAACATATCGTTTAACTGATCATGATAGTTCAACAAAATATATGGCTTAGAATCATAGGTTCCCCATGAATAGGCACCACTTCTTTTGCCTACATTTTCGTAAACATCAATCCAACCATCAGTAAAACTATTCTCAACGACTTCTGTATAATCCTTACCTAGAATCTCCAAAGACTTTAATACATGACCTTGGGCTTCTTCATATGGATAAGACATATCCACATCTTCTATGAGTGGCACATATAAGTCATATGGCTTTAAAGAATCTACCCCAAGCAGTTCTTTTCTCAAACCTATATATTCATGAAGTGAATCTAGACTCTCATGAACAGCACTGATCAATTGATCATAAACACTTTCTGGAACATTGTTTTCAAATAATGCTGCAGCTCTAGCAGAAGCAAAACCTTTAGATTTTGCATAGAAGATATTCTTTTTTACTTCTGAATTTAATAAGCTGGCAAATACGTTTTTATGACCATCAAATATACTATAATATTTTTTAAATGCTTCTTCCCTTACTTTACGATTCTTGCTCATTAAAGTAGGAACAAAGTTACCATGAGTTAATTCAAAGACCTCGCCTTTTTCATTTTCCATTGACGGGAATTTTAAATCTGCAGCACTAAGCATACCATATGCATTAGAAGGTGCTGCCATTAATTCGCTTGCTTTGGCAAGAATAGTCTCAGACTCTTGGCTTAAAGTATGAGGTCTTGCTCTTAATATATTATGGATGTGTTGATCATAGAGTTTTAATTCAGGCGTATTCAAGTAGGTTTCAATTAACTTTGGATCACCTGAAATAAGCTCAGGTACAAAGAATGAAGTTACCTCACGATATGATCCAATTAAGGTTTGCGCTCTTGCAAATAAACTCTGATAATGGCTATCTTTCGTGTTCTCATCTTGTTTCATTTTTGCATAGGTACTTAAGTTTGAGATTAACCGATCTACTTTTTCAATAGACTCTAATACCTTTAATAAATTTTCTTTTGTATCAAGCACATGCCCTTTGAAATTTTCTATGCTCTCAAATAAACTACTTGCCGTAGTAAAATCATTTTCCCAAGATTCATCATTTACATATAATGACGATAAATCCCATTTAAATTTTCCTTCAATGTCTTTTCTTTCTTTTAACATAATTAACAGCCTCCTTGATTTCTAGAATATCATATGTCATCTTAAAATACATCTTAAATCATTCTTAATTGGAAAACTAATCTTTTATAACAAACTTTACATACAAAAATAGACTGCATAAAAATCATGCAGCCATTTATTCTTACATCAATCCTTAGAAGTTCTCTTGTAATTCAAAGTGAAAATCTTCAATTTCCTCATCAGCTTCAGTAAACAGTTCTAATAAATCATCTGCATCTGAACCCAAAAGCGCTCTGCTGGTTTCAAAATCTAACCAATAGAGATTAACAGGATAATTTACTTTATGGACCAAAAAGTCCCATAAGTCATCCAATGTATCGTTATAGTCTTCAGGAAAATCCATTTTTTCCTTTATCAATTCATGAAACTCTTCAATTGTATTAAATTCACAAGCATCAATTACAATATTCATAATCCACCTCGCTTAAGTACTTTTTCACATTATACCCGTTAAAAAACACTTAAAAAAAATTTTTTATTTTTTTTGAACTTTTTTTGAAATAGAATGTCTTATATACAGGAGGTGTTCATATGAAAGAACTTTTTACAACTGAAATACTGTTGATGATTATCCCATTATTCATTTTACAACTGTCATTGGCTTTATACTGTATCGTTAAAATCCTTAAAGAAGGTGTCAATAACTTGTCCGTACCACTCTGGATTGGGATTGTTCTAGTTTTAAACATGGTAGGTCCAATTGCCTATCTCTTAATTGGGAGAAATAAAAATGATTACTATTCGTAATTTAACCAAAAAATTTCAAGATAAATTAGTTTTAAATAACTTGAATCTAACGATAGAACCTGGAGATATTTACGGTTTTTTAGGTAAAAATGGTGCCGGTAAAACAACGACCTTAAATATCATAACCAACTTAATTGAAAAAGATAGTGGTGAAATTGTAAAACCGGAAGGTTTAAAAATAGGTTATTTGCCAGAATCCCCACAGTTCTACGATTATATGACCGGTTATGAGTATCTTTATTTTCTAACCGCACTAGAGAAAAAAGACAAAGAAAAAGTTTTGCAACTCCTTGAGCTTGTTGACTTAAAAACCCATATGAAGAAACCTATCAAGTTCTATTCCAGAGGTATGCAACAACGTTTAGGAATTGCAGCAGCACTGATACACGATCCAGATTTAGTTTTATTGGATGAACCAACATCTGCATTGGATCCTCAAGGTAGAGTAGCTGTAATGAATCTGATACAAAAACTCAGTCAACAAGGAAAAACCATCCTCTTCTCTACTCATATTTTATCGGATGTAGAAAGAATTTGTACGCGTGTAGGTATTTTAAGTGAAGGTGTACTGATTATAGAAGACAAAATAAATGCAGTCATGACTGATGTCTTACAGTATAAGATTTTAACTGAACAACATGAAATTTTGAAAGAGATTTTGGAAGAGAATAAGAACTTTGAAGTCACTCACTATGAACCGCCTTACTTAATTGTTAAACCCATAGGCATTTTTGATGTATTTAAAACATTGGCTTCATTCCCAGTTGAAATCAAAGAATTGATTCATGTAAAACCTTCACTTGAAGACATTTTTGTAAAGGTGGTGAAATAATGACAACTTTTATTGCTTATTTTAAAAAAGAACATATGGAATTTACAAGAACTTATAAATTCTTAATTTTAGGTTTTATAGCGCTTTTTTTCGCACTGAGTAGTCCAATAGTTTTATATTTCACACCAAAAATTCTTGCTACACAATTTGATGGTTCATTTGATTTTGCAACCCTGATGCAAACCTCATTAAAAACTTCATTCTTTGGGTATATGGATGATGTTTATCAAATATTGTTTGTTATCATGTTATTCTTTGGGCTTGCAATCTTTAACAATGAACGTGTGAAATATAAAAACGTTCTGCCTAAAATGGCTGGTGCAACAGATCAAGGTATTTATGCAGGGAAGATTGTTTACATTGCTGCTATTATGCTTTTCATTACCTATATAGCGAGTTTTATCAATTATGCTTATGGATATTTTATTTTTCCAAAAGACTTAACATTATCAGATAGTTCAATCATCATTTTGGGCTATTATCTCTTTTTTATGTTTAATATCGCCCTGCTTTCATTATTTTCTGCTATACAAATGAAAAAGTTTTTTATAATTTTCATCACTTTAATTCATTATTATGCTGTGCCACCTGTCGCTAATTTATTCAAATTAAAGGTTTCGCCATATCATTTAATAAACCATGGTGTTTTAAATGAAAATTATTACTATTCTCTTATAATAACGGGTATACTTAGTATTGTAATCATCTTATTGGGTTATTTTATTCATAAGAAATAGAAGGAGGTATTATGGACAATGAGCAACTCATTGAATTAGCAAAAAAACAAAATAAAAATGCATTGTCCATATTATTAACAAGTCATTATGAAATTGTTTATGGATATATGCTAAAGCTTACTTTGAATCCAGAAGTTGCAAAGGATCTTACGCAAGAAGTGATGGTAAAGGCGATTGTCCATATGAATAAGTTTAAAGGTGACTCTAAATTTTCTACCTGGTTGATTGCTATTGGCACTAATATCTACAAAAATCAACTCAAAAAAAATAAACGTATGGTAATAACTGAAGATTTTAGCTTCTTAGATGCGATGACCTTTCAACATACTTCTACAGAAGATGCTTATATAAAACGAGATAACATGAAAACAATTTTAAAGTTACTCAATGAAATGAAAGAACAACAAAAAATTCCTTTTCTTTTAAAACACTATTATGGTTACTCTTATGAAGAGATAGCAGTTATACTTAAAATTCCAATAGGAACGGTAAGATCTCGCATACACAATACCATAAAAAAATTACAAGACTCCATGAAAGGAGGTTTATATGAAATCGTGTAGTTTTTATGAAACAATGATTCTTAACGAAGAAACTTCAGATAAATTAAATGAGCACTTAAAAAATTGCATCCAATGTCAACAGCTACAAAGTTTAATGCGTTTTGAGACTACAGAAATCAAATTACCAGATGCCTTTATAGAGGATGCGGTTAAAGAAGCTTTCATAAAAGCTGAGCCAATTAAACGAAGACATGATTTCTTTTCAACTATAGTTTTCATTGCTGTTGCCATCATACTTGTTAGTATCATCATCACCAGTTTGATGATACAAGACCAATTATTAAAATACTACTTTGGAGGCGTATCCTTGTTTATGCCGTTTACAGTTCCTGTATTCTCAATTATTCGTAAAAAGGTGGTGATGAAATGAGTCCAACAGAAATTAAAATACTGATTGTTGTCATTCTACTGGTTGTCACCCAAGGCACTTGGATATTCTTAGATGCTGGGAAACATGGAGAAAACAAGTGGTTATGGGGTCTTTTCGGTTTAGTGAATGTACCATCTAGTTTAATCATTTACCTCATTATTACACGTGTTGTGACAAAGCATATCATATGCCCTCACTGCTTCTACTCTATTAAAGATGATTCACAATATTGTTCTTATTGCGGACATGAAATCACAGAAACTGATCGTAAAGAAGGAAAACTCGAAAAAATTAATCAATTAAAGAAACATCGATAAAAGCTGCTTGGCAGCTTTTTTTTATAAAGGAAACATCCAAAGGTCAAAAAAAGTCGCATTAGCGACTTATAAATATTTTTTTCTGACTTCATCAGGTACCATATTACCACCTGTTGACCAAATGATATGTGTTCCCCCTGCAACCATTTCAGGTGTGATACTGACTTGACCATAAATAGGTGCTTCAATTTTTAACATATCATAGAATCCTTTTACACCCGCAGTAGCAGATGGTTCGAGAAAAACTTCATATTTTTCATCAATTAATTTCAAATAAGCTTTTAATTCATCATCCTCAACAGTGGACACACCCAATAATAATTCATCAATGATCTTACCAACAAATTTAGAAGCTCTTCCAACTGCAAGGCCGTCTGCAATGGTAATATTGTCTATATGGAAGTCTTGTACACATACTTGATCATGATACTCTGTCATCATCCCTAAGAGCATACACGGCGAATGTGTGGGTTCTACGAACATACAATGAACACGATCACCAAAGACTTCCTTCAAACCATAAAGGATACCGCCAGGTCCACCACCTACACCGCAAGGAATATAAACAAATAAAGGTTTTTCACTGGTTATTTCTACTTTTGCTTCTTTTAGTTGTTCTTTCAGTCTAAATGCAGAAACTGCATAACCTAAAAACAGATTTTTGGAATTTTCATCATCGACAAAGTAAGCTGTTGGATCCTTTAAAGCAATTTTTCTACCCATTTCTACAGCATATGAATAGTCTGATTCATGTTCGATAACCTCACATCCAATGGATCTTAATAGATCTTTTTTCCATGTCATGGCATCGTGAGACATATGCACATATACTTTAAACCCTAATTTTGCACTGATGATGCCAATACTTAAGCCAAGATTACCCGTTGAACTGACTACTACTTTATAATTACTTAAAAACTTTTTAATTTTATCATCACAAATAATATCATATGGATCAGTTATTTTAAGCAAACCATTTTTAAACAACAATTCTTCAGCATATCTTAGAATTTCATAAATACCGCCTCTTGCCTTTACAGAACCAGAAATGGGTAATTGATGATCACATTTTAAATAAACTTTGGAATGACTATGAAAATCAACAAGTTCCAACAATGGTGATTCAATAATACCATCATGTTTATCTGTTTCAGGAAAAGCTTTTGCAATAAAAGGTGCAAATCTTCTTAATCTACCTTCGGCATCAACAATATCTGAAATTGAAAAATTCAGTTTCTTCAACGCTTTAGAAGCATGGTCATATCTTGGATTAAGCCACTGTACTGGTTTATAATCCATCATGTTTTTTAATAAAGGATATTCTCCCAACCATTGTTCAATGGTTTTGTCTAATACTTTCATTGATCCCCCAGAATAAATAATTTCTTTTTTCTAAACCTTTGACAGCATTCTTCCGATAAACTTATAAAGGATGTGATGCTATGGATATTGCAGGATACTCTATGATCTCCAATCAAATGAAACTTATGAATCAAGTTTCAATAGCAGTTGCTAAATTGGCAATGGATACTGCAAAAGAAAATACCAGTGAATTTGCCAAAATGCTACAACAAAGTGTAGAGCCAGGCAAAGGCACATCTATTGATATTAAAGTATAATATCCGTGAGACACCATAAGGTGTCTTTCGTCATTTTTGTTGAAAAAACAAGGTGTTTTCAACTCAATGAAAACACCTCTAGTATTAACTTTTATCTTTGAGCTTCATATTGTTGTAATAATTTTACAAACAATTCAGGAATTTTAGCCATGTTTTCAGGCGTTTCAACAAATGAGATTCTAAATTGAGTAGAACCTGGATTTGCACCTTCCTTAACATCGTAGAAGCCTGTCATTGGAGCAACTAACAAAGTTGTTTCAACACCATCAATCACTACAGAACCTTCACTTGCACAGTAAATAACAAATTCACTTGCATTGAAGCCTGGTTTAACAACATTTCTTACATCAATTACAGAATAAATTGAAGCATCAGGACTTGAAACGATTAGACCTGGTTCCAAAGTTTTTAAACCGTTGTATACATTGATGATTTGCTCTTTATAATACTCTTTAATACCTTTAGTCCATGCATGAATTTGCTCAGGTGTTTCATGAGCCAAAGCACCAAATACATACTGACCAATAACGTTGGCACATAAGTTAGCAGTATATTCAGCGACTGAACGATTGTTGAATTCTGGGCTATCTGTAATAACCGCACCAATTCTTAAACCACATGCATTCCATACTTTGGAAGCCGTTTCAATACTAATTCTTCTACCTTCAATACCTGGAACGTGTTCATCTGTTATACCCCAGATACTTACTAATCTTTGACCATCTTCATAATATAATTCACGATATGCTTCATCACTTACCATCCACATATTGTATTTAACACATAAGTTTGCCAAGGCTTCCATAGTTTCATAATCATATAATTGACCTGTTGGGTTGTCATATGGAATAACTAATAAAGCACCTGGATTATTTGCTTTTATTGCTTCTTCAATTTGATCTAATTGTGGTAAGTTAAATTTACCATCTTCCCCAAGATGACGTTTAACTGTAACAGTTTTTCTGCCAAGGCGTTGAGCAAAAGATATGTAGTTTGTATAAGCAGGGTCGATCATCATTAAAGGTTGCTCATCTGTTCCAGCAGGACCACATAAACCAACTAATAACAACTCCATACCTGCAGAACCACCATCAGTTACCTGAATGTGTAATTTGCTTGTATCAAAACCTTCACAATTTAAAATATTACGGAATGCTGCTTGACATTCATCTGTACCTGCAGTTGTTGAATATCTAACAACACCTTTAGAAAATGGACTTTCTGGTGAGCTTAATTCAAACATTCTTTTTTGCATTGCAGGATTCGTTGGCAATGACACATTACCAATACCTACATTGATAACTGCTTCAGGCTTAACTTTACGCTCTTCATATTTCATTTGAGCCATACGTACAGCTGAAGGTTTTCTTGACTCAAAATGAGCAGATAAAACCGGTTTACTCATAACTTATCTCCTTTTATTTTATATTGCCAATGGCTTTCTAATATCCTAGGATATTCCCCTCTACATTTTAACACTGTTAGAACCATACTTCACGTCTTTTTTTTTATTTTTACGTTTTTTTCAAACAAATTGAGTAAATAAAAAAACATTATTAAAACGTTGTCAATTTAATATATATTTTATTTTCACCAAAATTTAAAAAAGCGCTAATGCGCTTATAAATATTTTTCATAGAAAAATGTTTTTAATGAATTGAATTTATATTTGTTAGGCATAATGATCTGCTCAGTGCTACCAACAAATAAAATACCACATGGAACGAGAGCATCATTAAATTTATGATACATTTCATCCTTTGCTTCTTCAGTGAAATAAATCATAACATTCCGACATACAATTAAATCATAATTTGTAGGATAAGTATCTTTCAACAAATTGAATTTTCTAAACTCAACACATCTTTTGATTTCATCTGAAATTTTATAGGATTGACCCACTTGCTCAAAATACTTTTTCTTGAACTCTGCAGGGACATTGGCAATACTCTTTTCAGAATAAATGCCTAATTTTGCTTTATTGATCGCTTCATCATCAATATCGTAAGCTTGAATTTTTATTTTAGACAAGGGTAAGAAATAACTCATAACCATAGCAATGGTATAAGGTTCTTCACCAGTTGAGCACGCAGCACTCCAAATTTTAATATTTTGCTTACCTTCCATTAATTTGGGAATAACTATATCCTTAAGATTTTCCCACTGAGAGGGATTTCTAAAGAACTCTGAAACGTTAATGGTTAAATAATTAATAAACTCATTGAAACGATCGACATCTTTATCAATTAAATTAAAATACTCTTCAAAATCATTCTTTCCATTTCTTTTGATCATAGATTCAATTCTACGTTTCATTTGTCTTTCTTTGTAACTGGATAGATCGATACCAGTTTTCTTTAAAACTTGACCTTTAAACTTCTCATATGGCGTCATATAACGTCCCCCCGTTAAGCAATTTTATTTTGCTTTGTTCATACCCATATATATGTAAATTAATAACATTTAAAAAAATAATTTTTAATGTTGTAAAAAAAATAGGACCGAACGGTCCTATTCAATTGTATTATTCAGTAACTTCTTCAGTAACTTCTTCTTCATTGATTGCTCTGATAGATAATTTGATTTTTCTTTCTTCTAAGTTTACTTCAATAATCTTAGCTTCTGAAACATCACCAATCTTTAAAATATCAGCTGGCTTTTCAATTCTGTCTGCACTGATTTGTGAAATGTGTACTAAACCTTCTAAACCTGGTTCGATTTCAAGGAATGCACCAAAATCTGTTAAGTTAACAACTTTAGCATCTACAACATCACCAACTTTGTAGTTTTTATCAAACTCAATCCATGGATCGTTCTTAACTTGCTTTAATGATAAAGAAACTTTTTCAGTACCTTCGTCAATTGTTAACACTTTAACTTTAACTACATCACCAATTTTAACAGCTTCTTTAGGTGATTTAATTCTACCCCATGACATTTCTGAAATGTGGATTAAACCATCTAAACCACCGATATCAATGAAAGCACCAAAGCTAGTGATTCTCTTAACTTCACCTTCAACAACAGCGCCTTCAACGATGTTTCCCCATAACTCAGCTTTCTTTTCTTTTAATTCGTCAGAAAGCATTTGTTTTCTTGTGAATACTGCTCTTCTCTTGTTTTTGTTAACTTCAAGAATTTTTACATCTATTTTTTGTCCAACATAAACTGATAAATCATTTACATAATGTAATGCAATTTGAGATGCTGGGATGAAACCTCTGATTTCGCCATAGTAAGCAATCACGCCACCTTTAACAGCTTCTTTAATTTGTACAATGATTGTCTCATCAGACTCTGCTAATTTTTCTAATTCTGTCCAATCTTTTAATTGGCTAATTCTCTTAAGTGATAATAAAACGTTGCCGTCTCCATCATCTTTCTTAAGAATATAAACTTCTAATTCTTGACCTTCATGCGCGAACTCTTTTAAGTTGACATCGTTGTTAGAAACTTCTGTTTTAGGGATGATACCGTCTGCTTTGTATCCGATGTTTACAACGATTTCTTTGTCACTTACCGATACAATCTTGCCTTTAACAAGTTCTCCTTTTTTTGGTACTACAAAATCTTTCTCATACTGTTCTAGCAATTCTGCCATTGAATTATTGTTATCCATCAACAATTACCTCTCTCTTTTTAAAAAATTTACTGTGGTATACATTACTGCTGAACCAGAAAATCATATACTTCATCAATAATCCAATCCGGTGTTGATGCACCCGCAGTTATACCTATAATACCACACTTATTCATGTTAGTCATCACCAAATCTGATTTTTTTTCTATATGAATCGTATTTTCACATAATTCTTTACAAATTTCATACAATTTTCTTGTATTTGAACTGTGGTATCCTCCAATTACAATCATGCAATCCACTTTTTTAGCTAGAACCATTGCAGCTTCTTGCCTTTCACTTGTTGCAGAACAAATGGTGTTAAAAACTGTCATAGCTCCCATACCACTTAGCTTATGGGTTATAGCTTCCCATAAAGCATATTTTAATGTTGTTTGTGCAACTACACAATAGGGTTTATCTTCAAGTTGTAAAATCTCATCAATATCATTCAAAATTAAAGCTGAATTGTTACACCAACCATTAATCCCAATCACTTCTGGATGATTTTTATCACCAATTATAATTATGCCATAACCCTTTTTATAATATGAGTCCACTATTCTATGCACTTTTTCAACAAATGGACAAGTACAATTAATCACATTAAGATTTTTATCTTCACAAGCGTCATAAAATGATTTTCCAACACCATGAGACCTTACAATAACATCACCTGAAGTGATTGGTTCTATACTTTCGATTAACAAAATGCCCTTTTCAGCTAACTTTTGAGTCACTTGATCATTATGAATCAACTGACCATAGCTGTAAATTTCCTTATCTTTAGAAGCAACCTCTAATGCCATATCTACAGCACGTTTAACGCCAAAACAAAACCCTGCTTTTTCAGCTTTAATGACTTTCATTTTTCCCTCTTTACTGAAGAACTTCATAAATCTTATCAAGAATTTTTTGAGAAATTTCTTGATAATCTTCTGAGGTCACTCTTCTTTCAAAATATTCATCCAAGTAAATCGGTTCTCCAACATACACATGCATTTTTCTAAAAAGCTTATAATCCGATTTTAATGTGATTGGTATTATGGGAACCTTTGCCTTTACAGCGATCATTGCTACACCTGGTTTTGCTTCAAGAGGTGTATTGGTATTATTTCTTGTACCTTCAGGGAATAACATCAGGGTTGTTCCATCTTTTAAGATCTTTAAAGAAGTTTTGATTGCTGAAATATCATTGGCTTCACGGTCTACTGGAAATGCACCATTGACAGTTAAAAACCATGAAACTATTTTATATTTAAATAATTCTTTTTTTGCCATAATTTTAATGACAGGTTTAAGATTTGTGCCAATAACAAAAGGATCCTGAGCATTTAAATGATTTGAACATATTAAGACTGGTTGATCCATAGGCAATCTCTCTGGATTGTGAACCTTTACACCGTAAAAAATTTTATAGAACCATTTGATTACAAATTTAAAGAAACTTCTCATGATTGGATTTCCTCAATAATGACTTGAATCACTTCATTGATAGTCATTGATGTCGTATCGATTAAAATAGCATCATCCGCTTGTCGTAAAGGTGAAATTTCTCTGCTTGAATCCTTTTCATCCCTTAATTGAATATCTGCAATTAATTCTTCCAAAGAGATTTCAATCCCTTGAGCTTCGAAATCCTTTAATCTTCTTTTAGCACGTTCTTCTACTGATGCATTTAAAAAGAATTTGAAACTTGCATCTTGCAAAACATGTGTACCAATATCACGACCATCCATTATAATAGCTTGACCTTTAGCAATTTCTCTTTGCATCGCTACCATTTTCTCTCTTACTATGCCTATGGCAGCAACTTGAGATACATGATTAGCTACAATATTGTTTCTTATTTCAGTGGTTACATCTTCATCATTTAAAAATAGACCGTTGGGTCTAAATTCGATTTTGATTTGCTCCAAGACTTCTTCAACAGCTTTTATATCATCCATATCTGTTTTATTATTTAAAAGATTCAAGGTAACCATTCTATACATAGCCCCTGTATCTAAATAGGTAATTTTGAGCTGCTCTGCAATCGCTTTCGCGACTGTACTCTTACCTGAACCTGCTGGACCATCAATTGCAATACTTAACATATATTTCTCCTTTATAACTCATTAGCTAAGCGCTAAAAAGCATACCATGACCATGGTATGCTTAGTAATTATATCGTATATTGACACTTATATCAATGTTGTAGAGTCATTTTCATACTTATCAGTGTAAGTGTGGGATTCCTCCCAAATACGCTCC
>JAFGVN010000108.1 GCA_016937975.1 Clostridia bacterium
CGTTATCCTGAAAGAAATGAAATTCTTCAAGAAGTTAACGAACAATTAATCGTCGAATTCTACAACAGATAATAAACTTATCAAACATAAAGCAACTCTCGTTGAGTTGCTTTTTTTGTTTATTTAAGCAAATAAAAAACCCACAATTGTGGATTTCATATGTTTATAAAGTTATTTTAATGCTGCATTTACAAGTGTTAAATATGATTCTGGGTCAAGTGAAGCACCGCCAACTAAAGCACCATCAATATCAGATTGTGCAAGCAACTCATCTACATTACTTGGTTTAACAGAGCCACCATAAAGAATTCTTACTTGTTCAGCTATAGTTGTTCCATATAGTTCAACTAGAACATCTCTAATTGCTTTAATAGTTTCATTAGCTTGTTCAGGCGTTGCAGTTTTTCCAGTACCAATCGCCCAAATAGGTTCATAGGCAATCACAGTTTTTAAAACTTCTTTTTCAGTTACGTTTTGATAAGCTTTAACAACTTGATCTTTTACAAACTCATTGGTTGTACCATTTTCTCTAATTTCTAGAGATTCACCAACACAAACGATTGGTGTAATTTCATATCTTACAGCTTGGATCAGTTTTTTATTTACTGATTCATCAGTCTCATTATAATATTCACGGCGTTCGCTATGTCCAATCACAGCGTATTCTACACCATATGATTTGAGCATGCCTGCACTGATTTCTCCAGTATAAGCGCCTTCATCTAATTCGTGCATATTTTGAGCACCGATTCTTAAATCTTCTCCCTCGCGTTTAACTAAATCTCTTAAGAAAATTGCTGGTGCACAGATAACTGATTCTACTTTTTCTTTTTCAGGGACTTTAACATTTACGGCATAGATGAATGCAAGTGCATCATCTTTTGTCTTAAACATTTTCCAATTCCCTGCAATCATAGGAATTCTTTTCATAAGATTATCCTAAAATTGAAGAAACGTCTTTGATTGCTTCTTCAGCTCTAGCTCCTCTTGCAATAATTCTAACATTTTCTCCATAAGGGACTGCTAAACTCATAAGTGCGAGGATTGACTTTAAGTCAACGATTTTGTCTTGATAATGTAATTCAATTTCAACAGCATACTTAGATGCAGTTTGTACAACTTTAGCTGCTAAACTAGCATGTAGGCCAGTTGTACTTTTAATCATAATTTCTTTTTCCATAATTTATATCTCTCCTTTTAAAACATTGGTGGTGTTGAAACCCAGAGTACCTTTGCATTTTGGTTATTGGGATTCATCAAATAATGCTCTTTATTTGCTAAATAATAAAATGTTTCGCCTTTTCTAATCACATATCTTCTTTTATTTAAAACCAGTGTAATTTGTCCTTCAAGGACGTAACCGAATTCTTCTCCAGCATGTGGTTGATCGATTTCAGATTGTCCTTCTGGTTCAATTTCAATGATCACAGGCTCCATCTCATATTTTAATGCGTTTGGTACAACCCAACTCATCATATGTTTGAGTTCTTGATTTTCTTCTGTATGAAAATCTTCTTTTTTAAACACAACTTGTTGTTCTTCTTCTTGACTAAAAAACTCGTGAATATCTGTTCCTAGCTCTTCTAAAATTGAAAATAATGTTTGCATCGAAGGTGATGTTAAGTTATTTTCCAGTTGGGAAATATAGCCTTTTGTGAGTTCTAAGCGTTTTGCTAATTCTTCTTGAGTTAAACTATTTCCTAATCGAAGTGCTCTTATTTTTTTACCTATATTTACCATATGTTATTTGTTATCAACACATTCAATACCAGGTAGTAATTTTCCTTCTAAATATTCTAGTGATGCACCGCCACCTGTTGATATGTGTGTAAATCCATCTTCTAATCCAAATTGGATGACTGCAGCTGCAGAATCACCACCGCCAATAATTGTTGTTGCTTGATCTTTAATTTCAACTAATGATTGTGCAACATGACGTGTACCATCTGCGAATTTAGGAAATTCAAATACACCAAGCGGACCATTCCATACCACTGTTTTTGCATCTTTAATGATAGAATCAAATTTTTCAGCGGTTCTTGGTCCAATGTCCATACCCATTTCATCAGCAGGAATTTGGTCAATGGTTCTTACATTTTTTTCCGTCTCAGGATCAAACGCTTTTCCAGTAATGATGTCTTCACCTAAACAAATTTTACCTTGTGAAAGTTCTAGTAATTCTTTAGCTAAGTCCACTTTATCAGCCTCTAATAACGAAGTTCCGATTTCGTAACCCATTGCTTTAAAGAATGTATATGCCATACCACCGCCAATAAGTACACGGTCAGCCACTTTCAATAAATTTTTTATAACTTCAATTTTGTCTGAAACTTTTGCTCCACCTAGAATTGCAACAAACGGTCTTTCTGGGTTTTCTAAAGCTCCACCAATAAAATTAATTTCTTTTTCTAATAAAAATCCTGCAACAGTTTCTTTGATGTTTGATGCAATACCAACATTTGATGCATGCTCACGATGTGCAGTACCAAATGCATCGTTGACAAATACATCTCCAAGTGATGCCCAATATTTTCCTAATTCAGGATTATTTTTACTTTCTTTTTTGCCATCTAGATCTTCGAAGCGAGTATTTTCAAACATTAAAATTTCACCATCATTTAATGATGACACTGCATCTTCTAATACTTTACCTCTTGTTTCTGGAACAAATTTAACTTCTTGATTTAATAATTCACTTAATCTTTTCGCAACTATTTTTAAACTATTTTTTTCTAAATCTTTAGCTTCTTTAATTCTGCCTAAATGTGAAAATAAGATTGCTCTACCACCTTTTTCTAAAATATACTTAATGGTTGGTAATGCTTGGACAATACGATTTTCGTCACTAATTTCTCCGTCTTTTAATGGAACGTTAAAATC
>JAFGVN010000109.1 GCA_016937975.1 Clostridia bacterium
AGTAAATAGGTACCCACTAGGAACACATTTATAAAAAAAATAACTAATATAGAGAATAAGATCTCTATATATCTATTATACGAGGAGGATCAAATGATTAATTTAACTTTAAAAGATGGATCAGTACGTTCGGTAGAAAAAGGCAAAACAATATATGATGTTGCTAAAGACATCAGCGGTCGTTTGGCAAAGGAAGCTGTTGCAGGTGTTGTGAATGGTAAAACAGTGGATTTAAGCTATATCCTTGAGGAGGACGTAGCATTAAATATTCTAACACTTAATGACGATGAAGGTTTGGATGTCTTTAGACATACAACAGCGCATGTCATGGCTATGGCGGTACAAAACCTGTTTCCAGGTACAAAATTAGCCATTGGACCTTCCATAGAAAATGGTTTTTACTATGATTTCGATACAAAGCATGTTTTTGTTCCGGAAGATTTAGATCAAATTGAAAAAGAGATGAAACGTATTATCAGTGAAGATTTACATGCAGAGAGATTTGTCTTAAATAGAGAAGACGCTTTGAAATTCGTCAACGAAATTGATGCTGATTACAAAGTGGAATTGATTAATGATCTTCCTGAAGGTGAAGAATTGTCATTCTATAGACATGGAAAATTTGTAGATTTATGTGCTGGACCTCACTTATATGGTTTAAAACAAATTAAAGCATTCAAGTTGTTATCCATTGCAGGAGCATATTGGAGAGGTGATTCTGATAGAAAAATGCTTCAAAGAATTTATGCAACAGCATTTCCAAAAGCATCTCAGTTAGAAGAACATTTGCATCGTCTAGAAGAAGCAAAAAAACGTGATCATAGAAAGTTAGGTAAGGAATTAAAATTATTTAGTTTGATGGAACAGGGACCAGGTTTCCCGTTCTTCTTGCCAAAAGGTATGATTGTAAAAAACAAATTAATAGAATATTGGAGAGATGTTCATGAGAAGGCAGGCTATGTAGAAGTTGAAACACCACAGATTTTAAACCGTAGCTTATGGGAAACTTCTGGTCACTGGTTCCATTATGCTGAAAATATGTACACTTTGAAAATTGATGATGAAGATTATGCCATTAAGCCAATGAACTGTCCAGGTGGCATGCTTGTTTATAAAACAGAACTTAGATCCTATAGAGATTTTCCAATGAGAGTTGGTGAATTAGGTAAGGTGCATCGCCATGAATTATCGGGTGCGTTACATGGTTTGATGCGTGTTAGAGCCTTTACTCAAGATGATGCACATATTTTCATGTTACCTTCTCAAATTAAAGATGAAATCAAAGAAGTCGTAAGAGTTATTGATGAAGTTTATCAAACATTTGGTTTCAAATATCACATTGAACTTTCAACTAGACCAGAAAAATCAATGGGTTCGGATGCAGAGTGGGAGTTGGCGGAAGCTTCATTACAACAAGCCTTAGAAGAATCAAATTTAGCTTACCGTTTAAACCCAGGTGATGGCGCTTTCTACGGTCCTAAAATTGACTTTCATTTAGAAGACTGTATCGGGAGAACATGGCAGTGTGGTACAATTCAATTGGATATGCAGTTGCCTCAGAGATTTGAACTAACTTATATTGGAGAAGATGGAGAAAAACATAGACCCGTTGTTATTCATCGTGTGGCTTTTGGTTCTATTGAAAGATTTGTAGGTATTTTAATTGAGCATTTTGCTGGTAAGTTCCCAACATGGTTATCACCTGTTCAAGTAAAAATGATTACAGTAGCAGATCGTCATTTTGATTATGCAAATCAATTGAAGAAACAATTTGAAAAGGCTGGTATTAGAGTGGAATTAGATGCGAGACATGAATCGGTAGGTTATAAAATTCGTGAAGCGCGTTTGGAAAGAAATCCTTATATGCTTGTCATTGGTGATAATGAAGTTGAAAAACAAACTATTTCTGTAAGATCACGTGATCATGGTGAACTAGGGGAAATGTCAGTTGAAGATTTACTTGCAAAAGTGAATAAGGAAATAGAAGATAAATTTACAGTTTAGGAGATAAAAATGATTAAAGTTACACTAAAAGATGGTTCAAAAAAAGAAGTGAAAAAAGGATCATCAGTATTTGAAGTCGCAAAAGAAATTTCTGGCCGTTTGGCAAAAGAAGCAATAGTTGGTGAAGTCAACGGCAAATTAGTGGATTTGAACTACATTTTAAATGAAGATGTAGAATTGAGTATATTAACCTTCAATGAAGAAGCAGGTCGAGAAACTTTTAGACATTCTACAGCTCATATTATGGCAAGAGCAGTAAAAAAACTTTATCCAAATGCTAAATTGGCAATTGGTCCGGCGATAGAAAATGGATTCTACTATGATTTTGATGTGGATCAAAACTTAACACCACAAGATTTAGAAAAAATCGAAAAAGAAATGAAATCGATTATTGAGAAACAGGAAGTCTTTGAAAGATTTGAGCTAAGCCGCGAAGAGGCTTTAGCAAAAATGAAAGCATTAGATGAACCTTATAAAGTTGAATTAATTGAAAATCTTCCTGAAGATGCAATTATCTCTTTCTACAGTCACGGTGAATTTGTTGATTTATGTGCTGGTCCACATATGTTTAACATCAAAGCTATTAAAGCCTTTAAATTATTAAGTGCAACAGGTGCTTATTGGAGAGGTGATGAAAACAATAAAATGCTTCAAAGAATCTATGGTACTTGTTTTCCAAAAGCATCTATGCTGGAGGAACATTTAGCGAGATTAGAAGATGCTAAGAAAAGAGACCATAATAAGTTAGGGAGAGAGTTACAACTGTTCACTACTAACGAGTATATTGGTCAAGGTTTACCTTTGCTTCTACCAAAAGGTGCTAAAATCATTCAAATTCTTCAAAGATTCGTTGAAGATGAAGAAGAAAGACGTGGTTATGAGCTGACTAAAACACCTTTAATGGCAAAATCTGATTTATATAAGATCTCAGGTCACTGGCAACTTTATAAAGATGGGATGTTCGTGTTAGGAGATGAGGAGGTTGACAAGGAAGTTTTTGGTTTGAGACCTATGACTTGTCCATTCCAAATTATGGCTTACAAAAATACACAAAAAAGTTATAGAGATCTTCCGAAGCGGTATAATGAAACTTCAACTTTGTTTAGAAATGAATCTTCTGGTGAAATGCATGGTCTCATTAGAGTAAGACAATTTACCATTTCAGAAGGACATTTAATGGTAACGCCTGAGCAATTGGAAGATGAATTCAAAGGTGTTGTATCTTTAATCAATTATTTCATGGATGTACTAGGTATTTCTAATGATATCACTTATCAGTTCTCGAAATGGGATCCAAACAAATCGGATAAATATATTGGCTCGCCAAAACAGTGGGAGGCAGCACAAGATCAAATGCGTACCATCTTGGATCATTTGGCTATTGATTATGTGGAAGCAGAAGGTGAAGCTGCGTTCTATGGTCCTAAGCTAGATATTCAATTTAAGAATGTTCATGGCAAAGAAGATACAATAATCACAGTTCAAATAGACTTTGCACTGGCAGAAAAATTTGATATGACTTATATCGATAAGAATGGTGAAAAGAAGTATCCATATATTATTCATAGAACATCTATTGGTTGTTATGAAAGAACATTGGCGATGTTAATTGAAAAATATGCGGGTAAATTCCCAGCTTGGTTAGCTCCGGTACAAGTGAAGTTATTACCAATTGCCGATCGTCATTTAGATTATGCTTATGAGTTGAAGTCTAAGTTTGAAGCTAAAGGAATCCGAGTAGAAGTAGATGCTCGTGTTGAATCAGTGGGCTACAAGATTCGTGAAGCGCGTTTAGAACGAAATCCTTATATGATTATTATTGGTGACAATGAAATTGAAAATCAAAATGTTTCAGTAAGATCAAGAGATAAAGGTGAATTAGGAAGTGTAGATTTCAATGAATTCTTAAAGGATTTAGTAGAAGAAATTGAAACTAGAAAAATTCTTTTAGAGCAATAGAAGATTTAAACTGCTTTATGAAGTGAAAATTTCATAAGGCAGTTTTTCTTTGTTCTGTATGGAAAATCATAAAATAACATTAAGATATTCTATAGTTATTTTCAAAATAATGTCAATATTATGAATTAATGTTATAATTTAATTAATCAAAGAATATTAGGTTTTAGCAATAAAAGTTGGGTATAGAGATAAAAAGATTAAGGAGGCACTCATGGAAAAATTCCGTTTAAATGCAGATCAGTTAACTTGTAAAATTCCTATAGAAGATTTAAGATTTGAAACGACAGAAGATTTAACACCGTTGTATGAAATGATAGGCCAGGAAAGAGCTGCCAAGGCTATGGAATTTGGCTTGAATATCCAACAGAGAGGTTACAATATTTATGTTGCTGGTGGATGGGGAACAGGAAGAAATACATATGTTCGTTATATTACAAGCAAGAAAGTTTTAGAGACTCCTGCGCCAAATGATTGGATTTATGTCAACAACTTTAAAGATCCTAGACAACCGATTGCAATTGCTTTAAAAAATGGTGAAGGTCGTAAAGTTAAAAAAAGTATGGCAAGAACCATTGAGTTTATACAAAATGAAATTGCTGAAGCATTTATTTCAAAAGAATATGAAAATACAAAAGCAATATTGAGACAGGAATATTCTCAGAAGAATGCTGTAATCATTGAGGAATTAAATGAAATTGGTAAAAAATATAATTTTGCTTTTACACAAACTGAACGTGGTTTGGTGAGCATTCCATTAAAAAATAACAAACCGATGAGTGAAGATGAATATCGACATATCACGGAAGAGGAGTATGAACAACTTAGTACAAATTCAAATAAGTTGACCTTGGAAACTGTAGATTTGTTTAATAAGCTTCGTTCAGAGGAAGAACTTTATCTTAATAAATTAGATGATCTTGATGCCAAAATGGGTCGTAAAATTGTAGCGTTTCATA
Source organism: Clostridia bacterium (assembly GCA_016937975.1). Lineage (GTDB taxonomy): Bacteria > Bacillota > Clostridia > Peptostreptococcales > Acidaminobacteraceae > JABXKX01. The sequence continues at coordinate 4,920 of JAFGVN010000109.1, forward strand.
TTGGAAATTTAATAAAAAGATTTGGTAAGAATGAAAAATTAAAAGAATACTTCGAGTCTGTCATAGAAGATATTGTCGAAAATCTGGAAGAATTCAAGGAAGAAGAACCGCCAGCAGAGGGGAATCCTTTGGCAATGTTGCAACAGCAAAGACCAAAGGAAGATTTCTTTATTCGCTATGATATTAACTTGTTTGTAGACAATGGCGATAAGGATTCAGCTCCTGTTGAATTTGAAATTAACCCTACTTTTGTAAATTTAATTGGTAACATTGAATATCGAAATGAATATGGTGCTTGGAAAACAGATTTTACTCAAATCAAACCAGGTGCACTTCACTTGGCAAATGGTGGCTATTTGATTATTCAAACAAGAGACTTGTTAACAGCTCCTTATGCATGGCAAGCCTTGAAACGTGCATTGATAAACAAAGAAGTCAGCATTGAGAATATTGGCAAGCAATCTGGCGTTAATGCAACTCAGACCTTAAAACCACAAGCGATTCCATTGGATGTGAAAGTTATTATTGTTGGCGATTTCTATACCTATAACATCCTCTTCAACTATGATGAAGAATTTAGAAAGCTTTTTAAAGTTTTGGTGGATTTTGATGATGAGGTTGAGAGAAATCGTGAATCTGTGTTGAAAATGGCACGATTTATTGCAAGCTATGCTGAAAAAGACAATATCAAATATTTCGATAAATTTGCAGTAGCTGAAATTGTAAACTATGCAACTCGTATGGCCAGCAATAAGGATAAATTATCTGCTCATTTAAATGTGATTGTCGATATTATTTATGAAGCTGATACATGGGCAAATATTTATGGTAGCAAGGTTGTTGGAAAAGAACATGTTCAAAAAGCTTTAGAGGAACAAAAAAATCGTACCAACAGGTTCCAAAGACGTTTGCTTGAGAACTTTGAAGATGGTACATACCTCATAGATGTAGATGGTGAAAAAGTTGGAGAAATCAATGGTTTAGCTGTTCTAGGAACAGGTATTCAATCTTTTGGTAAACCAAGTAAAATCACAGTATCGACCTATAGAGGCAAAGCGGGTTTGATTAACATTGAAAGAGAAGCCAATCAGTCTGGTCCTAGTCATGATAAAGGTGTTATGATTCTAAACGGTTTCATGGGTCACACCTATGCCCAAGATAAACCTTTGACCTTATCAGCATCTATTGTTTTTGAACAATCTTATTCAGGTGTTGATGGCGACAGTGCTTCAAGTACGGAATTGTATGCAATTCTCTCGAGTCTTTCAGGACTTCCAATTGACCAGAGTTTTGCTGTGACAGGTTCTGTAAATCAGAGAGGTGAAATTCAACCCATTGGTGGTGTAAACGAAAAAATTGAAGGCTTTTATGCTGTTTGTAAACTTAAGGGTTTAACAGGTCGACAAGGGGTTATCATTCCACATCAAAATGTTAAGAACTTAATGTTGTGTCAAGAAGTTGTTCAAGCAGTAGAGGATGGTAAATTTAATATTTATGCTATTTCACACATCAATCAAGGTTTAGAATTATTAATGAATAAAAAAGCTGGGGAAAGACAAAAAAATGGTAAGTTCCCTAGAGGTACTATTCATTATTTGGTTGATAAGAAATTAGAAGAACTTGCTGCTCCGATTATGAAAAGAGCAACGGATGGAAGAAAAGCTGAAATGCCTGAAAAAGTAGAGGCTGTGGAAGAAACCAAAGAGTAATTAAAGCCCATGAAGTCTAAAGACTTTATGGGCTTTCTTTATAGATCTAAATAAGAATTAAGTTCTTTTAAAATTTCAGAAGTATCACCAATAATCTGGATGACTTCTGCATTGTTAACCGAATAATAATCAATGGGTTTATTGTTGATCACAAAAACTTTTAAATTGGGACTTTTGTTTTCATAAGATAACATATTGAAAGGGGAAACTGTAAATGATGTGCCCATGATGATATGAACCTGATGCTTAAGTGATAATTGAATACTTTCTCTGAAGTATTTAATGCCTTCGCCGTATAAAACAACATTGGGTTTATAAACTTTTTTCATCGTTATTTTATATTGAAGTTGATCCTCTGTTCTTAAGTGCTCTACTGGAACATTGCATTCTATAGTCTTGAAGAGATGCTGATCCTTATTGAGGATTTCGATAAGATCATATTCAAAAATATTTCCATGAAATTCAAAGACGTTTTTCGATCCTGCTGATTGATGAAGACGATCGACATTTTGGGTGATAATACCATTTATATAACCTTTCTTCTCAAGATTTGCAAGAATGAGATGGGTATCGTTAGGTTTTGCTTGAAAAACACTGGAGAATTTCTCTTGAAACGCAATGTAAAATTCATCAATATTTCTAAAAAAAGCATCTATAGATAAATCATCTTCATGGTATTTTTGATAAAAGCCTTCTTTAGATCTGAAGTCGGGTATCCCAGAATTCGTGCTGACACCAGCTCCTGTGTAAACAATTCCTGGGGAGTGTTTTAATGCTTCTGCAAGTTGTTCTATTGAGTTCATATAAAACCTCCTTTTTCTTATTGTATGACAGAATCCTTGAGAATGGTAGAGTTAACAAAAATATAACTTGCAAATGATAATGAAACTCAGTATAATAATATCAACAAACGATATCGGAATTCGATATAGGAGGAGATATGAATAAAATAACATTTTTAAAAGATGTTTTAATTTGCTCATTAGGTGCATATGGTGGACCCTCAGCTCACTATGGCGTCTTTACAGATCAAATGGTCGTCAAAAAAAAATACTTGAATGAGAAAGAATTGGTAGAACTGATTGCACTAAATAGCATCTTACCAGGACCTACAAGTACGCAAACAATTGTATCCATTGGATATAAAGTGGGAGGTCCTAGTTTAGCGTTTCTTACCATGCTGGTATGGGCTGTTCCAGCATTGATATTCATGACGACATTATCTTTCTTATATGCCATATTGGTTAAATTAAATTTAAATCTTGAAGGATTAAGATTCATAGGTCCGATGGCAGTAGGTTTCATTATTGTTGCAGCATATCGTATCAACAAGAAAGTGCTCACCAATCGAATGACTTGGATTTTAATGTTTTCATCTGCACTCATAACTTATTTTGTACGAGTGCCATGGATTTATCCATTGGTGCTCATGTCAGGTGGAATAATTGCTTATATTTTTTCGAAGGATGAAAAACGACATGAAAAAATAAAACTTAAGCCTCCTTACCTTTACTTGATTTTGTTCATTCTCTTTGCTGGTGGAAGTATTGCGATGAAACTCTTCTTTAATGTCCATCTCTTAGACTTGTTTGAAAGTTTCTTCAGATATGGTTATTTAGTTTTTGGTGGAGGACAAGTGGTGATTCCAGTCATGCATAGTGATCTTGTAGAAATACATCAGTTTATGACAAGCGCAGAGTTCTTAACAGGCTATGGATTGGTACAAGGGATTCCTGGTCCAATGTTTAGTTTCAGTGCATATGCAGGTGGCATGGCAGCAAGAGGTGTGAGTGTATATTATCAAATCGCTGGAGCTTTATTAAGTGGTATTGGAATATTTTTGCCAGGTTTATTGCTTATTTTCTTCGTATATCCAATTTGGGAGAAATTAAAAACACTCCAACTGATTCAACTTGCACTTATAGGCATTAATGGCGTAGCAGGTGGATTAATAATAGTCTCTGCAATAATTTTGACAGAAAAAAGTGGTATAACCTTTATTAATCTAATGGTTACGTTGATCACGGTCGTATTGCTATTTACTAAGAAAATTCCTTCTCCATTATTAGTAGTGGGAACCATTGTTTTGGGTTTTATGCTTTGAAGATAGAAATTTTAAAAAATTCAAAAAGGTTATTGACATAATATGCATGCAAATGTATAATCAATCACAACAACATATTTAAATACGTCTGAAGTAATGAAAATATACATAAGCTAGTACAGCGAAGTGGGAAATGGTGTGAGCCCACTCAAATGTAAATGTATTGAGAACTTTACTAAGTAGCTCACAAGAAATTAAGTAAGGTGAGTCGGAGGTCCACCGTTATAGGGAATAGGTATCGACTAGTGTCCGTACTGAATTTGAGTGAGCATAAATATGCTAAGTTGGGTGGTACCGCGGAAATATTCGTCCCAAATGGAGGAGGGAAATTTCGTTGGTAGAAAACAAAGATCAAATTCACTACTGATATTTTTCATGTTAATGGCTAATGAAATGATTCTGCAAGGGATCATTTTTTTTTATGCCTGTGTATAAATATACACCCGCAACTAATATTTATGGAGGTCTAAATGAGTAAAAAAGTAGTATTGGCATATTCAGGTGGTTTGGATACATCTGTCATTTTAAAATGGCTAGAACTTGAAATGAATTATGAAGTCATTGCAGTATGTATCGATGTAGGTCAAAAGGATCAATACGAAGAAGTGTGTTTGAAAGCTTTGAAAACCGGTGCAAAGAAAGCATACTGGGTAGATGTGAAATCGGAATTTGTAATGGATTATTTATATAAAGGTATTCAGTCAGGTGCAATGTATGAAGATGACTACCTACTAGGAACTGCATATGCTAGACCCTTAATTGCAAAAAAATTAGTGGAGATTGCTAAATTTGAAGGTGCTGAAGCTATAGCACATGGAGCGACTGGAAAAGGTAATGATCAAGTGCGTTTTGAAGCTGGTATTAAAGCATTAGCACCAGAACTTAAAATCATTGCACCATGGAGAATCTGGAATTTAAAATCCAGAGAGGATTGTATCGATTACGCTAAAACTCATGATATTCCTCTTTCAGTAACAAAAGAAAAAATATATTCAAGAGATGAAAATTTGTGGCATATTAGCCATGAAGGTGGCAACTTAGAAGAACCTTGGAATAAGCATAGTGAAGATGTATATATGTGGTGTGTAGCACCTGAAAAAGGTCCTGATATACCTGAAGAGGTTACCTTGGAGTTTGTTCAAGGTTTACCTTTTAAAATCAATGGTGAAACCTACGAACCTGTTGAACTAATCCAAAAACTTAATGCAATAGGTGCAGCCCACGGTGTGGGAATTATTGATATCGTTGAAAACCGTTTAGTAGGGATGAAATCTAGAGGTGTATATGAAACACCAGGTGGCACAATCTTATACGAAGGTCATAAAGCCCTTGAAAAATTAGTCTTGGATCGACAAACCATGGCATTTAAAAAAATAATTAGTGAGAAGTATGCACATCTTGTTTACGATGGTATGTGGTTTTCCAAGTTGAAAGATGCTTTGGATGCTTTTATCCTAACTACTCAGGAAAAAGTAACTGGCACTGTAAAAATGAAATTGTATAAGGGCACATGTAAAAGCGTAGCTTCAAAATCACCGTTCTCACTTTATTCAGAGGAATATGTCACCTTTGGTGAAGATGATGTTTATAATCAACATGATGCAGAAGGTTTTATTAATTTATTTACTTTACCACTTAAAATTAATGCAATCATGAATGAACAGAATGTAGCATCATATAAAGAATTAGAAGGTAACTTCCAGTGTTTTGATGAAACATCACTGCATGGAAAAATGAAGCAGATTATTTAAGGACGGTTAAGTGAATGAAAGGTTATCTTGTTTTAAAAGATGGTAGTATTTTTGAAGGAACCTTATTTGGAGATGTGACGTCGGAAGTTGGCGAATTAGTATTTAACACTTCTATGACAGGCTATCAGGAAATAATCACAGATCCATCTTATTATGGGCAAATTGTAGTTCTGACTTATCCACTGATTGGTAATTATGGTGTTAATGATGAAGATGCGCAGCATGAAAAAACAGCAATTAAAGGCTTGGTTGTTAATGAGATTAATGAATCTTTCTCTTATTGGAGAGGGAAAAGTACTTTAGAGACATATTTGCTTGAACACCGTGTCATTGGGATTAAAGATGTGGATACAAGAGCTTTGACAAAACATATAAGAGATTATGGCACAATGACTGGAAAAATTATTCGAGCTTCAGAAGACTTAAATCAGTGTTTAGAACAGTTGAATGCTTATGATTTTTTAGAACATGTGAAAGCTGTAACCACAAAAGAAACTTATTATGTTCAACCGAATGTAGAAAGTTATAAAGTCGCGGTAATTGATTTTGGTATAAAAAAGAATATTTTGGAAGCGCTAAAGCAAAGAAATTTAGGTTTAAAAGTCTTTCCTGCTTTTTCAACCTATGAAGAGATTATGACTTATACTCCTGATGCCGTGTTTTTGTCCAATGGTCCAGGAAATCCAGAAACTCTAACTGATATTATTCAAGAAACAAAGAAATTCTTTGGCGTGATTCCTGTGTTCGGTATTTGCTTGGGACATCAGATCCTTGCTTTAGCCTTAGGCGGGAAAACCAAAAAAATGAAATTTGGACATCGAGGTGGCAATCACCCTGTAAAAGATATTAAAAGGGATCAGATTTTTATAACGGCTCAGAATCATGGATATGTTGTAGTCGATGAAAGCTTGGATGATCAAATTATTGAAGTGACTCATTTCAATGTAAATGACACTTCAATTGAAGGAATGAAGCACAAAGTTCTACCAATTCTCTCCATTCAATATCATCCAGAGGCTTCTCCGGGACCTTTGGAGTCTGGTTATATCTTTGATGATTTTCTAGAAATGATACAAAAGCATAAAAATCTACCTCAGAATTTTTTGGAGGCCATATGATAAAACAAAAAAAAATTATGGTGATTGGTTCAGGACCCATAACCATTGGTCAGGGTGCAGAATTTGATTATTCAGGAACACAAGCCTGTCAAGTGTTGAAAAGTGAGGGGCATGAGGTTGTACTTGTTAACTCGAACCCTGCAACGATTATGACAGATAAAAAAATTGCAGATATTATTTATTCAGAACCTTTGACCGTTGAATTTTTGGAGAAAATTATTATCAAGGAAAAGCCTGATGCACTTTTAGCTGGAATGGGTGGTCAAACAGCATTAAATTTAGCTTTATCACTATACGATCAAGGTATCTTGAAAGCACATCATATTGAAATTTTAGGTACGGATATTAAGTCCATTCTAATGGCTGAAGACAGAAAATTATTCAAACAAGTCATGGAGACGATTCATCAACCTGTATTGGAATCTCAAACAGCGAACTCTTTGGAAGAAGTACTTCAAATAACTCAAATGATAGGTTTGCCGGTAGTTGTAAGACCAGCTTTTACACTTGGTGGGACTGGAGGTGGCATTGCTGAATCGCTGGATGAGTTGATCGATATTGCTTCAAAGGGTCTTGCATTCTCATTAAATCACCAAGTGCTTATTGAAAAATCCATTAAAGGTTGGAAGGAAATTGAATATGAAATGATGCGTGATAAGAAGGGCAATGTCATTACGGTCTGTAATATGGAAAATGTTGATCCTGTGGGGATTCATACAGGCGATAGTATTGTAATCGCTCCGTCTCAAACCCTAAGTGACAAGGAATATCAATTACTTAGAAAAGCATCCATTGATATTGTCAATGCTTTGAACATTGAGGGTGGATGTAATGTACAATTGGCGCTTAATCCCAACACCTTTGAATACTTTGTCATTGAAGTTAATCCTAGAGTTTCAAGATCCTCTTCTTTGGCTTCAAAAGCCACTGGATATCCCATTGCAAAAATTGCAACAAAGATAGCTCTTGGCTACTGTTTGGATGAGATTGAAAATGATGTGACAGGTATGACAACAGCCTGCTTTGAACCAACCTTGGATTATTGTGCCGTTAAAATTCCCAAGTGGCCCTTTGATAAGTTTGAAACTGCACAAAGTAAACTGGGCACTACGATGATGGCAACCGGTGAGGTAATGGCCATTGGCAATAACTTTGAGTCCGCTTTGTTAAAAGGCGTACGCTCTTTGGAAATAGGCTTGTATGGCTTATCTTATGATACCTGTAAGCAGATGACCCTCGATGGGTTGTTTGAAAAATTAAAAGAGGCTAATCATGAAAGGCTATTCATTATTGCTGAACTCTTTAGACGACAGGTTGGTGTAGAACTTCTTTATGAAATAACGCATATTGATAAATTTTTTCTTGGGAAAATTAAAGGTATTGTACAGTTAGAGCACGTTGTAAAAGGACGGTTGCTTGAATTTGTAAATCCTGAAGAAATAAGAATGTTGAAGAAAAAAGGTTTTTCAGACCAAGAAATATCTAAATTATTATTAGCTTCAAAGGCTTCAGATGTTTATAACTTTAGAAAAATCCATCAGATTAAACCTTCATATAAAATGGTGGATACATGTGGAGGTGAATTTGAAGCACAATCACCTTACTATTATGCCACTTATGATCAATTTGACGAGGTTCAGGTTTCCAATCATAAGAAAATCATTGTTGTAGGTTCAGGTCCTATTCGCATCGGGCAAGGTGTTGAATTTGATTATTGTTCTGTACATGGTGTGATCGCTTTAAAAGAAATGGGCTATGAAGCAATTATCATTAATAATAATCCAGAAACAGTCAGTACGGATTATGATATATCAGACAAACTCTATTTTGAACCAATTACTGAAGAAGACGTCATGAATGTCATTGAAAAGGAAAATCCAATAGGTGTAATTCTTCAATTTGGAGGTCAAACAGCAATAAAACTTGCAGAGTATTTAAGTCAAATGGATGTCCCAATTTTGGGAACTTCTTTTGCTCAAATTCATGCAACAGAAGAAAGAGAAATTTTCCATCAAACCTTGAAGAAAAATGAAATTTTACAACCGGAAGGTCTTGGTGTAACAAGTGTTTTAGAAGGAATGGCTGCAGCAAAACAGTTAGGGTATCCATTATTAATAAGACCAAGCTATGTCATAGGTGGCTTAGGTATGTCTCTAATTTACAAAGAGTCCACCTTGAAAAAATATTTAGAAGAAGCTTTTGAAAAAAATAAGAAACATCCAATTTTAATGGATGCTTATGTAAGTGGCAAAGAGCTTGAGGTAGATGTTATCAGTGATGGTACAGATATTCTTATTCCCGGGATTATGGAGCATCTTGAAAAATCTGGTATTCATTCGGGAGATTCCACCTCAATTTATCCCGCACCATCCATTAGTGCAGATATCAAAGAAATGATTGTTTTATACACACAAAAGATTGCTGCTGCTTTTGAATTAGTTGGTTTGTTTAATGTTCAATTTATTTTAAAAGATGACACCGTGTTTGTTATTGAAGTAAATCCTAGAGCATCAAGATCTGTACCCTTTATCTCTAAAGTTACAGATGTGCCAATGATTGAAATTGCTACTCAAGTGATTATGGGTAGAAAACTTGTCGAGTTGGCATATGGAGTAGGTCTATATCCTGAAAAAAATTTTTATGCTGTGAAAACTTCGGTATTTTCAATGGATAAAATAAAAAAAGCAGAAATTGCATTAGGACCTGAAATGAAGTCTACTGGTGAAGTGTTAACCATTGAAAAAGACTTAAATAAGGCTTTCTTGAAGGGATTTATTGCTGTATCTGGACAGTATCCTAAAGTTGGGAAAGTCCTTGTGAGTCTCTCTGATCTGGACAAAAGCCACTCCTTGTCAGGCCTTGAAATTCTAATGAATCTTGGATACGAACTTTATTTGACAAAAGAAACATATGCATATATGAAGCATCAAATATTAAATTTCAAAGGTTTTGAAATTAGTTTTTCAGAAGCTTTAGGAATGATAGAAAATGAAACTTTGGAGATGATCTACAATACACCAAGGCTCGGAAATGTTGAAGAGACAAATGGGTTTAAATTAAGACGTGCTGCCATAGAAAGAAAAATCATGTGTATGACTTCGGTTGATACATTTAAAGCCTATACAAAAGTCTTGGAAGAGAACCTTCAGCTAGATGAACTAGAAGTGTATGATCTTTGCACTTTAAATGTGACTGTAAGTTAGGAGAATAAATGAAAGCAGGTATTATTGGATCCACTGGTTATGCAGGCCAACAGCTTGTTGGTCTTCTTATTAACCATCCAAAAGTCGAAATAAGTTTTTTAAGTTCATATACCTATGAGCATCAAATATTTTCTGATGTGTATGGCATATATGATCATATTGTGAAAATGCAATGCATTAGTTTATCAGAAGCTTTAGAAAAAGTGAAAGATATTGATGTCCTCTTTATTGCTCTACCACATGGTCAATCTCTTGAAATTATTGAACAGGTAAAAAATAAGTCTGTGAAAATTATCGATTTTGGTGCTGACTTTAGAATGAAAAATCATGAAACGATTGAAAGTTGGTATGGCTTAGTGCATCAAGACCTGGATCTTCTTCATGAAGCCGTATATGGGTTGCCGGAATTAAATAAAGATAAAATTATGAAGGCTTCTATCATTGCGAATCCAGGTTGTTATCCAACAACTGCCATTCTAGGTTTGTTGCCAATTATTCGAGAAGAATATGTTGATCATCATTCTATAATTATTGATGCCAAGTCAGGTGTTACAGGTGCTGGACGGAAAGCAACACTTTCTCTTAGTTTTGCTGAAACCAATGAGTCCATTAAAGCATACAGTGTTGGTGAGCATAGACATACGCCAGAAATCGAAGAAGTGCTCAATGCCTATTCAAATAAAGCATTTCTAGTAAATTTCACACCACATCTTGTACCTATGCAGAGAGGAATTTTGTCAACTATTTATGTCAATTTAAAAGAGCTAATCAATGAAGAACAGCTTATGAAAGTTTATAAAAACTTTTACAAGTCACATCCCTTTGTAAGGATTATTGATCAACTTCCTGAAACAAAAAATGTTGTAAGAACGAACTTTTGCGATATTTCAGTGAGGATAGATCAGCGTACAAATCGGTTGATTATTGTATCTGCTATTGATAATTTATTAAAAGGTGCGGCAGGCACAGCGGTACATAATATGAATCTTCTTATGGGATATGAAGAAGATATGGGATTGAATTCGGTATTTTATTATTTATAAGAAAAAATTTTTAGGAGGCAAGAATGATTCATTATATAAAAGCTGGATTTGAAGGGATGATGATGATCAAACCTTTGTGGAATAAACTAAGGGATTATCACAAGCATGTATCTCAATTTTTTACAGAGGATTTCCATATGGATAATTTTCAAAAGAGGGCAGAGCTTATTTCAAATAAAGAACATATACAAATCTTAGTGGCATATGATGATGAAACACCAGTAGGATACTTGATTGCATCCGTTCATGATCAACAAGGAGAAATAGATTCGTTGTTTATTGAAGAGTCCTATAGAGGTCAAGAAATAGGCGAGTATATGATGCTTGAAACCATAGCGTGGATGAAAAGCTTCAGACCAACAGCGATTGTAGTCAGTGTTGCTTACGGTAATCAGGTGATGCCCTTTTATGAGAAATTCGGGTTTCTTCCAAGGTCGGTGATTTTAAAAAGTAAAATTGCAATTTAAATGAGGCTATTATGAAAACAATTCGAAGAAATGAACACGACCATCAACCTATTTATGTGATTAAGTACGGTGGATCAATTATGGACTTGAAAGATGTAAAAGGCGCATTCATAGAGGATTTGATTGAATTGAAAAAATCTGGTATTCAAATCGTTCTTGTTCATGGTGGTGGCAAAAATATTACGGAAAGACTAAAAAAAGTTGGTCTTGAAACAAAATTCTTAATGGGTTATAGAGATACAACTCATGAAAGTATGAAAGAAATTGAAATGGTTTTATCGGGAGAAATCAACGGATCATTGGTACTTGAACTTAATTTGAATGCGGTTAACGCCATTGGTTTAAGCGGTAAAGATGGAAAAATGTTAAAAGCAAGAAGTAAATGGATTACTTATGAAAATAAACCTTACAAGATGGAACATGTTGGAGCAATTGAAAAAGTCGATATGACGTTATTGAAGCTTTTGCTTAAAGAAGGTTTTACACCGGTTGTGTCACCCATCGGATTTGATGATCAAGGAAAAACTTATAACATCAATGCTGATGATGTAGCTGGCAGTATTGCTTCTCATCTCAAGGCAGAAAAGTTATTTTTATTAACGGATGTTTCAGGAATACTTAAGGATATTAGCGAGCCCACATCACTTATCAAACTTTTAAACCTTTATGAAGCAAATCAATTATATGAAACAGACATTCTAAAAGGTGGTATGATTCCTAAAATGCAGTGTGCAATAAATGCCTTAAAAGAAGGTTGTGAGTCTGTTTACATGATGAATGGCATCATTGAGCATAATCTCATGAAATGTTTTAAGCATGAGGATTTTTGTGGAACAACGATAGTAAAGGAGTACTATGTATAGTGAATATATTTTAAATACCTATAAAAGAAACGAATTACTTTTGAAAAAAGGACATGGCTCATGGCTGATGGATCACTTAGATAACGAGTATTTAGATATGGTTGCAGGTATAGCTGTCAACAGTTTGGGTTATAGTCATCCTAAATTAGTAGCTGTGATGAAAGAGCAAAGTGAATTACTTTGGCATGTATCCAATTTATATTGGACAAAGGAGCAAGGCGTTTTGGCAGAGAAACTAATAGAATTGTCAGATCACAGCAAAGTGTTCTTTTGTAATAGTGGTACTGAAGCTGTTGAGGGAGCTTTGAAAACTGCAAAGAAATATGGACAAAATATAAATGTTCAGAAAAAAAAGGTGATTTGTTTTAATCATTCATTTCACGGTAGAACTTTGGGTGCGCTGTCTGTTACAGCTCAAGAAAAGTATTTAAAGTCTTTTGGTGTTAATACTGAGGATGTCATCGTATGTGAGTTTAATAATCTTGAAGAGGTAACCAGTAAAATATCTGATGAGATTTGTGGCATCATTGTTGAACCTGTTCAGGGTGAGGGAGGCATTTATCCTGGAACACAAGGGTTTTTATCGGGGTTGAAAACCCTTGCGGATTCAAATGATATTTTACTAATTTTCGATGAAGTTCAATGTGGTATTGGTAGAATGGGTACCTTTTTTGCCTATGAGCATTTTAATGTGGTTCCCGATGTGGTCTGTATGGCTAAAGGACTTGGCGGTGGTGTGCCAATTGGTGCCTTTTTAGTGAATAAAAAAGCAGAAGTGTTGACTTATGGTGATCATGGAAGTACTTTTGGCGGAAATCCGTTAATTTGCAGCTTGTCAAAAGCTGTAGTGGATGAAATCAGCAAGAAGGAATTTTTGAAAGAGGTTAAATTGAAATCAAAGAAACTAAAAGAAGGCTTGCTGATTTTAAAAGAAAAAAATAATTTGATTCGTGAAGTACGTGGCGAAGGTTTAATGATAGGAATTGAATTGAAAACAAAAGCATCTGAAGTCGTTGAAGCTGGACTAAAAAATAATTTGCTTTTAATCAGTGCTGGAGAGTATGTTTTAAGATTGGTGCCACCATTGATTATTAAGGAACAGGAAATAGAGTTATTTTTAAATAAGTTCGAAGATATTTTAAAGCAATTATAAACTTACTTGCATTGAGGAGGATAAGATGAAATTATGGGGGGGACGTTTTAGTCAAAAGACGAATCATTTATTGGAGACCTTTAATGCTTCGATTACATTTGACTATAAGCTCTTCAAAGAGGATATAGAAGGATCAATTGCTCATGCAACTATGCTTGAAAAAATTGGTGTGATTACATCTGAAGAACTTAAGCTTGTCATAAAGGGTTTAAAAGAAGTACAAGAGGATATTGAAGGGGATACTTCCATTTTAAACATAGAAAATGAAGACATTCATATGAATGTTGAAAGTTTGTTGACTCAAAAAATCGGAACATTAGGAAAGAAAATTCATACAGCAAGAAGTCGAAATGATCAGGTGGCTGTAGATTTAAAAATGTATACTAAGAAGAAAATACAAGGGATTTTGTCTTTGTTAGAGGAATTGTTATCTACTTTTTTAACTATCAGTGAGCAGCATATGGATTATATTCTGCCTGGGTATACACATCTTCAGAGAGCCCAGCCAATACGATTGTCTTTTCACATCATGGCATATTTTCAAAAAATAAAAAGAGATTATACAAGATTTGAAGATGTTTTAGAACGTTTAGATGAATTACCTTTAGGAAGTGGAGCTATGTCAGGTGTCTCTTATGAAACAGATCGCGTTTTGATGAAAGACCTTTTGGGATTCAGTCGAATCAGTGACAATGCCATGGATGCCGTAAGTGATAGAGATTATGTGATAGAATTTCAAAGTGCAGCTTCTATTTTGATGATGCATTTAAGTCAAATCTCTGAAGAAATGATTTTGTGGTCATCCTATGAATTTAAGTTTATTGAGATCAGTGATGATTTTACCACTGGAAGCAGTATCATGCCACAAAAAAAGAATCCGGATGCCTGTGAATTACTAAGAGGAAAAACCGGTCGCGTCTTTGGAAATCTTATGGGTATTTTAACGGTGATGAAGGGCTTGCCACTGGCCTATAATAAGGACATGCAAGAAGATAAGGAAGGATTGTTTGATACAGTTGAAACTTTGATGATTTCTCTTCAAGTCTTGAACGAAATGTTAAAAACTGTCAAATATAATAAAAAACAGATGTTTGATGCTGTGCAATATGGGTTTTTAAATGCGACAGATATGGCGGATTATTTGGTATATAAAGGTCTGCCTTTTAGAGAATGTCATGAAATTGTAGGAAAAATAACGAAAGATTGCATTGAGCAAAATATAATTTTTGAAGAAATGACATTGGAAATGTTTCAAAAATATTCTTTGTTATTTGATGCATCTATCTTTGAAACCATTTCAATTGAGCAAGTCATTGAAAATAAAAAATCATTTGGATCCACATCCAAAAAATCAGTGCTTATTTCAATTGAAAATGGCTATGATTTCCTTAAAATAAAAAAACACTAATTGTGTTTTTTTTACTTTGAAAACGACCAACCTTCATCGTTGTGATAGATCATAAGTTTTGACATACCACCATCGATAGTAATGTTTTCTCCAGTCATAAAGCTGGCTTTGTCACTGCATAAAAACAATACCATGTTTGCAATGTCTTTTGGCTGTCCTACACGTCCTACAGGATGTTGTGAAGCATCTGACTTTGAAAAAGTAGAATCAGTGGTATCAATCCAGCCTGGAGTGATAGAATTGACACGTACTTTTCCCGATAAACTAATGGCTAATCCGTGGGTCAAGGCAGTTATTCCACCCTTTGCAGCTGTATAACTTTCTGTATCTGGCTGAGATTGGAAAGCTCGAGTAGAAGAAATATTAACAATTGCACCATGATTCGAGAAATGAGGTAATAAAAGCATTGATAAATAATAAGGTGCAACAACACCTATTTTTTGAACATATAAGAAATCTTCATAGCTACAGCTTGATAGGATACCACCTTTACTGATACAAGCATTGTTAATTAAAAAATCTACATTACCAAAGGTTTCAATGACTTTTGATTTGAAAGCGAGAAGTACACTTTCATCAGAAATGTTTCCTTGAAAAAACAAAGTAAAATTCTGATCACTCTCTTGTTGATCAATAACAGCGACTTTTGCTCCTTCGTTCATAAAAGCTTCTGCAATGTTTCTTCCAATACCACTGGCACCACCTGTAATCACAACGACTTTATCTTTAAACATCATTTAATCCTTTCTTATGTAGTTCTTGCTCATTTTTATTTTACCACAACAATATTTTGTAAAAATTTACCAGCAGTTATTATTGTTTAGTTAAATTTTTAGAAAATTACTGACTGAATAATCTTATATGGATGAATAGCTATGTTTACTAAACTGGCAGAATACATCTACTAAAAAGTACAAAGTCGTCTAATATTACTTTCACTAGTGTTTCAAGGTATGCAATTAGGCGTGACTTTACAAAAATACAAAGATTAAAGATTATTCTGGTCGAATTTGTATTGTTCAATTAAAGCTTCAGCGACTTCCTTTGGCGATCTTCCGGATATGTGAAAATGATTCTTTATGTCTCTGTAAACATGTTTATACCAACCAAGGTCTTTATTTATTTCATTAAGATAGTAATCTCTATGCTTATTTTTATATTCGTCATCTTTATAGACTATGTCATTTTCGTCACTGAAAACAAGTCGATCAAAAATATTCTCTGCTGTATCCATTAGTTCAATTGAAAATATATCATCTAAGGATAATAAAGGACGAATCCCTTGAAGATAGGATAATGGTGAAATTGCAATCACTTTACTGCCCTTTTTGGAGATAAGAAAATGAATTAGCTTGCAGCGAATTTCATCACGCTCCTGAAGAGTTCCTGTTGACACGAATACTTCTAATGTTGTATTGAGATGTTTTTTTATTTCTACGTCTAGATCATAAAAATCATATTCCAAACTTTTGGAAAGCAATTCCCCTGTAATAGTTTTTCCAACATTTGATACGCCGAATAATAGTATATTCATGATGAACCTCCCTTAGTATATTTTCTATATTATAATCTATTATACTGTATTGTGCATTATATTGATTGTCATGTTATCTCGGGTTTATTTTCGTGATTGTTAAAAAAAGTCAGGAAGTTTTTGAGAATCTCATTTTGTGATTGCCGGTGTTTAAGGTGTTGTTTGACATTAACACAATCTCAAGAAAAAGGTTGCATGATCTATAGAGGGTTAAAATAAGAGCACGACTTTAGCGAAATGAATGGATAAGTGGGGGACGGTACAATGATTTTGTATGTGGAATAACGGAGTTTACTTATGAAGACTTTTCATAATAAGCAGGATATTTACACTAATATAATCAATTTTTACTGGCTCAATATTTGCATCAAAAAATGGATTAACAACCTGTGAATCAAACTGAGTCCCTGAAAATCTTCTGAGTTCAGCACTTGTTTTATCATAACTTAAAACCTTTCTATATGGTCTATCGGATGTCATAGCATCAAAGGCATCTGCCACTGCTATGATTCTTGCACCAATTGGAATATCCATTTTGTAACAATCTTGCGGGTAACCGTTGCCATTATAATGTATATGATGAAATTTAATCATTTTAAACAAAAAACTAAAATTCTTGATGTACTGAATCACTTCAACATCTGAAGTAACATGCTCCTTCATTATTTTCCACTCTTCATCATTCAGTTTTGCTAGCTTGTTTAATATTCTGCTATCAACATTTAGTTTTCCAACATCATGGAACAAAGCTGCTAATCCAACCTTTTCATAATCCACCTGACTGAATCCTTTTGTACTTGCAATAAGTTTTGCATAATAACATACATTAGATTAATGATTATTTAGATAGTGATCTATCGCATCGATTGCCGTAATAAAAGCCTGAACCAAATCATTGGTCAAGTCACATTGTTCTACTTCATGTTTCTTTTGTTTTTAAATATAACATCTTATTTCTCGTCCGGCAACAGCAGCTAGTATAGAACAAATTAGAAATATGATGTCCTGGATGAAAAATTGCTTTGTGGTATTGCATGCAAATAATCAAATAAAAGGAAACAAGACAAACTTAAAACGGAGAATATTATGATTGCAAGTTTTTAAAAATACATTGCGCCTAAAACCATTGCTACGATCTATAATCCACCAACAAAAACGAGAATATATCGTTGATTGAAATCACCAGTGGCAACATTAAGAATATCAAGATACAGTAATGTCATTTTGGTTGATCATACAAATATCTAAACATAAATTACCTAAGAGTCCTATTTACCCAGGTTACAAAAAAAATTAAACTAAAAATGTGATTAAAAATCGTGAATTTAGACAAGGTTTTTTTATCACTATATATTGAATCCGTTGTATTACTAGAGGTCGGATTTTGCCTATCATATCCAAAGAGAAGAAATCCTGCCATTGAAATATAATGAATTCATATCATTCCAACTTACTATAACATGGGTTCTCCTTAAGCATTAAATGAAAGAGGAGCTAGAGAACTTAGTTGATTGAGTATGTTATCTTATTTTAATATGATGATGAAATAGCTCCTATTCTCAATGTTATATATGGGGCAAAACGATTTTTTTACCAAAATAGTATATATAAAATTGTTGATTTTTTAACAAACTTTGTGTATGATATAAGCATACCATGGCAAAGAGCTCAACTTTTTACTGTGGTCATCACATCGTGAACCTGATGAAATAAGTGTATTCTTATTCAAAAGGAAAGCTGCATAGGAACATTGCATATTTTGCATGTCTTTTTGTGTTGTCTTTCTCATTGGGTTTTGAGAAAGTTTTTTATTTTACGGGAAGAATAAGAACGATCAATTTTGGAGGCGAACATGAAGAAAATCGCTGTAATTTCAGCTATTTTAGATGATCCAATATGCAGCAACAAGAAGTTTAATGATGTTGTTGGGGATTATCAAATGATTATACGAGGACGAATGGGTTTACCTTTTCCAGAGGAACATATTTCAGTCATTTCACTAACGGTTGTTGGAGAACTGGATTTAATTAATGAATTAACAGGAAAACTTGGTAATATCCCAGGTGTTACAGTGAAAACCGCTGTTTCAAAGAAAACGATATAATGGAGGTTTGTATTGAAAGTTCTTGATTTGATAGAGAAATTAAATCTAGAAAACAACTTAACGAAAGAAGAGATTGTTTATCTTTTAACGCATATGACAGAAGAAGAAAAGGCGATTCTATTCGATTATTCTCTTCAAACAAAACGTAAATATTATGGTGATACAGTATATATGCGAGGTTTAATTGAATTTACAAATTACTGTATGAGAAATTGTAAATATTGTGGAATTCGGGCGAAGCAGTTCGATGCAAACAGGTATCGATTGACTAAAGATGAAATATTGAAATGTTGTGATCAAGGCTACTGGTTGGGCTATCGGACTTTTGTTTTGCAAGGTGGAGAAGACCCATATTATACCGATGAACTTTTAGTGGATATAATCTCAAGTATTAAGAAGCGATGGCAGGATGTTGCTGTGACCATTTCTATTGGTGAAAGAACAATGGAAAGCTATCAAGCAATTAAAAACGCTGGTGCAGATCGTTACTTATTAAGACATGAAACAGCGAATGATGATTTATACGAAGCAATTCATGAGGATATGTCTTTATCAAGTAGAAAAGAATGCTTAAACAACTTAAAAGCAATTGGATTCCAAGTTGGTGCGGGATTCATGGTTGGTATTCCTGGACAAACACCGGAAATTTTAGCTGAAGATTTATTGTTTCTAAAATCATTAAATCCTCATATGGTTGGCATTGGACCGTTCATTCCACATGCAAAAACACCTTTAGGTGGATATAAAGGTGGTACTGTAGAAGATACTTTAGTTATGCTGGCATTAACAAGACTAATGCTTCCCAAAGTCCTTTTACCATCAACAACGGCTCTCGGTACTTTAGACAACAAAGGTAGAGAAAAAGCATTAAAAGTAGGTGCAAATGTGGTGATGCCAAATCTTTCACCAACAGATGTGAGAGAGAAATATGAGTTGTATCAAGATAAGATTTGTACTGGTGATGAAGCTGCACATTGTAGACAATGTATTGAAGGAAGAATTAATTCTGTTGGATTCCATGTAGACATGGGTCGAGGCGATTACGATAGTTGGAGGTAAGTATGTTTATTAAACATGATTATATTTATGAAACTTTGGAAAATGGTAAAAATGCTGATTTGTCAGAAATTAAAAGTATTTTACAAAAAGCTGGTGATTTAAAAGGTCTTTCGCATTTAGAAATTGCTAAATTAATTCAGAATGATTCACCAGAGGCGAATGCAATGCTTTTTAAAACGGCAGGAGAAATCAAGAAAAAAATCTATGGCAACCGTGTTGTTATTTTTGCACCATTGTATGTTTCAAACTTCTGTGTCAATTCATGTACTTATTGCGGTTACGCAAGAGGCAATGACTTTAAAAGAAGAAAATTAACGGATGAAGAAATTCAAGAAGAAGTTAAATTGTTGGAATCAATGGGTCATAAGCGTATCGCTCTTGAAGTAGGCGAAGATCCTGTGAACTGTGACATTGATTATGTATGTCATGCAATTGATACAATTTACGCAACAGAAAATAAAAATGGCAATATCAGAAGAATCAATGTAAATATTGCTGCTACAACAGTAGAAAATTATAGAAAAGTATTGGATAAAGGTATTGGAACCTATATTTTATTCCAAGAAACTTATCATCAACCAACCTATGAAGCAGTTCATCCAAAATGTTTAAAAGGTGACTATGAATATCATTTAACAGCATTCAACCGTGCTATGGAAGCTGGTATTGATGATGTAGGTGGTGGTGTATTATTTGGTTTAGCAGATTATAAATTTGAGCTGTTGGGTTTAATGCTTCACAATGAGCATTTGGAAGAAAAATTTGGTGTGGGTTTCCATACGATTTCTGTACCAAGATTACAAAAGGCTGAGGGGATGGAATTAAACCAGTTCCCTAACATTGTAACAGATGATCAATTTAAGCGTATTGTGGCGATTATTCGTCTTGCTGTACCTTTTACAGGTATTATTTTATCTACGAGAGAATCAGCTGTTATGAGAAAAGAAGTTTTAAATTATGGTGTTTCTCAAGTGAGTGCTGGTTCATGTACGGGTGTTGGTGGCTATAAAGAAGAAGCTGTTTCGGGAAAGAAAGTAGATCAGTTTGAAGTTGCTGATCACCGTTCACCACTCGAAATTATTAAAGAGCTACTTAAGGATGGTTTCATTCCAAGTTATTGTACAGCGTGTTATAGAAGTGGTAGAACTGGCGATCGTTTTATGCGATTAGCAAAATCAGGACAAATTCATAATGTTTGCCAACCCAATGCTTTAATGACCTTACAAGAGTTTGCTCTTGATTATGGTGATGATGAATTGAAAGCTTTAGTAGAACAAGTATTGGAAAATGAAGTAAACAATATAGGCAAAGAAAATATTAAAGAATTGACCATTGGTAACTTAGATAAAATAAGAGATGGTGAAAGAGATTTATTCGTTTAGGAGGGCTTATGCAAGGTACACCAAGAGCAAATAGACCACATATAGCAATTTATGGGAATCGAAATGCTGGCAAGTCTTCACTACTTAATGCAATTGTAGGTCAAGAAATATCGCTGGTATCCAAAGTGAAAGGGACGACTACGGATCCTGTCACTAAAACGATGGAGCTAATTCCTTTTGGACCAGTTGTGTTTATTGATACAGCCGGCTTGGATGATCACGGTGAGTTAGGCGAATTAAGAGTAGAACGCTCGAAAAAGATTTTACAAAGAACGGATTTTGCTATTTATACCCATGATATTAATCAGGTAGATGAAATTTCCTTCAAGCATTTTATGAAAGAATTCAAGCGCTTTAATATACCTTATATGATTGTTTTCAACAAAATAGATGAAGCGGATGAAACAACTTTAGCCATGTATGAAGAACTTTATCCTCAGGCACAATTTGTTTCAGCGTTGAATGAAACTCATATTTTGGAATTGAAGGATGAATTAATAAAAAGATTGGAAGATGGTCAAGAAGAGGAAACTTTGATTGGTGATTTAGTGCCTTATAATGGAACAGTAGTATTGGTCGTTCCCATAGATTCAGAAGCACCAAAAGGAAGAATTATTTTACCCCAAGTCCAAGTCATTCGTGATGCGCTGGACCATGGTATAAAATGTCATGTTGTGAGAGACACTGAGCTTGAAGATACCTTGAAAGAACTAAAACATGTAGATTTGGTTATAACAGATTCCCAAGCCTTTAAAGAAGTTAATGAAATTGTACCTGACGAAATTCCTTTGACGAGTTTTTCAATTGTATTTGCTCGACAGAAAGGTGATTTATGGTCTTTTGAAAATGGTATTAAAGCCATTGAAAACTTAAAGCCTGGTAGCAAGGTTTTAATTTCAGAAAGCTGTACACATAATCACTCTCATGAAGATATTGGGAGAGTTAAAATTCCAAAACTCTTAAATAAGAAATTAGGTTTTGAATTAGATTACTCATTTAAGATGGGGCATGACTTTCCAAATGACATAAAAGATTTTGATATGGTCATTCATTGTGGTTCGTGTATGAACAATAAAAAAACCATGCTTAATCGTATAACCATGTGTGATGAAATTGGTGTTCCAATTACAAACTATGGTATTGTATTAGCCTATATCAACAATATACTTGATGCATCTTTAGAGATGTTTAGAAAATAATTTTTAGCCATTCTGAATTCAGAATGGCTATTTAAATTTACAGAAAAATAAACAAAGCTTAATAAATCATTATGTTTTCCTTAACTTGAATTCAGTATTATGGACACATATTTTAACCCTCTATATAATGAGTGCGTGGAGGTGAATATGAAGAGAGTAAATTTTTTAGTCCTATTCTTATTGATATCGGGTTTATGGTCTTGTGATGACCAGTTAGATGTCCAAGAGCAAAGGGCCAACAACAATGAAATAAAAATTGTTGCAGAAGATATTGAAAATAAACGTTATACCTTTATTGAAGGTGATGAAGCTGTAAATATTTTATCAGCAGATGATGATTACACGATAAAACTAAGCACCTTTGATTATGCTTCTAAATTTAAGTCGGAAGTTCCTTTAGATGTCGAAGGTAGAAAGACAATCTTAAAAACCCATGTATTAAGTTGGACGGCTGACCAGAAGGCGATTGTTGATAAACATATGGACGATTTGGTAATGCGTCTTGACTCAATGAACATTGATATGCCAGAGATTCAATTTATTTTAACAGACAGTTCTGATGAAGGTGGTGCTGCTTATACAAGAGGCCAATCGATTGTCTTGAAACCTAATATGATCACAACTTCTGAAGGTACAAAAAGACTGATTGCTCATGAAATGTTTCATGTATATTCAAGGGCTCATAAGGAGTTGAGAGAAGCAATTTATGGTGTTATTCACTATGAGAGATGTGAAGAATTAATAATACCAGAAGAACTAAAAGCATTGACAATTGCAAATCCAGATGCTCCAGACAACAATTATTTTATTACAGGGAAGTATAAGGGTGTAGAATTATCATTTATTCCAATTATCTATTCTACATCATCCTATGACCTTGAAAAAGGCGGTTCATTCTTCTCGACTTTGAAGGATGATATGCTGGCAGTAGAAATTGTCGATGGCATACCACAGCCTCTTTATAATCTTGGTCAAGTATTGATTGTAAAAAAGGAAGAGATTGAGAATTATTATGAATTAATAGGCACCAATACGGAATATACCTATCATCCAGAAGAAACTATGGCAGATAATTTCGTACTGTTATTATTTGAGGAAAAGGTACCCTCACAATGGGTTGTGGATGGTTTGAAAAATATCATATCCCATGAATAATGAATTAAACCCCCCAGCTTTCCTATTTTAGAAAGTTGGGGGTCTTTTATTCGATAACAACGTTTAACATCATTTCACCCATAGAAGTCATAAGTTTCATATGCTTTGTTGTATGATAGCTTAATAATAGAAATACTTCATCTCCGATGAGTAGTGAAGGAGGGGTGATATCCAATTTTAATTCTGGTGTAACAATTAAAGATAAAGCGTTGCCGCTAATCATATTTGCGATTTCAGCAATTGCGCTCCTTGACATATCATCAAAGGTTTCAACGGGCATGCCCATCATCATAAGTGACGCAATGCGCTTTGCAGTAGATGATGGAAATGAGAAAGAGATATTACCTCTAAAATCACCTACAATACCAATGTATGCAGTAACCTCTTGTTCAATGACATATGCCTCAATATCAACAGGATCTTCTGCTGATTCAAGATGGATGCCAAATTGAAGAAATGTTTGTTCTAGTGCTTTAAGAAAAGGCGTGATATCGGGTCTCATAAGATTTCACCTCCTTCGACGGCTATATTGATCTTGAAAGGACCAGAATCTGTATTCATCTGAATGGTTACGGATTCCATTTTTATCTTTGCAACACCTAAATTTTTACCTGTGGCGACAACTGGAGGTGCTAAACGAAGACCTGAATGATAAGTGTTGTTGATGGAAGTAATTGCATCACCAGAAATGGTATTGGTCAGCTCTGAAATACCTGATAAATTTAACTTATTCCTAAGGGTTAAAACTTCTTCAGCCATAAGATTTGAACAGATTTTTAGTCCAAGAAGGTGATTGACATCTAAAATAAATCTGCCTCTAAATTTACCTGAAAAACTAACTGATGCATAGGTGTCTATAATATTTAAGTAATCTTCTCCTGGAAGGAGATCGCCAAATTGTGTTACTTGAAGATCAACCATTTCTTTAAACATATTAATTGTACTTTGAATAAAGGTATCTATTATTACAGGATTCATATGGCCTCCTAGACAAGCTTCTGAAAGACTTCGCTTATTTTTTCCAAATTGAAAGGTTTTTTCAAAAATAGATCGACACCAAGAGCGTTCGCCTCTGCTCTAATTTCATCATCTCCCATTGCAGTTAACATGACTATTTTCGCATTATTGTGCTTATCCTTAATATGCTTAACGGCTTCCAAACCATCCATAACAGGCATTGTAATATCCATGAAAACAAGATCTGGGTCCAAGGAATCGTATAAATCAATTGCTTCCTGTCCATTTTTCCCTGCACCACAAACATCATGTCCTAACTCTGTGAGCACGTTTTTTAAAATCTTGTGAATCATAGGTGAATCGTCAACAATTAAAATCCTTTTCATAGGTCACCTCCTAGGCTTTCTTAGTTATTTCCATGACTTTATTGAGTTTCATTATTGAAAACAAATCATAAATTTGTGGCCTTACATTAATAACTTTCATGTTTTTCCGTATTGCTCAAGGGTCTTAAATACACCGATTAGAAAGGTAACACCAATAGAATCCATATTTTCAACAACATCAAGATTGATGATTAAGGTTTCAAAGGAATCTAAATTATTCAATATCAGTGATTTTACTTTATCAACCAATTCTTTGATGTAAATCGAAATCAAATCTTCCTGCAAATCACATATCATCCTTTGATTTTCAAAATAATACTCCATGGGTTCTCCTTTCTAGTTTTTATAGTTAACAAGCTGGTCAACATCCACAATGAGACTGACTTTTCCGTTGCCTAATAATGTGCAACCGCTGAGTTTCTCTGTATTCTTAAGATGCTTGGGTAATTTTTTTACAACAATCTGTTGATGATTTATAATTTTAT
This sequence comes from Clostridia bacterium, assembly GCA_016937975.1. Lineage (GTDB taxonomy): Bacteria > Bacillota > Clostridia > Peptostreptococcales > Acidaminobacteraceae > JABXKX01. The sequence continues at coordinate 30,000 of JAFGVN010000109.1, forward strand.
TTACCCAAATGATCGCATTGCCTTTATCGTTTTCAATTTCAATCAGAATACCTTTAAGCAAATCTTCTTCTTCGCCTGAAAATCCCAGATATGATTTTAAAACAATGATGGGATATGTTTTCTTACCGATGCGTATTAATTTTTCATTATTGGTGCCACAAATGATCATATCTTGATTTGGAATAATACAATTTTTTATATTTAACGTAGGTATGATGTAAATGCCAGTATCCAGTGCTACTAACATGCCTTCAACAATGGAAAGTGTCAATGGAAGTTTGATATTAAATGTTGTACCGAAGCCTTCTTGGCTATCGATGGAGATTGTGCCACCTACCTTTTGTATACTCTTCAAAACCACATCCATACCAACACCACGGCCTGAATACTCAGTTACTTCCGTCTTAGTTGAAAATCCTGGTTCCAATATTAAATTAAATATTTCTTGATAGGAAAGTTCGTCAAAGGACTTATATACAATATTTTGATTATAGGCGGTTTGGTAAATTTCATATGGATTCAGTCCTTTACCATCATCTTTAATGCAAATAATAATTTCACTGCCTGTTTTTGATGCCTTTAGATGGATTTTTCCAGTCTCTTTTTTGTTCTTTTCTTTTCTAATTTGTGGTAATTCTATACCATGATCAACAGCGTTTCTTATAAGATGAATTAATGGATCAGATATGATTTCTGCAATTTTCTTATCAACTTCAATATCATCCCCAATAATTTCGATTTCAACGTCTTTATTCAGCTTAATACTAACATCTCGAACAACTCTTTTCATTTTATGAAATAAATTTGTGAGTGGTATAAGACGAACATCAGTAATGATTTCCTTTAATTCTAGAATTATTTTTCGATGTTGCCTACTTGCCTTCTGAAAACTCATAAGATTTAAATTAAGTATTTCAGGATTTTGAGTCACTATTGATTCTGAGATCACAAGTTCACCGATTAGATCCATAAGATGATCAAGTTTTGACAGTTTGACTTGAATAGATTCATCGCCAATATCTACTGAACTATTTTGTAAAGGTGTAAAATCTGTTTCAGAGGTTTTCATTTCTTTTTCATCAGTTTTCTCAGGTATATAAAATTGATTTTGTAGAGTTAATTCAACAATATAAGTCTTAGGAACATTAACAACAACTGCAACATCGTTTTTTTCTAGTTTAGATGCTAAGGTGATACGTAAATGTACATCTGCTGAACCGTTTTCAAGAGCAATTAATACATGATCTAGGGATTTAATATCAGTACAATCTATTTGTGTATCAAGGAGAGATCCAATGGCTTCAATACGATGAAACATTTTTATGGGTCCACCTTCGTATAAGCTTAAATGATGATTGATGCCTAAGCTAATAGCATAGAAATTAAAATTTTCTTTTACGAAGTTTGCCATAGATTCTTGATGAATATTTGAAACCTTAAATATTTGATTGTAGGGATCCATAAACTCATAGGCTGCTTCAGGGGATATAGAATTAATGAAGATTAATTGGTTTAAGTTGTGAATGACCTCTGTAAGATCTAAAGTTTCACTAAATTGAAGGTCGGCAATCATATGCTTTAAAAGGTCTAAAGCTGTGATTGAGTGAGTGATCACAGCTTTGTTAGGTTTTAGCTTCTGTTTTCTTATTTCTCCAAAAACATTTTCCATGGCATGTGATAAATCCACAATATTTGACAAACCAAAAAAACCTGCTGTTCCTTTTATACTATGAATTGCTCTAAAAATATCATTTACCTTTTCAAAGTCTTCCTCGTCTTCAAGGGTTAACAGAGTATGCTCAATGGTATCCATATGTTGGTTTGCTTCTAAAAGAAAATCATCAATAAATTCTTCGTTTTGAATCATATTTACCTCTTTTTACGAATATGTATTTATATAGCCAATTTGATGATGCATAAAACAATTATTTCAGAGGTGAAATTAAGTAGTTTTTTAAGAAAAGTCAGTGAAATTGTTGCTTAATTGTAATCTAAAATAAAGGTTTTCTATTAAAAACTATAGTATAATATAAGTGTATGTTTTGAATTATAACCAATTAAGGAGTTTATAGATGATAACGTTTAAAAAAGTCTTCATGCGCTATCCAAATGGTGTTACTGCATTGAATGGACTGGATTTAGAGATTAAAGAGGGTGAATTTGTTTTTATTGTTGGTCCCAGTGGTGCTGGTAAATCGACATTAATCAAATTACTTTTAAAGGAATTAGAACCAACAAAAGGTCGCATCTTATTAGATGATCAAAATATCACAAAGGTACATAATCGACGCGTTCCCAAAATCAGAGCGAAAACAGGTGTGGTTTTTCAAGATTTTAGACTGCTTCAAAATAAAACAGCATTCGAAAACATCGCTTTTGCATTAGAGATTACAAGAACTAGGGGTAAAGATATAAAACCGTTGGTCACTAAAGTTTTAGATTTAGTTGGTTTAAAGGGAAAAGAAAAATCTAAACCTCAGGAATTGTCCGGTGGTGAGCAACAAAGAGTTTGTATTGCAAGAGCTATTGTAAATGATCCGCCGATCCTCATTTGTGATGAGCCAACAGGTAACTTGGATCCAGACACCTCATGGGAAATTATGAAACTTCTTCGGAATATTAATAAATCAGGTACGACCATAATCATGGTTACCCATGACAAAGAAATAGTCAATGACATGAAACAAAGGGTTATTGCTCTTGAAAATGGTGTGATTGTAAGAGATGAAAGCAAAGGGGTGTATGGTTATGATGATTAGATATGTCCTGTATGTTTTTAAACAAGCCCTTGTGAATTTATGGCGAAACAGAACGATGACTTTTGCTTCGATTACATCTGTAACAGCAACATTATTAATTTTGGGAATTATATTTCTATTGATTGTAAATATTTCTAATCTAGGGGACTATGCTTCTGATCAGTTTGATGTGATTCAAGTTTTTCTTAAAGATGATTTATCCATAGATGAAATGCGTGCCATTGGTGACAAAATTTCTGCAATAGATGAAGTCAGCCAAATAACCTTTGAAACAAAAGAACAAGCTTTGGAAAAAATGAAACAAGAATGGTCTGAACATTCTCAGGTTCTTTCTGGTCTAGAAGAAAGAAATCCATTACCCAACTCTTATATTGTACAAATGGATAATTTAGTATACTCGGATCATATTGTTCGCTTAATGCAAGAAATCAATGGTATTGAGGAAATAAAGTATTATAGAGATGTCATTTTAAAGATAAACTCTATAACTCAATTTATAAGAAATATTGGTTTAACCATTATATTTATTTTATTATTTGTATCTACTTTCGTAATTTCAAATACGATTAAATTAGCCGTTACAAGTAGAAAGAATGAAATTCAAATTATGAAATATGTTGGCGCAACCCATTGGTTTATTCGATGGCCATTTATTTTGGAAGGGACTTTGTTAGGTTTCTTTGGTGCGTTGTTTGCAATGGGATTCATTTACATTGCATATAGCTATACTTATGATTTGTTAACAAGTAATTTCTATGTGATTATTGCAGCTTACATTGTACCAGTACAAGGTGTTATGACAGATATTCTTGAAGTATTTTTGCCGGTTGGTGCTGGTATTGGTGCCCTTGGTAGTATGTGGGGTGTGAAACGATACCTAAACGTTTAGGAGTAGGGATGAAAAAGTTTATCATATTATTATGCATTTTTATGTCAACTATTGTTTGGTCGGTATTTGCAATATCAGATGATATCGAAAAACAAGAAGGCATTTTGGATGACATGGAAGAACAGTTAAATCAATTAGATGAAACTCATAAGGATTTTGTTGATCAACAAAATAAGGTCATTAGAAATATTCGTGGGTTAGAAGAAAAAGTACGATTAACTGAAGATGAGATAAAAAGTTTAAATGTTCAGATTCAAGAGAATCAGGTACAAGTGAATCTTGCCAATTTAGAATTGGATGCAGCGAAACAAAAGTTAAGTGAGACCAATGATTTGTTGGATTCGCGTATTCGAGTCATGTATATGAATGGGACCGTTGGTTATTTTGAGGTGCTTTTGGAATCAAAAAACTTCGAAGACCTTCTGGTAAGAATTGACTTGCTTCAAAGAATTATAGAAAGTGATACGGATTTAATTCTTCAAATGGAAGTGGACCAAGCCAATGTAGAAGAGAAGAAAGCTAATCTTGAAAATGAACAAACGAAATTAGTGACGCTTCAAGATGAAATGACTGTGAAGAAATCTGAATTAAAAGCACAAATTGCAGAGCTTGAAGAGAAACAAATAAAATTGGAAGAAGATATTGAAGCGGTTGCGATACAAATTGATGAAATCAATGAAGATGCTGAAAAAGTTAAAGCGATAATTGAAGATTTAAAGCTTCAAGAACTTTATGCCGGTGGTAAAATGATTTGGCCAGTGGATGGTTATCGTACAATCAGCTCTCCTTTTGGTAATCGAATTCATCCTATTCTTGGTGTATATAAAATGCATACAGGCATAGACATTCCTTGTCCAACTGGCACTAAGATTATGGCAGCTCAACAAGGTACTGTTATTTGGTCCAACTGGTTAAGTAGCTATGGAAAAGCAATTATGATCGATCATGGTGGTGGCATTGTAACCTTATATGCACACAATTCAAGTTTGATTGTAAAAAAAGGTGACAAAATTGTAAAAGGCCAAGTGATTGCCTTGTCTGGAAGTACTGGCAATAGTACTGGTCCCCATTTACACTTTGAGGTTCGTGAGAATGGTGAGTATGTTGATCCGATGATTGAATGGTTACAAGCAAGTGAATATTAAAACAAAGGATTTAATAAAATGAAATTTAAAACCCAGTTCATAGCATTTATATTTGGAATAACAGTTGCTGTAGGAATAATGTTGACTTTGTTTGCAGTTGATGGTGTTGTTCTTGTGACCAAGCATCATCATACGACTTTGACGAATTTCTATCATGAATATGCCAAACTTGATGAAATAAAAGATGATATTTTAGATCGCTTTTATATGGATATTAATGAAAGTGAACTCAATGAGGGCATGATTGATGGTATGTTTGAAGCCACTGATGATCGCTATTCTCGATATATGAATGCTGAGGAATTTGAGGAATATAAAAATTCAACGGATGGAAACTATGTTGGCATCGGGATACTCAGTGATGTAAGTGAAAATGAAATTCACATAACCCGTGTATTTCCAAACTCTCCTGCTGAAGGGGCTGGTATTTTACCAGGGGATTATGTTTTAGCTGTTGATGGTGAACATATTGATGATGTAGGTAGCGAGCGACTTATTAATATTATGCTAGGTGAAGCGAATACTCCTGTTGAAGTTGTGATTTCTAGAAATTCAGAAGAACTTGCTTTCCATATGAAAAGAGGAAAAGTAGAAATCCCTTTTATCACTTCGACAATTATTGGTGATCTTGGATATATCTCAATTTATCAATTCGGTACAGATACTTCAAAGGCGTTTTTAGAACATTTGAATCAACTTAAAAGTCAAAATATTAAGGGCTTGATCATTGATGTAAGGGATAATCCTGGTGGACTGGTTGTTGAAAGTACAGCAATAGCGGATGAGTTTTTAGGTAAAGGAATTATAATATATACCTTAGACAATGAAGGCAAAAAACATGAATATAAATCTGATCGTCATGAAGATGATATACCAATTGTAATGTTAGCCAATGGTCAATCTGCATCAGCCTCAGAAATATTATTAGCATCATTAAAGGATTATGACCGAATCCAGATTGTTGGAGAAAAAACATTTTGTAAGGGTATTGTGCAAGGCGTTAGTGCATTAGAGGATGGGTCTGGGTATAAAATTACAATTTCTCAGTATTTTACAGCAAATGGTATAGCTATTCACCAAAAAGGTGTTGAGCCAGATTACGAAGTACCATATGAGGGTAGAATCAATTATGAAACACCTGATTTAGAGAATGATCTTCAATTGATTAAAGCAATTGAAGTGCTAAAAGAAAAACTTATGTCCAAATAACAAAATCTATGTTAAAATAGTATTTGTGCCTGTGAGTTCAAATACATTTACGGGTTTTTGAAAGGAAGAGCATTATGATAATTAGAAAAGCCAGCATTTATGACAGTATTGGTGTGACAAAAGTTTATGTTGAAACATGGAAAACTGCTTATAGAGGAATTATTGATCAAGATTATTTAGAAAACATTAATTATGACAAGCAAAAGAGAAACTTCTTAAATATGTTGTCAAAAGAGAGTTTGATCTATGTAGCTGAATCAAAAATTGGTGAAATCATTGGTTTTGCAACACCTGAAGTATCAAGAGATGATGGAAATAATATTAGAGGTATCGTTTCTTCTATATATGTTTTAGATCGTTATCAAGGTGAAGGTGTAGGTCATTCCTTATTAGAAAAATCTGCAAATGCCTTTGTAAAATCTGAAATCAAGACGATGATCGTTTGGGTACTTAAAGATAATCCAGCGTGTGGTTTTTGTGAAGCGTTAGGTGGAAAGCCGAAAGAAACAAGATTGGACCAAATTGGTGGTGTAGATTATGTTTCTATTGGTTATGTTTGGGAAAATATTGAAAACGAGTTCGTCTTCAAAAAATAACATTTTCTTTTCCTTTGATTTGCAAAAAAAATGTTGATAAATGTAGGATTCTAGGAAAATTTTTAACGATATTACTTTAGTGAAATTTTAACAGGATTCGTTGTGTGACCTCCTATTTGTTGTGGTATAATAACAAAATAGGAGGTTCTTTTATGAACAGAAAAAAAATACCATATTTAGAGTTTTTACCTATAATCATAATCGGCTTGATTCTGTTTAAAGTCTTGGACCGAATTGATTCTGTCGCTTCAATATTATTATACCTTTTGAATATATTACAACCATTCTTTTGGGCCGTAGGTATTGCATATGTTATTAATCCGATGATGCGTTTTTTTGAAAAGAAACTGAGAATTAATCGACTTATTAGCATTTTAATTTGCTATCTAATTGTTTTAGGTATGATTACTGCAATTATTACCATTGTCATTCCGATGATTGTACAAAACGTAACGGACCTTTTAAATAACTTTAACGGTTATAAGGATGAATTGATTGATTATACCAACGAAAAAATAATTAACACTGAATGGTACGATGAATTAAATTTGGAAGAGTATATAAATGTAGATACATTGTCGCAATATATTGGTGATTTCTCCAAAATTTTAAGAGGCACTCTGGATCATATTGTAAACTTGTTAATTGCCTTCTTCGGCGGTTTGTTTAAAGTGGTTGTTGGCTTTGTCATAGCTGTATACTTGCTCTTAGATAAGGATAAATTCCAAAAGGGAATGAGAAGAATCATATACTCTTCATTAAAAGAGAAACAGGCAGATAAAACCATTTTGTTCTTTAAAGATGTAAATATTATTTTTTCTAGATATATTATTGGAAAAACCATAGATTCCATTATTATTGGTTCTATGTGCTTTATTGGCTTACTGGTCCTCGATGTAAAATATGCTGCCTTACTTGCAATTATTGTAGGTGTAACAAACATGATCCCATATTTTGGACCTTTTATAGGTATGGTGCCTGCAATTGTGTTAACTGTGTTTTATGATCCTATTAAAGCCTTGTGGGTTGCAATCTTTATCTTTGCCTTGCAACAATTTGATGGATACTTTCTTGGACCAAAGATTCTTGGTGATTCAGTTGGTTTGTCACCATTTTGGATTATTCTCGGAATTCTAGTTGGGGGAAGTTTAATGGGCGTTTTAGGGATGCTTTTAGCAGTACCAGTGGTTGCAGTTCTTCAACTGGTAGTAACACGGGTTGTGAATCGTAGATTGGCAGATAAAGATTTGTTTATTGAATAACCTAGCTTGCTAGGTTATTTTTTGAAAGAAGGTAACATGAAATTTCGCTTTTTTATCCTAGTTTTAATCGTAATAATTGGATTAACAATTGGATACTTTTCATATCAAAATTATGAAGGTGACTTTTTTGAAGTCTGTTTTGTTTACTACAAAACCAATGGCACATATGTAGTTGTTGGGGATTCCTCAATTAAAGTATCGGATGAAAACATCCATCTCTATGCTAAGCATATTATTAATGATCCTTTCAATTACAGAATACAAAGCCCTACAAATTATAAAATCCCAAACAGCTATATGTATGAAACTTTGGTTTCTCTTTATGATGATGAGCATAATATCTATATCATCAATGTCAGTTCAAAAGAAGTATACCTTTTAGAGGGTGTCGAAACCTTTCAAATCAATGAGAAAAAAGATTCGGTGATGCTTTTAAAAAATAATGAGCTTCTTGAGATGAAAGATACAGGATTTAAAACTGAGATTAAGATTGCGGATCATATTAAAAGTTTCATAGCGACTGAGGATTTTAAAACTATTTTTGTTGTAGATGAAAAAAACGAATTAAAACGGTTGAATTCAGAAGGTAAAACCTTAGAACACATTGAAATAGGTTTGTTAAACGACTCCTTATTAAAAATAGACGATTTTCTTCTCTTTAATACCGAAAAAAAAGGTTATATCTATGATATTAAAGATGAAAGAGTAATTGGAGTGTTTGAAAATCGACTATCTTTTGAAAATGCACAATACATCGATAATACTTTACTTATAAGAAGTGGTAGTGAACTGTATCAAGTAGAAGGCAATCGAATCGACTTGATACGAGGAGAGTACCTTTTGACAGAGGATATTAGTAATTATTATAAGGCCACTAACCAGACTGTTCATCAAATGAGAGGAGAAGTTCAAGTCCTACTTCTCGATCTAAATGACAAAATTTATACCTATACGCCTAGAAAAGGAAGAAAAACATTTGAAATAAAAAATAATCAAAAATATATTGGGATGTTTAAGGAGTCTTTAACATATGTCTTCACATCTGAAGACTCAAAGGGTATTACCTACTATAATGCTGAAAATGCATGGTCTGGAAAAAAAATTCGATTAGAGATAGAGCCTTTATGGGTAAAAGGACATAATGAAGAAAACTTCATTTATGTTACAGATCAAAAGCCCTTAATGCAAATGTTTATTAAAGATGTAATCATACCACTAAATATTATTTCAGAACATTTTCAAGAACTCCTATGTGGTGGCGATGAGGATTATTATGTTATTGATAAATATGGTTTAGTATATGTGAATCAAAAAGGCAAAGCTGAAAGAATTTTTGAAGATGAAAACATTCAAAACAGTTTGTTTGATCCTGAATCTGAAATGTTTTATTTTATTGATTCTTATAAAGCTTTATATGAGGTTGATCATAATAAAGTGACGCAGCTGGATCAAAATGTAAAAGAAATAGCACTCTTTAGAGAAGCTATGTATTATATCAATGAGGACAATAATCTATACGCATATAAAAATCATCAATTTAGAAAAATTGATGAGGGGGTATTAGAGGTACAATCGGTGTCGGTGAATGAAAGGGTTTTTGGCCTATATAATACAGTGCATATGTTTTATATTTTAGAAGAAAAATAAGATAAGGCAAAAGTCTTATCTTTTTAGCTCATAAGAAAACCAATATTCAGTTGTATTTATGTCAAAAACATCATATAATAAATACGAACATATGTTTGAGAGGTGAGTATGGATAGATTTGAATTAGTCTCTGAATTTAAGCCAACAGGTGATCAACCAAAGGCAATTCAGGAACTTGTCGAAAGTATAAATAATAAAGAAAAGTTTCAAACCTTACTTGGTGTTACTGGTTCAGGTAAAACCTTTGCCATGGCAAATGTTATTGAACAGGTACAAAAGCCAACTTTAATAATAGCGCATAATAAAACCTTAGCAGGTCAGCTTTGTGCAGAATTTAAGGAGTTTTTCCCGAATAATGCAGTGGAATTCTTCGTCAGCTATTATGATTATTATCAGCCAGAAGCTTATATTCCCGGCTCAGATGTATTTATTGAAAAAGATTCATCTATAAATGATGAAATAGATAAGTTGAGACATAGTGCAACACTAGCTCTTTTCGATAGAAAGGATGTTATTGTTGTTGCTTCTGTTTCGTGTATTTATGGTTTAGGCGATCCAATCGATTATAAAAATATGGTGATTTCCTTACGTCCGGGAATGGAGAAAAGCAGAGAGTCATTAATTGAAAAACTTGTGGAGCTACAATACAATCGAAATGACATTTCTTTTGTTCGGGGTACGTTTAGAGTACGTGGAGATGTGGTTGAAATATTTCCGATTTCAAATGATAAAATCGCTTATCGTGTAGAATTTTTTGGTGATGAAATTGATAGGATTTCTGAAATTCAAGTGGTAACAGGTGAAATTTTAGGTATAAGAGATCACGTGGCAATTTTACCTGCAAGTCATTACATTTCTCAGAAGGAGAAAATTGAAGCTGCTATAAAGCGTATTGAAGACGAAATGATTGAACAAGTTCAACTTTTTAAGGAGCAGGGAAAACTTATTGAAGCTCAACGTATTGAGCAAAGAACAAATTATGATATTGAGATGCTAAAGGAAGTAGGATTTTGTTCCGGCATAGAAAACTATTCAGGACCTATATCAGGTCGACCAAGAGGTTCAAGACCTTATACATTAATGGATTATTTTGGTGATGATTGGCTTTTAATTGTAGATGAATCTCATGTAAGTATTCCCCAAATTCGTGGCATGTATGCTGGTGACCAATCCAGGAAAAAAACATTAGTGGACTATGGTTTTAGATTACCTAGTGCAATGGACAATAGACCTTTAAATTTTGAAGAGTTTGAATCGCTTTTGAATCAAGTGCTTTTTGTATCAGCAACTCCAGGACCTTATGAACATGATCATAGTAAAATTGTTGCTGAACAGATTATTAGACCAACAGGTTTATTGGATCCAATTATTGAAGTAAGACCCGTTGAAGGTCAAATTGACAATTTGTTTACAGAAATTAATCGTTGCGTGGAGTTAAATGAAAGAGTTTTAATTACGACATTAACAAAAAAAATGGCTGAGGATTTAACGGATTATTTCAAATCTTTAAATGTCAAAGTAAAATATATGCATTCAGATATTGCAACGTTCGAAAGACTGCAAATCATTAAGGAATTGAGAAAAGGTGAATTTGATGTTTTGATTGGTATCAACTTATTAAGAGAAGGATTAGATTTGCCTGAGGTTTCATTAGTAGCGATATTGGATGCGGATAAGGAAGGGTTTTTAAGATCAGAGACCTCCTTGATACAAACCGTAGGTAGAGCTGCAAGACATTCAAATGGTAGGGTGATTATGTATGCTAACAATATGACACGATCTATGCATAAAACTATTGATGAAACCAATAGAAGAAGGGCACTTCAAATGGCATACAATGAAGAACATGGTATTGTACCAAAGTCTATATACAAAACTATTCGAGAGGATCTTAAGGCAACACATGTGGCTGAGGACGAAAGTTTGTACAATGAATTGGCAGAATACGAAGTGGATGACTTGTATGAATTAATTGAAGCATTAAGAGATGAGATGAAAGCCGCTGCTGGTGATTTACATTTTGAAAAAGCAGCTGAGCTACGTGATAAAATAACCGAGTATGAAAAAATACTGGATCAAATCAAATAGTGGAGGCAAAATGTCAAAAAAATATATTGAGATTAAAGGTGCAAAAGAGCACAATTTAAAAAACATAGATGTGAATATTCCTAGAGATCAGTTTGTTGTCATCACTGGGCTAAGTGGATCAGGAAAATCCTCTTTAGCTTTTGATACCATTTATGCAGAAGGACAAAGAAGATATGTTGAGAGCTTGTCATCCTATGCACGTCAGTTTCTTGGACAGATGGAGAAACCTAATGTAGAATATATCGAAGGTTTATCACCAGCAATATCAATCGATCAAAAGACGACAAATCGTAATCCGAGATCGACAGTTGGTACTGTAACAGAAATATACGATTATTTCAGATTATTATTTGCAAGAGTTGGAACGCCTCATTGTCCAACATGTCATAGAGAAATCTCTCAGCAGAGTGTAGATGAAATTGTTGATAATATATTATCTTATCCAGAAACGACACGTATTCAACTCTTGGCACCCATTGTGGTAGGGAAAAAAGGAACGCATAAAAGAGAGTTGAAAATGATTCAAAAGGATGGCTTTGTCAGAGTTCGAGTAAATGGTGAGATGAGAGAGTTGTCTGAGGAAATTGAGTTAGAAAAAAATAAAAAACACACGATTGAAGTTGTTGTCGATCGTCTTATTGTTAAGTCGGGCATTGAAAAGAGACTTACAGATTCTGTAGAAACCGTACTTAAACTCTCTGAAGGTGTTGTAATTGTTCAAAAGGAAGATGGAGACGAAGTATTCAATACTAATTTTTCGTGTCCGGAACATGGTGCAGGAATTGCAGAAATGGAACCCAGAATGTTTTCCTTTAATGCCCCATATGGAGCTTGTCCAGAATGTAAAGGGCTCGGTTATCGCATGGAAATTGATCCGACTTTAGTTGTTGAAGATGAAAATTTAAGTATTCGTGATGGAGCAATAAGTCCATTTTCAAGTTCATCTGATGGTACTTATTATATACAAATGTTTAAATCTATTTTGGAATATCATAATCATGATGTAGACACACCTTATAAAGATTTATCTGAAGCCTGTCAACATGAGTTGATGTATGGCTCTAATGGTCGTATTATCGAGTTTAAATTTGCAAGTAAATTTGATGATGATTATAGAACTTATAAAGCACCTTTTGAAGGTATTATCAATAATCTTCAAAGAAGATTTAAAGAAACGAACTCTGATTATATGCGTAATAAGATTCAGGAATACATGTCCTTAAATCCTTGTCCAGTATGTCAGGGCAAAAGGCTTCAAGAAGAAGTTCTTGCAGTAACAGTTGGTGGAAAAAACATCGATGAAGTGACAAAATTATCTGTAAAAGATGCTTTAAGCTTTTTTAAATCCTTGGATTTTAAAGCGGGCAATAAGGTTATTTCTGAACAAATTTTAAAGGAAATTACAGCTAGATTGCAATTTTTAAGCGATGTAGGTTTGGATTACTTGTCATTAGATCGATCAGCATCAACCTTATCAGGTGGTGAATCTCAGAGAATTCGTTTGGCAACTCAAATTGGTTCAAGTTTAGTAGGTGTATTATATATTCTGGATGAGCCAAGTATAGGTTTACATCAAAAGGATAATGAAAAACTCATAAAAACATTAAGAAACTTAACGGATATTGGTAATACTGTAATTGTAGTAGAACATGACGAAGATACTATAAAGTCAGCAGATTATATTCTGGATATAGGACCTGGTGCTGGCGAACATGGTGGTGAAATTGTAGCCCGAGGCACTGTTGATGACATCATTAATGATGCTTCATCTATTACAGGTCAATTCATATCAGGAAAAAGAGTGATAAAAGTTCCTGATATAAGGCGAACTTCAAACGGCAATAAAATTACAGTTTTTGGTGCTGAGGAAAATAATTTAAAGAAAATTGATGTAGAATTTCCATTAGGGATTATGACTTGTGTCACTGGGGTTTCAGGATCAGGTAAATCGACTTTGGTCAATGAAATCTTGTATAAGAGTTTGGCCAACAAATTATTAAGAAATAAGCAAAAGTCAGGTAAACATGATAAAGTTGAAGGACTTGAACATATAGACAAAGTTATTGATATTGATCAGTCTCCAATTGGTAGAACGCCAAGATCTAATCCTGCAACTTATACGGGTATGTTTGATCATATCAGAGATTTGTTTGCATTGGTTCCAGAAGCTAAATCAAGAGGTTATAAAAAAGGTCGATTTAGCTTTAATGTTAAAGGTGGTCGATGTGAATCTTGTAATGGTGATGGTATCAACAAAATTGAAATGCATTTCTTGCCTGATGTATATGTTCAATGTGATGTATGTAAAGGCAAAAGGTACAATAGAGAAACATTAGAAGTTAAGTATAAGGGAAAAAACATTTCCGAAGTGCTTGAAATGACAGTTGAGGAAGGATTAACTTTCTTTGAAAACATACCAAAGATAAAAACAAAACTACAGACTTTGGCAGATGTAGGATTAAGTTATATTAAGTTAGGACAACCTTCAACCCAATTATCTGGTGGTGAAGCTCAAAGAATTAAACTTGCTACAGAGCTAAGTAAAAGAAGTACAGGAAAGACCTTATATATTCTTGATGAACCAACAACAGGGTTGCATATGGCTGATGTTGAACACCTTATTGGTGTTTTGGATCGATTGGTGGAAGCAGGCAATACAGTCGTCGTTATCGAGCATAATCTCGATATGATAAAGTCCTCTGATTACATTGTTGATTTGGGCCCGGATGGTGGAGATCGTGGTGGTACAATTGTTACATCAGGAACACCTGAAGAAGTTGCAAAACATAATACATCTTATACAGGAGAATTTTTGAAAAAAATTCTGTAAAGGTTCATTGAGAATTTTTGAAAAAAATTCTGTAAAGTTTCATTGAGAATTTTTGAAAAAAATTCTGTAAAGGTTCATTGAGAATTTTCGAAGAAAATTCTATAAAGGTTCACAGGAAAATTAAAAAATTCTTTCTAGCATTAATGAGAATGAAAAATATCTTTGTATCTAAACATCTTATTCAATTGTTGATAATCTTTTGAAATTCAGGGTATAATTATGGTACGAGGTGATTAAAGATGCGTATTGCTGATCAAAAGACTATGCGTCAGTATTTACAAGATCATCATCCTATGACAGATCCAGAGGAGCAGTTTAAGAATAAAGATGTTGCTCATGTAAAAGCAGACTCTATACAAGGTCAAAAAATAAAGCAAGATATTTTGGAAATGCAAAAATGGGAAGCTCATGTAAAATCTCATGAACTTGCACACGCGATCGTGGGTGGTGGTAACATAAGTTCTGCTAGCTACGTCTATGCCTATGGACCTGACGGTAAGAAATACGCTTATGGTGGGGTTGTTAGTGTGCGCATTCCAAAGGGTTTAACACAAGAGAGTGTTGACCAATTGTCTCGTTTGAAACGAGCAACTTCTGCATCAGTTGATGCTTCACCTCAAGATTTATACACCGCATCGATTATTAGTGCAGAAGAACATTCTAGGGCAAGAATGCTTAGATTAAAGGAAGCGATTCAAAAATATGAAAAGCAGTTGAGTCAAAGTTCTCTTAATAAAATTAAGGATGGCGATGAGATATTCCATTATAAAAAGATAAATTTTCATAGCTACAGAATTATGGAATTATTTGTTTAAAGAGGTTTGAAGGTTTTCCTTTAAACCTTTTCTTAGTTCAACAATTTCAAATTAGAGAGGCAAAAATGTTTGATATAGAAGCTCAATTAAAAAAATTAACCACTCAACCTGGTGTTTATTTAATGAAAGACCAATATGGTAATGTCATTTATATCGGTAAGGCTAAAAATCTAAAAAACAGAGTAAGAAGTTATTTCAGAAATAGCAGTAATCATGATAAAAAAACCCAAGAATTGGTTTCTAAAATTGTTGAGTTTGAATATATTATCACTGATAGTGAAGTTGAGGCTCTGATTTTAGAAGCCAGTATGATCAGAAAATATCAGCCACAATACAATATACTTCTTAGAGATGACAAACAGTATCCATATATTAAAATTACCATAGATGAACCGTTTCCTCGTGTAATGAAGGTCTTCAAGGTAAAAAAAGACAATGCAAGATATTACGGTCCATATGTTTCTGGTGATTACATGCATCGCATTTTGGATTATATCAATACTTATTATCCTTTGAGAACCTGTGGTAAAATACCAGGGGCAGGTCGAGATCGACCGTGTCTTAATTATGATATTAAAAAATGTTTAGCTCCATGTTTTAAACCTGTAGATCGCCAAATGTATTTGGGCATGATCCAAGAAGTTATGGATCTTTTAGAAGGAAAGGTTTCATCCACTATTGAACTGCTTAAGAAAAAAATGCTAGAGCATGCTGAGCAAATGGAGTTTGAGAAGGCAGCAGCGATTCGAGATACCATTGTAGCATTTGAAAAGCTAGAAAAGTCTCAGAAATTATATACTTTGGATGAATCAGAAAGAGATATCATCGGTTTAGCAAGAGCAGAAGAGAAAGCTTGTTTTATGGTTTTCTTTATCCGTCAGGGCAAGCTCCTTGGTAGAGAACAATATGTTATAGATGCATTAGAGGATGTATCCGATGAAGTTCTAATGGGAGAATTCATTGAGAGATTTTATGCAAATGCCATGATTATTCCAAAAGAAATTTTAATCAGCCGTCAAGTGGAAGAACAAGAGCTTATAGAAGCGTGGTTGAAGCAAAAGACGAACAAGAAGATTCAGTTGGTGCTACCGAAGATTGGTGAAAAAGCTAAACTGATTAGACTTGTAGAAAAAAATGCTCAAGAATATATTGAAAAATTCAGTGAAAAAATAGAAGCTGAACGAGAACGTATCGACCAATTAAAGAGTTACTTCTATGAACTTTTTATGATAAAAATGCAAAGATTCAGAGTAGAAGCTTATGATATTTCTAATATCTTTGGTGCTTTTTCAGTGGGTTCCATGGTTGTCTTTGAAGGTGGTCTTAAAAAGAAGAGTGACTATCGTAAATTTAACATTAAAACCATTGAAGGTGCCAATGACTATGGTTCTATGCAAGAAGTGTTATACCGTAGATTTAAAAGAGGTATTGAAGAAAGAACAGGAGCAAAAAAATTAGAAAATAAATTTGATATTTTTCCAGATGTGTTGCTCATAGATGGTGGTGCTCAACATGCATCAGTAGTAGAAGATGTTATGGAAGCTTTATCTTTGGAAATCCCTGTGTTAGGCATGGTAAAAGATAGAAAGCATAAAACCAAAGCCTTAGTTTATAAGGGTATAGAATATGATATCAAACAATATCCTGAACTTTACAAGTTTATTTATGGTATTCAAGAAGAAGTTCATAGGTTTGCCATTGAACATCACAAGACTTTGCGTTTACATGCCATGACGGCTTCTGTTTTAGATGACATACCTGGTATTGGCAAAAAAAGAAGAGAAGCTCTGTTGAAGCATTTTAAATCAATTGATAGAATAAAAAGAGCAACTGTTGAAGAGCTTGAAGAAGTTGAAGGAATAACCAAGGCAGTTGCTGAAGATATTATGGATTACTTTGAAAAAATGAAGGAGAGAAACATTGATCAAGAATAAAAAAGTTGATATACAAGAATTTATAAGTTTTATGAAATTAGAAGTTGTTACCATGTCCAACACCATTAATAGTATTGAAAGTTATGAAACTCATAAAATTGGACTTCAAATGGCAGGATATTTTGAGTATTTTCCAGAGGAGAGAATTCAAATCATTGGTATGACAGAATATAGTTTCTTCTATTTAGTTTCGCCTGAAGAGAGAATACAAAGAGCTGAAAGGATTATGCAGGCACCTATTCCGTGTTTAATTGTTTGTAGAGATAATCCAGTGCCAAAAGAGTTGTTGGATGCCGCTAAAAAATACGATCGTACTATTTTGAAGACGAAAGAAAATACTTCCATAGTATTGAGAAAAGCCATTGAATTCTTAAATCGGAAATTAGCAAAAACAATTGTAAAGCATGGTGTTTTAGTAGATATTAATGGTGTTGGTACTCTGATTGTTGGAAAAAGTGGTATTGGAAAATCTGAAACAGCGTTGGAATTGATTAAAAGGGGACATCGTCTAGTTGGAGATGATGCTATTGAAATTACTAAAATCAGTGAAGATACTTTAATGGGGCAGGCACCAACACTCATTAAAAATTTTTTAGAGATTAGAGGTATAGGCATCATTAATATTGCAAAATTGTTTGGTATGGTTGCCATTAAAGATAGTATAGAAATTGATTTGATTGTCAACTTTGAGCAGTGGGATGATAAGGTCGTGTATGATCGATTAGGTCTAGATCAAAAGTTTGAAGAGATTTTGGATGTAAAAGTCCCATATATTAAAGTACCAATCAAACCGGGACGAAACTTGGCTATTCTATTGGAAACAGCGGCGGTAGACATACGACAAAAGAAGCATGGCTACAATGCTGCAGCTGAATTAGATGAACGAACAAAAGAATATACACAAAGAAAAGCAGACGAGTCGAAATAGACTCGTTTTGTTCTATAATAAGCCACAAATTAGTCGAAATATGAAAAAAATGTAAGAATTTTTTTTGTGAAATTATTAATTAGTTTTCCAATTAAATCACAATCTTTCAGTCTCTTTAGAATATTCAAAAAATTTTATAACCCAGTGCGGTACACGATTTAGAAAAACCTAGTAAAATAGAGGGTTTTACAAAATCTTATAATAGAAATATTCAAAAAATAATACATGATTCAACACAGAAAAAAAATTGCGTAATATTGTATACATCTATATCTCATCTATGTTATAATGCATTTGTCTGTTAAATAAATAGCAATCGAAGCGATGATTTGAAAGGCTTTGAAAGGAAATAAATGATATTGATTCTCAGTAAGAAATCAATTTTTTTATCAGATATCTTGTTAAAAGGTTCACAATGAATTCAATAAATTTTGAAGTATAAAATTTCTAAAGTTATTAAGGAGGTCACTAATGGCAAAGAAACTGTCACAAGAAGAATGTTTCGCTAAATTAAATGAAGCAATCGAGGTTCATAAAGGAAGTCAAGGCGCATTAATGCCAATCCTTCATGAAGCACAACATTTATTTGGTGCAGTACCACTAGATGTACAAAAGGTAATTTCAAAAGCGTTGTCAATTCCTTTAGCTGAAATCTATGGTGTTGTTACTTTCTACTCTCAATTTACATTAGAGCCAAACGGCGAATTTTTAATTGGAGTATGTATGGGTACAGCATGTTACGTTAAAGGCTCAGGTCCAATCTTAGACAGAATCTCTAGAGAATTGAATTTACCTGTAAAAACGACATCACAAGATGGTAAATTTACTTTGATTGATACAAGATGTATTGGCGCTTGTGGTTTAGCACCAGTTATCACAATCAATGACGACGTATATGGTAGATTGACTGAAGCTGAGATTCCAAGTATTTTAGCAAAATACATTAACGCTTAATTAGGATAGCAGAGATTTAGGAGGACAATTACATGAAATCGTTAGCAGACTTAGCGAAATTACGTGAAGAAGCTTTAAAAAAAGTTAACATTCGCGGTGAAAGAAAAGGTAAGAGAATTGTTGTTGGTATGGCTACTTGTGGCATCGCTGCAGGCGCTAGACCAGTACTTAATGCTTTAGTTGAAGAAATTCAAAAGAGAAACATTCAAGATGTTGAAGTAACTCAAACGGGATGTATTGGTGTTTGTAAACTTGAACCAATCATTGAAGTTTATGATGAAAACAATGAAAAAACAACCTATGTTGAAATGACAGCTGAAAAAGCACAAAAGGTTATCGTTGATCATATCGTAAATGGTCAAATTGTTGCAGAATTTACTATTCAAGAATAATTATTGATTATTTTACGGATATAACAGGAGGTTAAAGATGGAATTATATAGATCGCATGTCTTAATCTGTGGCGGTACAGGATGTTCTTCTTCAGGATCATTAACATTTGAAGATAAATTTGCTGCTGCTATGGCAAAACATGATTTAAACAAAGAAGTAAAATTAGTTAAAACTGGATGTTTTGGTCTTTGTGAAGCAGGTCCTATCGTGGTAGTTTACCCAGAAGGTGCTTTCTACTCAAGAGTAACTGATGAAGATATTACAAAGATCGTTGAAGAACATTTGTTAAAAGGTAGAATTGTAAAGGGATTACTACATGGTTCTGCAATTGATGAAGAAGTAACGAAATCAATTAATGAAGTTGATTTCTTTAAGAAACAAAAGCGTGTTGCTTTAAGAAACTGTGGTATTATCAACCCAGAAAACATTGAAGAATATATCGCATTTGATGGTTACCAAGCATTAGGTAAAGCTTTAACTGAAATGACTAGAGAAGAAGTTATTGAAGTAGTAAAAGCTTCAGGTCTAAGAGGCCGTGGTGGTGGAGGATTCCCTACTGGCTTAAAATGGACTTTTGCTTACAATGCACAATCTGAAAAGAAATATGTTGCTTGTAATGCCGATGAAGGTGACCCAGGTGCATTCATGGATAGATCGGTACTTGAAGGAGATCCACATGTAATCATCGAAGCTATGGCAATTGCAGCTTATGCAATTGGTGCTGATGAAGGTTATGTTTATATCCGTGCAGAGTACCCAATCGCTGTTAAACGTCTTGAAATTGCAATTGAGCAAGCTAAAGAAATGGGCTTATTAGGTAAGAATATCTTTGGTACAGACTTTAACTTTGATCTTAAGATTAAATTAGGTGCTGGTGCATTCGTTTGTGGTGAGGAAACTGCTTTAATCGCTTCAATTGAAGGCGAAAGAGGTATGCCTAGACCTAGACCGCCATTCCCAGCGAATAAAGGTATCTTCGGTCAACCAACTGTATTAAACAACGTTGAAACTTATGCTAACGTGCCACAAATCATCTTAAATGGTGCTGAATGGTTCGCTAACATAGGTACTGAAAGATCAAAAGGTACTAAAGTATTCGCATTAGGTGGAAAGATCAACAATACTGGTCTTTTAGAAATCCCAATGGGAACAACTTTAAGAGAAGTAATCTTTGATATCGGTGGTGGTATTCCAAATGGTAAAGCTTTCAAAGCTGTACAAACTGGTGGTCCATCAGGTGGATGTATTACTGCTGAACATTTAGATACACCAATTGATTATGATAACTTAATCGAATTAGGCTCAATGATGGGTTCTGGTGGTATGATTGTAATGGACGAAGACAACTGTATGGTTGACGTTGCAAGATTCTTCCTTGACTTTACTGTTGATGAGTCATGTGGTAAATGTACGCCATGTAGAGAAGGTACAAAGCGTATGCTTGAAATGTTAGATAAGATTTGCGAAGGCAAAGGTACAATGCAAGATATCGAAGATTTAGAGCAATTAGCTTACACAATCAAAGATGCTTCATTATGTGGTTTAGGACAAACTGCTCCAAACCCTGTATTATCTACATTGAAATATTTCAAGCATGAGTATCTTGCTCACGTTGAAGATAAAAAATGTCCAGCAGGTGTATGTAAAGACTTATTAGCAATTACAATCACAGATAAATGTATTGGATGTACTATGTGTAAAACTGTTTGTCCTGTTAACTGTATTTCAGGTGAAAAGAAAGGCCAGCATGTGATCGACCAAGATGCATGTATCAAATGTGGTGCTTGTATTGATAAGTGTCCTGTTAAGTGTATTGTTAAGAAATAACATTTAGGATCGAAGAATACAAGTTATAAGAGGAGGAAATCAAAGTGGTTAAAGTAACGATTAACAACACTGTGGTAGAAGTACCAGAGTCATATACAGTTTTAGAAGCTGCTAGAGAAGCTGGATTCGACATTCCTACACTATGTTACATGAAAGAAATCAACGAAGTTGGTGCATGTAGAGTATGTTTAGTAGAAGTTGAAGGTGCTAGATCATTACAAGCTTCATGTGTTTTACCTGTTAGAGATGGCATGGTAATTAAAACAAATACAAAAAGAGTAAGAGAAACAGTTAAAACAACTGTGGAATTAATCTTAGCAAATCATGATAGAGAATGTACACAATGTGTAAGATCTGGTAACTGTGAATTACAAACGATTGCTGAAGATCTTGGTGTTACAGGCTTAAAATATCAAGGTGCTAAAAGAGTAAAAAAATATGACGATTTTTCACATTCAATCGTTAGAGACACTTCTAAGTGTATCTTATGTGGTAAATGTGTTAACGTATGTAAGAAAACTCAAGATGTTGGTATCTTAGGATTCCAAAACAGAGGTTTCAATACAACTGTAGGTCCAGCATTTGATAGACCAATGACAGAAACTGATTGTTTATTCTGTGGTCAATGTATCAATGTTTGTCCAGTAGGTGCTTTAATGGAAAAATCAGATATTCACAGAGTATTTGATGCTATTGAAGACCCAGATACTTATGTAGTTGTTCAAACAGCTCCAGCTGTTAGAGCTGCATTAGGTGAAGAATTCGGTTATGAAATCGGTACTAGAGCAACTGGTAAAATGGCTGCTGCATTAAGAAGACTTGGTTTCAATAATGTGTTCGATACGAACTGGGCTGCTGACTTAACCATTATGGAAGAAGGCACTGAATTATTAGGTAGAATTCAAAATGGTGGTGTATTACCAATGATTACATCATGTTCACCAGGTTGGATTAGATACTGTGAATTCAATCATCCTGACTTCATTCCTAACTTATCATCATGTAAGTCTCCACACCAAATGTTTGGTGCAATTGCAAAGACTTACTACGCTGAAAAGAAAGGATTAGATCCAAAGAAAATGTTCGTTGTATCAGTAATGCCTTGTACATCTAAGAAAACTGAAGCTGCAAGACCAGAAATGGAAGTTGAAGGCTTAAGAGATGTAGATGCAGTAATCACTACTAGAGAATTAGCTAGAATGATTAAGCAAGCTGGTATCAACTACAATAAATTGCCAGATGAAGGTTTTGATAACATTATGGGTGAATACTCAGGTGCAGGTGTTATCTTCGGTGCAACTGGTGGTGTTATGGAAGCTGCAATCAGAACTGTTGCTGACGTATTAACTGGTCAAGACTTAGAAAACATCGAATATGCAGCTGTAAGAGGCGTTGAATACATCAAAGAAGCAACTGTTACAATTGGTGATTTAGATGTTAAAGTTGCTGTAGTACATGGCACTGAAAATGCTGGTAGATTACTTGAGATGGTAAGAAATGGTGAAAAAGATTACCACTTCATCGAAGTAATGGGCTGTCCAGGTGGCTGTGTAAACGGTGGTGGTCAACCTCAACAACCTCAAAAAGTAAGAGACGTCATTGATTTACGTGTTGCTAGAGCAAAAGCATTATATGAAGAAGATCAAATTTTAGAAATTAGAAAATCTCATAAAAATGAAGAAATCAAAAAGCTATATGAAGAGTTCTTAGGCAAGCCTAATAGCCACAAAGCTCACGATTTATTGCACACGCATTATACTTCAAGAGAAAAATAATAACTTAGCCTCTGTAGAAAATACAGGGGCTTTTCTTTATTTTGGGGCTGTGTGAATGACAAGTTTAATGAAATAATACGGACTTCATGATAAAATGAAGAAGTGAGGTAAATGAATATGAAGTATATGGATGAATTTGTAAGAGAAATCCCTTTGACTTTAGTGATTAATGATGAGGAAAAATGGACATTGTTATGTGAACCTTCTCATTTAAAGGCTTTAGTAGTAGGTTTTTTGTATGCCAATTACTATATTCAAGGCTTAGATGATCTTGATAAAGTGATTATTGATGAAGAAAAGGGTATGTGTTATATCGAACTACAAAATAACCTATCTATTATGAATCACAGATATGTTACTTCAGGCTGTGTAGATTCAGCTGTATTTTATCGAATGTTGGATGCTATTACCAATAAACCCTTGCAAAAGAAGGCTTTAAATACAACGCAAATACGGTCTTTGAAAAATGCAATCAACTCATTGGAAGCTTTATCTGCTATTGGATGGTCTAAGACGCATAATTCTATTGTAAAGGATGTTTATCCTGTTAATCGAATTTATAAAATTGTTGGTGAACAACTGATAGAATCAAAGCAATATGAGTTCATAATCCTTGATGAAAATCTTACAATGGAACTCCTCATAGCATGTAAAAGGAGTAACATCCATGGTATCTGCTATAGGGGATATGTTTCGGAAAAAGCCATTAGATTTTCAGAAAAAATGGGTATTGATTTAGTGAGTTTCCAAGAAAGTGGTGACATTTTTGTCCAGGGTAAAAAACTGCTCTGAAATAGGAAACAATCGCCTTGAAACTATTGAAAATAGCGCAAAAAAGTGTATAATAAATATATATTGTTAAAAAAATAACGTTCCTTGCGCTAAATGGAGGCATTATGAAATTAAAGGAAATTGCTGAACTGCTTAAATGTGAAATTTTAATAGGAGAAGCCTATTTGGAGCGAGAAGTTAAATTCGCTTTTGGCTCTGATTTAATGAGTGATGTTTTGGCCTATACTGAAGAAGACACCGTATTATTAACAGGTTTATGCAATAATCAAGTGATTAGAACAGCTGAAATGCTAGATTTAAAATCAGTTGTTTTTGTTCGTGGTAAAAAGCCTTCGGAAGATATTATTGAAATGGCAAAAGAAGATGATATGTTATTGATGTGTACAGATTATAGTTTGTATGCAGCTTCGGGTATATTATATTCTCATGGTTTAGAAGGTACTGAAATTTAGGAGTAAAAATGTATCGATTACAGCGCGATGAAAGTGATTTGGCAATGATGAAAGCCTTTGAAGTCTCCAATGAAGATTTTTCTTCAGCGGGTACAGCTTCAAGCAAAATAAAGAAAATATTACGTCAAATTGGTATGGATGCAGGTGTGATCCGTCGAATTGCAATAGCAACCTATGAAGCTGAAATTAACGTTGCTATTCATTCCAATGGTGGACATATTGAAGTTTATATCAAATCAGATAAAGTAGATATCTACGTTGAGGACACTGGTCCAGGTATTGCAGATATTAATCTGGCAATGCAAAAAGGCTATTCAACAGCGACCAAAGAGATTAGAGAATTAGGTTTTGGAGCTGGGATGGGATTACCCAATATGGAAAAGTGTTGTGACGATTTTTACATTGAATCTGTCGTAGATGAGTATACAGCAATTAAAATGACATTCAATCTTTGATGATGGTGGGGGAAAAGATGGAAAAGTATTGGCATTCCGTTATCCTGGATAACGATTATTGCAATGGCTGTACAAATTGTTTGAGCAGATGTCCTACTCAAGCAATACGTGTCATAGATGGTAAAGCAAAAATAATGAAAGAGCGTTGCATAGATTGTGGGGAATGTTTAAAAATATGCCATTTTCATGCAAAAGGTACACTTTCAGATGGATTGGAAGCAATACATCAATTTAAGTATAAAGTTGCAATACCTGGTATTTCAATTTATGGACAGTTTCCGGCAGAATATGATATCGAAGATGTCTTTCAAGGCATATATAAACTAGGTTTTGACCTGGTATATGATACAGCCTATGCAGCAGATGTCTTAACAAAATTCCAAAATCAACTTCTTAAAGAACCCTTTATAGAAAAACCGATTATTTCGACATATTGTCCAGCAATTACGCGTCTGATTCAAATTAGATATCCGTCATTGATCGACAATATTACGCGATTGGAATCTCCAATGGAAGTTGCTGCACGGTTAGTAAAGAAGCAGCTGATGGAAGAAAAGGGATTAAGTTTTGATGAAATTGGTGTTTTTTATATCTCTCAGTGTCCGGCAACGATTACAAGTATTAAACAACCCCTTGGTTTGGAAAAATCATTTATTGATGGTGGTATCAGTTTAGAATCCATATATTCCAAATTGCTTAAGATCATTGTAAAAGGCGAAAGACTGTATCCAACTGTTCAGAAAGCTTCAGGCAATGGTGTTGGCTGGGGTATGGTTGGTGGACAATCTTTTGGATTGGATACTGAAAAATATTTGGCTGTAGATGGCATAGAAGAAGTTATTCGAGTTTTGGATAAAATGGAGTTGGGTAAATTACCAGAAATTGATTTTTTTGAAGGATATGCATGTGTAACAGGTTGTTCTGGTGGTGTTTTAAATGTTGAAAATCCTTTTATGGCCAAAGCTCGAATTAGAATTAAATCAGCAGAACTTCCAAAATATAATCCGAATTTAATCGATGAAACGATTAAAAGAGAAGATTTGGAATGGGATGTTGAAATGGAACCGAGATCCATTTTAAAACTGGATAGTGATTTTAAAGTAGCTTTAAGCAAAATGTCCAAATTAGAGGAGTTGGCTCAGAAACTTCCTGGTATTGATTGTGGTGCATGTGGTGCACCAACTTGCAGAGCTTTAGCGGAAGATATTGTTATGAACAGAGCTGCAATTACAGATTGCTTGGTATTAGGAAAATTTAATCGTAGAAGACAGAAAAAAAGTAAAACGGAAGTGTAGGTTAATATGAAAATTATAGACTTAGTAAATCATGAAGATTTCAAATTAATTTCAAAAATCAGTCAAACAGAACGTGAAATTGCAGGGGTAGAATGTTGTGATCTATTAAGTTGGGTTATGGCAAATGGACAAGAAGGCGAAGCATGGATCACAGTTCAAATTCATTCTAATATTGTTGCAGTAGCAACTTTGCTTGATTTTTCTTGCATCATTGTACCTGAAAACATCGAAGTAGATGCAGAAGTGATTGAAAAAGCAACTGATGAGGATATTCCTGTATTTTCGACTCAACTTGATGCATATGGTATTTTTAAAGTTTTTTATGAAGCTGGCATTTAATGAAATTATATTATGATTTTCATATTCATACGGGTTTATCGCCTTGTGGTTCTGAAGATATGTCACCAAATAATATTGTAAACATGTCCCTTATTAAAGGGTTGGATGCAATTGCAATTACAGACCACAATGGGATTGATAATGTGGCGGTATGTTGTGAAGTAGGTAGGAAAGCTGGTTTAATTGTAATTCCAGGTATAGAGCTTCAAACGATTGAAGATATTCATAGTGTGGCATTATTTAAAACCGTGGAGGATTTAAAAGCCTTTTATTGTGCCATTGAAGATCAGCGCTTGAAAATTAAAAATAAACCTGAAAAATTTGGAGAACAATGTATCTTTGACGAAATGGACGAAGTCATCAAAACTGAACCTATGTATTTAATAACGCCATTTACCATTCCTTTGAAGAGAATGATTCAATTGGTTAGAACATATCAGGGCTTGTTATTTCCGGCACATATCAATAGGAATTCCTTTAGTATCATAAAAAGTTTAGGTTTTATTGATGATGAACTGGATATCCAGAACATTGAGTGGTATGGGAAAAGACCAATAGATGCTGAAGAATATGAAAAACGTATGAAAAAATCATATCGTGAGTTAATTAATTCAGATGCTCATGAATTGGTTCAAATATCTGAAAAAGAAAATTTCATTGAAGTAGATGAAATGAGTATAGAAGGGATCTTCAGAACTTTGAACACAATGATATAAAGGAGATTCAGATGAGAGAATTATCATTGCATATATTAGATATAGCACAAAATTCCATTGTAGCAGAAGCTGATGAAATAAGAATAGCAATTATTGAAGATTATTTACAAGATCGTTTAGCTATTTGCATTAAGGACAATGGAAAAGGAATGGATCAAGAGACCTTGGCAAAAGTTGTTGACCCTTTCTATACCACTAGAACAACAAGAAAAGTTGGACTAGGTATTCCAATGTTTAAACAAGCGGCAGAACAATGTGAAGGTAAATTTACCATTACATCTAATCTTGGTGTAGGGACTGAGATTGTAGCTGAATTTAAGCATTCACATATAGATCGTATGCCACTTGGTAATATGTCCGATACTTTAATTACGATTATTAATTCCAACGATAAAATCAACCTAATGTATACCCATGAAATTGGAGAAGAGAAGTTTACCTTGTGTACTAGAGATATCAAGAAAACTTTGGGAGAGTTGCCAATTACCAACTTGGATGTATTGATTTGGTTGAGAGATTACATTAAAGAAAATCTATATGAAATGTATGAGAAGGCAAAAAAATTCATGGTTTAGGACCTAAAGGAAAAAATGGAAATTAAAAATTTGGTTTGATGATAACTCTAGTACAATGATTTGTACTAGAGTAGTTTTTTGAAAAGAAATGCTATAGATAACATTAATGCCTTTTCATATGTATTTTGTGATGATAAAATGAATAGGTAAGCGAGGTAAGTATGAATAAAGGATTTATTATATCATTGGAAGGCGGCGAAGGTGCCGGTAAAACAACAATTTTAGAGAAGTTGGTTGCGTGGTTAGAGTATGAAAAAGTTGATTACTTAACAACACGTGAGCCAGGTGGTGTTAGAATCTCAGAAAAAATAAGAGAGCTACTTTTAGATAAGGAAAACACTGACATGGACCCTAGAACAGAAGCGTTATTATTTGCTGCAGCAAGAAGACAACACTTGGTTCAAAAAGTATTGCCCGCTTTAAATGAAAATAAGGTTGTCATTTTTGACCGTTATGTGGACTCTTCTTTAGTTTATCAAGGCTATGTAAGAGGAATCAGCATCGATGAAGTTTTTAAACTCAATGAGTTTGCCATTGAAGGTATTTTACCGGATGTTACACTTTATTTTGATTTAGATCCCAAAATAGGCTTACAAAGAATTTCTGATGGCGACAGAGAAGTGAATCGTTTAGATTTGGAACATTTTTCATTTCACGAAAAAGTGAGAGAAGGTTACTTGTTATTGAAAGATCGTTTTGATCGATTTAAGGTTATTGATGCAAGTCAAAGTATAGAAGGTGTATTTAGTCAGGTAAAAGCTGAAATTATTAAGGCAGGCATTGTCAATGAGTAGAATTGATGACATAAAAAAGGAATTAAAATCCATGGAACATGTGAATGATTGCTTTTTTAATAATGATGGTTTATACAATGAAATGAGAATTTTAAAAGAGAAGTTATTAAAGGAGCTTGAAGCCTTGGAAAGGGAAGCAAATGAACTTAAAAAAGAGGGGTAAACAAATTTTATTGGTGACTTTGATTCTTGTGATCATTTTAAACTTTTTACCAGTACATTATACGGTAAGGCTATTTATTGGAAGTTTTGGTTTTGGTTCGGGATTAGTTTTGGTCGTAGTCAGTAATAGTAAAAAATATGATTTATAATGAAATTTTAAAATATGACTTTTAAGAAATTGTGTTTTCACACAATTTTTTTTATAATCATTATATGGAAAAAATTGTAAATAAAAAAGGCAGCCTTACGGTTGAGGCAATCATTATCATCCCTATTATAATCATATTTGTCAGTGGATTCATCATTATGTGGATTCATCTATTTGAATTTGATGTAGGAGTCATAGAAACACATCATAAAGTCTTAAATGGCGAAAATAGCAAAGTTGAAGTACAATTTACAATCCTTGAAAACGAAGTTGTAAAATCCTATCATTATTCGAATCATTACTTTAAAGTTGAAACCATACAACGTATTGTTCGAACAATTATTTATGTCGTGGAGTTATATTTTGGACGTATACAAATTAAAAAACAATAAAGGTGTCGTAACAGTAAAAATTCTAATAATCTTAAGTGTATTGCTATCCCTTTCTTTTATGATGATACAAGTTTTATTTGAGCATTATAGCCAGAATCAGTTGTCACGTTTGATATACCTTCAAGGGGATGATTTAAAAGGTCAAATGGATGGTTACTTATTAGAGCATTATGGACTTTTTGGTATTTATGATTATGATTTGAGAACCTTGTTTTCAACTAAGAATAATCCAATAAAGATTATTAATGTTGATCTTGAACCCTTGGAATCGTTAAGTCATTCAAACCAGATAAGAAAGCAAATAATCAATTTTATGCTATTAAGGATGCCGTCCAATTATTTGGATATGTTCTTAACACGGCTAGATATCATTAAAACAGCAGACAATACAAACCAAGCCATTGATCTGAAAACGACATTGGATTTGGCTTTTGGTACTTTAGAACAGTATTTCAATCAAAGTGTTATTTACAGTATAAAAATTAATGCATTTAATCCAGAAGTTTGGAGAGCACGGGATTTGTCTTTGATAGATGCTTTTGAAGTTCTTAAAAAGAAGTTTTTGAGTGTCAATCAAATTGTAGAGATCTTGTATGAAAATTATTTGAGTTCTTATGATATATATTTAGGATACTTAGATGAATTGAATTTAATAGAGGTTCCTACAGTAGAAATGGAGGAGAAACTCAGACTTTTCAAGGCAAAGTATGAAGATGATAAAAGGCTTTATGAAGCAGCATATTATGAACTTACCGAGTTGTATGAAAATCTAAGAATATTAAATATAGACTATGAAAAGCATTTGAAAGTCATAGACACTTTAATCAGTGATCATAAGATGCTCCTTGATATATTAAAGAAAATAGAATCCAAAAAAGATGAATTGAAAAAAATGTGTGGGATTACGACTCAAGGCATTTTGGCCATTGAAAGCATTGAAGAAGTTTCGAATACTTTAGTAGATGAAATTGATAAACTGAACCAGAGTTTAGAAAGTAAGAACCTTGATGTGATTGACGATATGACAAGCAAGCTGGAAAATAATTTAGTGATCCTAAATAAGATCAATACCCATTTGGTTTTGAGTTTTGAAAATTCAATCTCTAAACAACAATTAGCAGGTTATCAAGGAGACTTGGAGGATTATAGCGAGGAAAGAAATAAAAAGATAAATCCAGAAGATGAAGCCTATTATAAAAAATTCAAAAGAAAAGGTGATGAAACCTTTGAGGAAAGTTATGAAGGCGAAAAAGTTAAGAAGCAACTAAAGAAAGACACTGGTGAGGAAGAACCTAGTATATTTAAAGTGAAAAGTATCCTTAGCTCAGGTAAGAATCTACTGGAAGAATTTATGATCAATGAGTACATTGTTTCAACATTTACATGTTTTTCTCAAGCTTCCAGTTATGACTATGATTTTTTTGATAAATACAATCGTGAAAAGTACTTTCAAAGAGGTGAAGTTGAATATATATTATTTGGAAAAGATTTGGAAATTAAGAATGTTGACAGAACCATAGCCTCAATTTTTGCTATTAGAGTACTGATGAATGGCATTCATGTCTATTTGGACAAGGATAAGATGAGCATGTCAGAAAGTATTGGCATGGGTGTAGCAGGATGGACTGGATTTGGTGGACCGTTGATTACGAATATTATAAGAGTAGGTTGGTCAGTCGGTGAAAGCTTTATTGATATGAAAAAACTTTTAAAGGGAGAAATCGTACCTGTGTTAAAGCTTTACCCTGAAGAATGGGAACTGGAAGTTGGTCTTTCAAAGAAAACAGGTAAAAGGAAAAGCCTTGGTTTTAGTTATCATGATTATTTAAGAGTTTTATTGCTAACCCTGGATTCAGAGACGAAAATGAACCGATTGGTACACCTCATAGAACTAAATTTGTATAAAGGAAATCGACCATATTCGCTCAATCTGTATCATACCCATTTTTTTATAACAACCTCTGTTAAGATTGGTCCTTTTAATCAAGAGCAAACCCTTGAGGTTGAATATGAATAATAAAGGTGTTATTACAATTGAAGGGCTCATTGCTTTTTCTGCTTTTTTATTGGTTATGGTTCTGATCATAAGTATGTTTCATTATTATGCTTATCAAGACTTAGTTGCTCAAATCGCTTATGACAGTGTACTAACGAGTGAAATAGTTCATTTTGCATATCATGTTATCAGTCCGGAAGATTGGATTAAATATGAGAGCTATATACCTGAACCATTGCTACCTCAAGTAGCACCGATTATAGAACAGGTTAAAACACTTGTTTCAGATGAAGGCTTTGAAATCTATCTTGAAAATTATTTGAAAGTAAAATATAAAGAACATGATATAGAAATAGAACCGAAAGTGAGTTTAAAAGATGGCTATCTTGAATTGGAACTGGATTATGATTATTCCATGCCCTTTAATTTTAATCTAGAAGATCAGCTCTTTGTACATAAAGCTCTGTATCTTTATGGTGTCGGTGGACAAAAGCCTTCAATGGCTTTGAATAAAGAAACTAAGTATGTTTATGTGACTAAATCGGGGAGTAAGTATCACGAGGCGAATTGCTTTTATTTAACAAGAAGTACCACGGATAAAGAAGAAATCAGAAAAATCACTTTGGAAGAAGCACAAAAAAGTTATTCGCCGTGCAGAAGGTGCATGATTAAGGAGGTAGATCTTTGGAAATAAACCAAATTATTGCAGGTAAATATGAAATAACAGAAATTCTGAAAAGCACTCAAAACAAGGTAATTGCAAAATGTATTCATCAATCACTACGGAATCCTTGGCTAATTAAATATGTAAATGAACATGAGAATATCAATGAGCTAGAAGCTTTACTCGAACTTGAAGTGTATCATATACCAAAAATTATTGACTATTACCAAAGCGCTAAAGGAACATACTATGTTCTAGAGTATATTCCAGGTATGACCATGGATGAGTTCGTAAAGAGTTTTCAAATAAATACTAAAACTTTGGTTCATTGGATGTTAACTTTAGGGAAAATCATAGCAGATGTTCATGGTCAGGGCTATGTCCATGGTGATATAAAACCTGAAAATATCATGATAGTAGACGAAAAAGATTTAGTTTTAATTGATTTTGGATCCTGTTTTAAAGAAATTGATTCTGAATCCTTTACTTTTGAGTACGTTGCACCAGAACGCTTGTGTGATCTTGGTGTCGTGGATGACCGTTCAGATATTTATAGCTTTGGCTTAATCTTCAGAGAAATTCTTAGTAAAATGAAAATCAAGAAGAAAAAATTAGTTCATCTCGTTCAAAAATGCTGTGAGGTAGAAATTGAAAAAAGACCAAGGATGGTAGATGTGATAGCTCTTCTGAATGAAATCTAACGAATATATTAAAAATATTGAATACAGTTGCTTCTTATAGAAAATCTCACTTATAATGAAATTGATGAAAAGAGGTGATGTAATGGATGATAATAATATAGATCTCTTAATTAAGAAAAGATCAGAAGAAATAAAAAAAGAAAGAGAAGAACAACCTGTTACAACAAATACCCTTGAAGATGAAAGCATACCCACTCAAGAGCATAATCCATGCCAAAATGTGGAGAAAAAACTTAGACGTATGCAAAAGTGGAATCTTATTTGGAAGCTCTTAGCATTGGTTCTAGTCATTGGTGTAAATGTGCTTTGGTTTATGACCCTTCAATTGAACAATGATGTTTCGGATTTAAAACTTGAAGTTTTAAGCTTGCTTGAAGACGGGAAAGCCTATTATTTTAATGATATGCTTCTAGAAGAAACATCTTTGATACTTCTAGATAACAGAACCTTAATAGATGTGAATGTTGTCATGGACTATATTGATAATCAAATTCACTATTCTAATAGTGGAACAAGGGTATATATTCCTTTAGAGAACATCAGTTATGAACTTGAGACGCCTGCATTAACGGAATTTGTAAAAAAGAATATAGTGGATATCAATGTACCGATTGTAAGTAGAAATGATAAGGATTATATTGATTTCGAGGTCATCCAAAAATTATATGATCTAGATGTATTTTATGGTATAGAAGGTAGCTTTATTATTTACAATCCCTTTACCGCTCAAATGGTTTCATTAAATTCGGATGTAGATTTTGTAAAAACAAGTCATGGCTTGAAACAAGTTGGTGAAGGTGAAGGTACAACCCTAGGTATCGTTTTAGATACCCATGAGAATTTAAGTCGTATATTTACTGAAAATGGTAGAATTGGTTACGTTGAAACCGCTAAACTTGCAACTTATCAGACCATTAAAGATGATTTTGTTTTAAATGAAATTAGAGCCCCTCATGATTATGGTGATGATATTCATGTTACTTGGAATCAAATATCATCATTTTCAGCAAATCCCAATTTGACCATTGAACCTGACATGGATGGAGTAGATGTTATTTCTCCTACATGGTTTAGCTTGAATATCAATGGCATTATAATCAGTGAAGCTGATTTTAGATATGTAAAGGATGCCCACGAAAAAGGCTTGGAAGTTTGGGGACTTTTTTCAAATAGCTTTAAGCCTGATTGGACTTCAGATATGTTAAACGAAGAGGTTTATAGAAAGAAAACAATCGCGCAAATTGCATTTTTCGTTTCTTTATATGACTTAGATGGTGTCAATATTGATTTTGAAAACATGTACTTGAAAGATCAAGATGCATTTACAGTTTTTATGGCCGATCTATATGATGTTTTATTGGAACAAAATGTCGTACTTTCAGTAGATATGACTGTTCCTGGTGGTAGTGATCAATGGTCTAAAGTTTATGATCGCTTAAATATTGCTAAACATGTCGATTATATTATGCTGATGGCTTATGATGAATTCTGGGCAAGTAGTGATATCAGTGGTCCTGTTGCGTCAATTCCTTGGGTGGAAAAGGGTATAGTAGAGACCTTGGCCTTAGTGCCAAAGGATAAGTTGATTCTTGGTATGCCTTTGTACATGAGAGTTTGGATTGAATCCGGAGGATCCGTAACATCAAAATCTATTGGGATAAAACATTTGGAAGGTGTCTTGGAAGATCAGGATTATGAATTATCCTATGATGAAGAGAATCAAATAAATTATATATCATATCGCTCTGATGGAAAACTTTATCGTATTTGGTTGGAAGATGAAACATCAATTCAGAGAAGAATTGAATTGGTGAACGAGTACAAGCTACCTGGTATTGGAACATGGTCAAAAGAATTTGTAAAAGAGGACACCTATTCAATAATAAGAGAATTTTTAGAATAACAGCAGGCTGATTAGCTTGCTTTTGTTTTTGTATTAGTGTATACTTAACGTGAGGGAATAATTGTATACAATAATACAAGGAGGCGAGGATATGAAGAATATTATTGATAGCATGCAAGTAAAGGTTGATGTTTGTAAGAGATGTAAAGACGAAAAGAAAGTGAACAAGTTCGGATTATGTGAGTCTTGTGCTGCTGAAGTCGATTATGAATATGCAGTTCTTTATAGAATAAAAGAAATGGAATATTAAATGAAAAGACCTTAGAGGTCTTTTTTTTTTACAAATTTTTTGGTTTTTGATTAGAAGTATTGACGATTTTTATAAACAGGTGTATATTTAAATTAAGATTAGCACTCGTTAGGTTGGAGTGCTAACAAAGGAGGTATATTATGGATTCAAATAAAATGACAAAAGCTTCAATTGAGAGTCTTAATCGTGCCCAGTTTATAGCCTCAGAATATGGGAATGCTTCAATTGACAGCGAACACATCATGCACGGCATGTTATCCATTGAACAGAGTTTGATTGTGGAAATACTGAATAGATTAAGTATAAATCCAGAAGAATTGAAAATAAAACTAGAAAAAATCATTGAAAAGAAAACAAAGGTTTCAGGACAGGAACAACTTTATTTATCTTCAGATGCTCAAAAGATAATGATGAAGGCTGAAAAACAAGCAAAAAAAATGGGTGATGAATATATCAGTATTGAACACCTGTTCTTAAGTATAATAGATACTGGAAATGAGGCGTTAAAAGGTATCTTGAAACAATACCAGATTACAGAAGAAAAGATCATGGCTGTTTTGAAAGATATAAGAGGAAATAGAAAAGTGACAAGTGAAAACCCAGAGCAAAGTTATAATGTATTAGAGAAATATGGAGAGGATTTAGTTGCTCTTGCAAGACAAAACAAGCTAGATCCTGTCATTGGTAGAGATGATGAAATTCGAAGAACCATAAGAATTCTCTCCAGAAAAACAAAAAATAATCCTGTGCTTATAGGAGAACCGGGGGTTGGTAAAACAGCCATTGCAGAAGGTCTTGCCCATCGTATTGTAAAAGGAGAAGTACCTGAAAGTTTAAAGAACAAATCGATCTTTGCTTTAGATATGGGAGCGCTTATTGCAGGTGCAAAATTTCGGGGTGAGTTTGAAGAGCGATTGAAAGCTGTACTGGATGAAGTGAAGAAAAGTGAAGGCAATATTATTATGTTCATCGATGAGTTGCATACCGTTGTCGGTGCAGGCAAAACAGATGGCGCTTTAGACGCAGGCAATATGCTAAAACCACTTTTAGCAAGAGGAGAATTGTCCTGTATTGGTGCAACTACTTTAGGTGAGTATAAGAAATACATTGAGAAGGATTCAGCCTTAGAGAGAAGATTTCAACCAGTTCTTGTCAGTGAACCTACGGTTGAGAATACCATTACAATATTACGAGGTTTAAAGGAAAGATATGAGATTTATCATGGTGTTCAAATACAAGATGAAGCTTTAGTACAAGCCTCAATTCTTTCGAATAGATATATAACCGATAGATTCTTACCGGATAAAGCCATAGATCTCATTGATGAAGCTTGTGCCTTGATTAAAACTGAAATAGAGTCTTTACCGCAAGAGATAGATGAAGTTTCTCGGAAAATGATGACTCTAGAAATTGAAATTGCTGCGCTTAAAAAAGATAAGGATAAACACGCCAAAGAACGTCGTGAAATACTAATGAAGCAGTTATCAGAACTTAAAGTTGATTATGATCAAATGATGGCAAAATATCAAAATGAAAAGCAGTCAGTTGATAAAGTCCAAAGCATTAAAGAAAGTATTGACCAGATTAATTATGAAATAGAAGTGGCTGAAAGAAATTATGATTTGAATAAAGCCGCAGAACTTAAATATGGAAGACTTCCTGAATTGCAAAGACAACTTGAAATCGCACAAAGTGAGAATACAGATAACACATTGATTAGAGAGCAAGTGACACCTGATGAAATTTCAGGAATAGTTTCCAGATGGACTGGAATTCCTTTGGAAAAACTGATGGAGAGTGAAAGAGAAAAATTGTTACATCTTGATGATGAGCTACATAAAAAGGTCATTGGACAAGATGAAGCAGTAACAAAAGTATCTGAAGCGATTCTAAGATCGAGAGCAGGGATTAAGGATCCAAGTAAACCCATTGGTTCTTTCATGTTCTTGGGACCTACTGGTGTTGGGAAGACTGAGCTTGCAAAAGCATTGTCACAAGCTTTGTTTGATTCAGAAAATAATATGATCCGAATTGATATGAGCGAATATATGGAACGTCATGCAGTAGCAAGATTAATTGGTGCACCTCCAGGATATGTTGGTTATGAAGAAGGTGGTCAATTAACTGAAGCGATTCGTCGTAATCCTTACTCAGTGGTCTTATTCGATGAAGTGGAAAAGGCTCATCCTGATGTCTTTAATGTACTGTTGCAAGTATTAGATGATGGTCATATTACGGATGCACAAGGCAGAACTGTAGATTTTAAAAACAGTATTATCATTATGACTTCAAATATTGGTTCGGAGTTGTTGTTTGAGGAATTAGATCATGATGAAATTCCTGATCATATCAGAACTGCAATTCACCAATTGCTGAGAAAACATTTTAGACCAGAGTTCTTGAATAGATTAGATGAAATTGTTCTTTATAAGCCATTGAACAAGGCAGAAATTAGAGCAATAGTTCAATTGCAAGTCAAAGCAATTGAAAAGAGATTAGAACATTTGTATCTGACTCTTAATCTCACAGAAAGGGCTATTGATCATGTGGTTGACGCAGCTTATGATGTTCACTTTGGTGCAAGACCTTTAAAAAGATATCTTCAAAAACATGTGGAAACTTTGGTTGCAAAAGGAATAATAAAAAATGAGTTGGCATCTTATGATAATATTCTGCTAGACTATGAGGATGATTTTATCTTAATGAAAAAAAATGTGTAATAATGAAAAAAACGGCCAATGGCCGTTTTTTTCATTGTGAAAGAATTTAATTTTCCTTTTTTAAGTAATTTTGTGCTTCTTCAATGATTTGCTGCATGACATCTTTAACTTTTGTTATCTTATTGACTTTAGAGCCGTTTGAGCCCACAAATACTAATCCGTTTTCTATGTCACCCTCTACAGAAGCAATT
Organism: Clostridia bacterium; assembly: GCA_016937975.1. Classification (GTDB taxonomy): domain Bacteria; phylum Bacillota; class Clostridia; order Peptostreptococcales; family Acidaminobacteraceae; genus JABXKX01. Next base: position 67,596 of record JAFGVN010000109.1, read on the forward strand.
AAAGCCTCTGTAATACAGTAAGGTGCAGTTGCCGGATTACATCCTCTTAAACAACGATAACAGAATTTTATTTTTTCGTTTGCTGCTTCTACTGATTCTACAAATTTATTTCGAATAGCTCTACCAGGCATACCCACAGGACTCACAATCAAATCGATATCTTCATCCGTAGAATCAATGTATGCTTGCTTAAAATTCTCATGGGCATCACATTCTTCAGTCGCTACAAAGCGAGTCGACATTTGAATGCCAGCTGCACCAGAGTTTAATGCTTCAGCCATATCTTGACCATCATAAATTCCACCGGCAGCAATGATAGGAATTTTTTTGTTATATTTAATTTCAAAATCTTTCATAGCTTGTACAACATCTTTAATGATGTCATTTAATTTAGGCATGTTATTCTTTAATTCTTCAAAAGAGAATCCCAAGTGGCCACCCGCTTTAGGACCTTCAACGATAATCGCATCTGGCAAGTAGTCGTATTTCTTTAACCACAATTTTGTAATCGTTGTTGCAGCTTTTGAAGATGACACAATTGGTGCAATTTTAGTTGAAGTACCTTGTACAAAAGAAGGTAAGTTTTTTGGTAGGCCAGCACCAGAAATAATAAGATCAACTTTCTCTTTAACAGCAAGTTTTACCATATCAGAATAATTTGTTACTGAAGCTAAAAAATTCACACCAATAATGCCTGTAGGAGCTAAGCTTCTAGCCTTACGAATTTCTTTTTCCAAACCTCTTAGATTTGCAGTTTCATTATTTGTTCGAAAGTCAGGTTCTTTAAATCCAGGTTGTGCCCCTGAAATAATACCAATACCACCTGCGTTAGCTACAGCAGCGGCTAATTTTGACAATGAAACACCAATACCCATACCACCTTGAATGATTGGAAGCTTGGCAATCTTGTCTCCTATTTTTAATTCAGAAATGAACATAGTATTCTCCTTTTATCATGAGTTACCTAGAGTATAATGAAAAGTTGGCTAAAAGTCAATAGTAGGTATTAGTACCTGGTTCTACTTTCTTGATTTTCATCATAAAATATGTTACACTTGCGATGGAAGGTATCGAAAGAGCTTTACCAGTTATATATATAATTAATGATCATGCTGCTTTGATCCTTTGGGACTAAGACGGTTCATAAAAAAGATGAATTGAAGTTACAATGCGTAACTTGATTTTCTTGTGTTTTTTTGAATTGTATACGTGCCCAGCACGTATATTTTTATTTTTAACAGATCATTAATTATCAGCTACTTAAGAAGGTAAAAGTTATGAAAATATCATTTATTGGCGCAGGCAAAGTCGGAACTGCTTTTGGCAAGTTCATTAACACAAATCAACAAGTCGTTTATTACTTGAGTAAATCTCTTGATTCTGCAAAAAAAGCTGCTACTTATGTTGGATGTACATACACTGAGGATTTAAGTGATTTAATTGAAAACAGTGATGTTATATTTATTACTACGCCAGATCATCAAATTTCTAAAGTCGTTTCTGAAATAATTGACTTGGAGAAGAATTTAGAGCATAAGGTCTTTGTTCATATGAGTGGTGCTCATCCATCGAGCCTTTTAAATCCTTTAAAAGCAAGTAAAGCAAAAGTTGCTTCCATTCATCCTTTACAAACTTTCTCTAACATTGAGAAAGCTTCAGAAGATTTAAAAAAAGCATATTTCTCTTATGAAAGTGAAGATGAGGTTCTTTTGCCATGGCTAAGATCAATAACAGATCGCGTGATACTATTAAAACCTGAAGACAAAGTAAAGTATCATTTAGCAGCATGTATTTATTCGAACTATTTAGTTACTTTGATGGATTTCGGTAACAGAATGCTTAGTGATTTAGACTTAAACTTTGACGGTATGACTGCCATGTATCCTTTAATTGAGGCGACATTGAATAACTTAATACAAAGCGGTAGCAAGAAAGCATTAACTGGTCCAATACAGAGGGGCGATATCAATACTTTGGAAAGGCATCTACAAGCATTGAAGGATGAAGATTTAAATCTTTATTTAAGTCTCGCTAAAGCAACGACGAATCATCTTGTAGAAGAAAACGACAAAAGAGAAAAGCTTCAAAAGCTATGGAGGAATTATGAGTGAGAAATACACAGTAAAATCCTTTCAAAAATCGAAGGAAAATCATGAGAAAATAACGATGCTAACAGCCTACGATTATTCAACAGCTCAATTGTTGGATGAAGCTGGTGTTGACAGTATACTGGTTGGCGATTCCCTTGGAATGGTTATGCTAGGATATGAAACTACTTTAGAAGTAACGATGGATGATATGATTCATCATACCAAAGCTGTTTCAAGAGGCGTGAAGAGAGCACTAATCATTGGCGATATGCCATTTCTTTCTTATCATATCAGCATAGAAGAAACCATAAGAAATGCTGGAAGATTTATTAAAGAAGGTGGTGCTCACGCGGTAAAATTAGAAGGTGGCGCTGAGATCATTGATAAGGTAAAAGCCCTAGTGGCAGCGAAGATACCAGTAATTGGACACTTGGGCTTAACACCACAGTCAGTCAATATGTTTGGTGGTTTTAAAGTTCAAGGGAAAAGTGAAGCACAAGCACAAAAAATTATAGATGATGCAAGACTATTGGTTGAAGCTGGTGTTTTTGCCATTGTACTTGAATGTGTACCAGAAAAACTGGCAAGTAAAATATCTGAATTGATTTCTGTTCCTACTATTGGTATTGGTGCAGGCAATGGGTGTGATGGTCAAGTGTTGGTCATTCAAGATGTTTTAGGCATGTATAAAGGGTTACAACCTAAATTTGTTAAAAGATATAAGCATTTAGGTGATGAAATTATAGAAGGTGTAGCATCTTATATTAAAGAAGTGAAGTCAGGAGAATTTCCAGATCACTCACATACCTTTGGTATGAAAGATGATATTTTAAATAAACTATATTAGGAGAACACATGCAAATTATCAAAACTGTTAAAGAATTGAGATCCGTTGTGAAATCAGCAAAAAAAGAAGGCAAGACAGTTGGTTTTGTACCCACTATGGGCTTCTTACATGATGGACATATGTCTCTAGTGGATTATGCAAAGAAAGATAATGATTTTGTTGTAGTTAGTATTTTTGTCAATCCGACTCAATTTGGTGAAAACGAGGATTTAGATGCCTATCCAAGAGATGTGGAAGGAGATACAAGAAAACTTGAAAACCGTGATGTAGATGTTCTATTTTTCCCTTCAGTTGAGGAAATGTATCCACATGGGTACTCTACCTATGTCAATGTAGAAGGTGAGATGACTGGCGTATTGTGTGGAAGTTCAAGACCAGGTCATTTTAAAGGTGTGGCAACAATTGTGACAAAACTCTTCAATATGGTATCACCTGATAATGCATATTTTGGACAAAAGGATGCTCAGCAGGTTTCTGTCATTGAAAGAATGGTAAGAGATTTGAATATGGATCTTAATATTATTCCTTGTCCGATTTTTAGAGAAGAAGACGGTCTGGCAATGAGCTCTCGTAATACCTATTTAAGTGAGCAAGAAAGAAAAGATGCATTGGTGCTATCTCAAAGCTTATTTGAAGCAAAAAATAGAATTGAACAAGGTGAAAGAATTTCAAAAAAAATAATTGACGGAATTGTTGACAAAATTAAAACAATAGACTATGCTATTATCGATTATGTAGAAATCGTTGATGCACTGACGTTAAATAAAATAGAGACTTTAGAAGGTGAAATCTTGATTGCCCTTGCTGTAAAAGTTGGTAAACCAAGATTAATTGACAACATGAGGTTGGAGGTTTAAAATGCTTTTAAATATGTTTAAAGGAAAGATTCATAGAGCTACTGTAACCGAAGCAAACTTGAATTATGTAGGTAGTATTACAATCGATAAAACATTACTTGAAGCATCAGGTATTTTACCTGGTGAACGCGTTCAAATTGTAAACAATAACAATGGTGAAAGATTAGAAACTTATGTTATTGAAGGTGCAAAAGATTCAGGTATGATCTGCCTAAATGGTGCTGCTGCCAGAAGAGTTCAACCTGGTGACAGTGTGATTATTATTGCTTATTGCTGGTTAGATGCAGAAGAAGCAAGAACTTTTGAACCTAATGTTGTTTTTGTTGATGAAAACAATAAAATTGTTGAAACCGCTCATGAGGAGCACCATGGAGACATAAAATAGGACTGGTCATTGACCAGTTTTTTTTTTTTGTTTAGGAAATTACATTTCCTAAACAATTAAAGAAAGGGTTGCATCTATTGGGAATACTTGATAAAATTCAACTGTC
>JAFGVN010000110.1 GCA_016937975.1 Clostridia bacterium
AGGAAATTTAGTTGTCTCATATGTCGTTGTAGAGACTTGTCTCCCAATCCACATAATTGTGGATGCATCATTCTCAAATAGTACATGTGGGCTATTCTCTAGCCAGTTCTCAAAGTCTTTCTCATAATCTATAGGCTCTTTATTTGCTTTCTCCATATAACCATCTGATAAATCCGTTTTGTTGTAATTAAGTTTATACAATCCCAAACTCACACCTCCAAAAACTTACTGCTATCTTGATATCCACTTTTCAAAGAAGTCATAATCCTTAATCGATCCGTCTTGATTAAGAAGCTCTAAATAAATGCCATCACCTTTTCCAACCGTCCAAATAGCATTAACTGTGTTCGGTTTATTTGATATTTCATTACTGTATATGAATTCTGTAAAAATATCTTTTCCATGTCCATATTCATTAGCGACATACGCTACTAAATAAATATCGATACAACTGGCCCCAAACATCACTTTTTCACCGTTTAGAATATGATTTCTGATCAGATCTGGCCAGTTTTCTTCATCACTCTTAAGAATTGTTGATTTTATAGCCTCAATATTGTATGCTTTATAACTTCTCTTCTCCCACTGTTTTAATTGACTGAAGTCACCATTGACTGCTTGCAACTTCGTCAACATATTCTTCAAGTTACATACCGTTGGTATCACCTTATATTTAATGCTATGTCCCATTATTCGATCAGGCATATTTTCAAACTTTCTAACCATGACTCGTCCCCCTACCTAAACAATTTCTTCAATAACTTAAAGATATCAAACGATGTTCGATTATACACCTTGTTATAAGCATATTTCTTAGGATCTCTAACCCAGCCATATCCTTTTGGCATCTTAATTCCAGCACTATGCACCACTTGAAGTTTCAAACTAGTACGAGCTGATATTCTTTTCTTTAAGCTAGGTGTTCTTAGTCCAAATTTCATAAGTAAAAATCTCCTGTTCTTAAGGTGCTCATATATTTTGAATTCTCGATCTCAGTATTCAATTAAACTTCTTAAAGAAATATCAATAGTCTAATAGCTCTTCAATACGTTTCTTTATATTTTCACTTAAAATCCTTAACTCCTTAAACATCCTGGTTCTATTAGAGACGTATTTTCCCCACTCTTGCGAAGTATTAAAACTCTGTATCTTTGAATAAATTGAATCAATTTTATTTCCGTAGCCTTTAGAATAACTTCCTTTTTCAAATTTTTCTAACATTTCCTCTTTCGAAATGTTAATTACAAATGTATATTCATAATCCAAATCCTTATCAGAATTATTAAAAACTACGTTTGCTATATCTAAAATTATTTCTTGAGGGAGATCCTCGTACTCAAATGAATCACTATACTCATTGCCATTACTATACATCGGAATTTTCAATTCATCAAATAGATTACCTCTTATGAAATCTTCAATTGCATAAAATACTCCTTTAACTTCATCACAGTAATCAATTCTACTTTCTAAATTCTTTATTGTTTTTTTCGTTGATGTATCTAAAAAATCCCATTTTGAATTTTTCTTAATTTCATCAAAACTCTTTTTTAATTTATCAATTTTACTAACATTTAATAATTGAACAATATTTTTGTATAGTTCAATATTTTTGATGAACAACTCATCTTTTCTTTCTTGCTCCCTTTTTCTTTGATCGATTCTCATCACTTCAAATACACCCAATACACCGATTATTGATCCGAGGTAACTTGCAAAAAAACCTATCCAGTCATTATCCGTCTCAACTTTCCAAATGATTGAAAACTCCATCAACAGGGCTATTACAATTGGAATAGCAACAGCTATCATAATAATGATTAATTTATCCTTTGAACCATTCTTCATTGGCTTCCCTCTTTTATTTTAATATTTCAAACACTTCACGACTTAATTTAAGTGACTTAACATTCTCGTTTGCCCACTTCAAATAATTTTTGTCAGTTTCAAGGATATGTTTTATACTACTCCCTTTGTACTTTCCAAAGTCAATATAATCTTCTAGTCCAAGTAATTTACCAGTTTTATTTGAAACACCTTTAACGTCCGGTTCTAAGCAAATTTCGACATTATTAATCACTTTCACATCATTTCTTAATTTCCAATTATACGTTCCAGCATTAGGAATTACTTTTTCATTCACCCATTTTTTATTATAATCAAAATACGTATTAAGAACTCCATTTGTTACAGGGATACCGTAAGCAACTCCATAACCTGACTCATTTGGTACCACTTCATGCACTATCACATAAATACTTTGATCTTTCTCGTTCCCTTTACTAACACAAAATGGAGTTGTACATCCGTTTTCTTTCCATATCTGAAAAATGTTCTTCATTCATGACACCACCTAAATATCGTCTCGCTTTTTCATTCTCGCCTTATATCAACAGTAGTTTACTTTTACATATAGATCATTTTACTTAATTGCAATTGTGCTTAATTACCAACTTGGCCATATCCAGCATTTTGTCTCTTAACGATAATGGTTCAACTATCTTAACCTTGTCCCCAAACATAAATAGCCAACTTAAAAAAGTATTTGTAGCAACAACATCAACATCAATCATGAAAGCATTCTGATCCACTTTTTGGATCTCAACTTCCTTACCAAACCTATCAATCACGACATTAATCAATGAATTATCAAATTGAAGTTTTACTTTTTCTGTATCTCCGCTGAACATTCTGAAAATCTTCTTTGAGTAGTCTGCAACATTAAACTCCCTACACTCACCCTCGAAAACTCGAGCTTCATCAATTACCTCAATAGATGTCATACGATCAATTCTGAAGTTGCTTATGTCTTCGTATCGTTCATAAAATGCAATCATGTAGTAATTATCATCATCCCAAGTAAAGGCGTAGGGACTCGCATAATACCATTCGCCATTTCTTCGATATTCAACCTGCTTGTCTAAGTTATAATCAAAGTATTTAAACCTAATCTGCTTGTTCTGTTGGATCGCCTTGTTTATGTCATTTACGTTATAGTAAATACTTTCATTCATCGTTTTAATCTGATCTGATATTACAACATGTTGATGAAGTTCTTTTGCCTCATGGACATTAGTGAGTTTTTCTAGTTTTCCAATTAGTTCCTCACTTTTTTTATAAGTAATAAATCTTGAAGCTTGGACTGCATCGACCAAGAGCTTCAATTCTGGCAATTCAAACTCTTTAGCCCCAATGAAATACTTATTGGCTCTACCTTTAATGCAAATGATATCCAGACCGAATTCCATTAGCATTTCAATATCAGCATAAATCGATTTTCTTTCTGCTGATATATCATATTTTCCTAGTTCTTCAATAAGCTCATTAACCGTCATTGGATGCTGCTCATCTGATTGTTCCATCAGAATTTTCATAATGTAGAACGGCTTGAGTTTTAATTTAGAGTTTGCCCCCATTAACATCTCCCCTTTTGCAATCTATGAAAAAAGCTCTTTAATCCAGTGATACGAACCACTAATCACCAATGCAATAACTAGCCATAGAAGCCTGCCACCTCTTCTGCCAAACCATATACCTAAATTAACATTTGCAGAACGCATGATTATTCCTGCTATTATATAAGCAACTAGCCCAATTACAAATACCTCTACTGGATTATTCATTATAAAATCGACAATTACAGTTCCGATACAGTCCACATCCTTTCATTATATGGATTATTATCCCAGCGCATATTTTTAAAAAGGCACTCAAATAAAATCGTAATTTATTAGAGTGCCCATTAAAGATGAAAATCGCTATTTCCTAAAGATCAATACTATTCAAAATTTCTTTTAACTTAATCATTTCCTCTTTAGATAAAGTCACACCTTTACCCATCTTTTCATGCTCCGGTGCCCAGTCACGAATATCAAACTTCGCGTCTCTATCGTTCCAGCTAATTAAATTTAACTCTTTAGACCAGCCTTTATTGTTTTCTGATAAGATTCCAACAGTTTCTTTAATCTCATATTTGATTTCTGCCATAATCTTTTCCCCCTTTTTATCTAACTTTCTGATTTAACTAAACGATTCCACCAACGCCTTTAAATTTTTCTACGAATGCAGAAATCTTCTGAAAAACACTTTGCTTTTTCGTAAGATACTTTGGATTGAGCGGGCTCATTTTTGGTAGAATTTCATTTAACTCAGTTCCATTTTCACTAGCATATTCTCTTCTTAATGATGCCAGAATATATCTTTTTGCAGCATCTACATTAAGCTCTTCATCTTTAATCAATTCCTCAGCTTCTCGCTTTTGTACAGCTTGCGCAAATGAAAAAAATGCATCTATAATGTTTGCTTTATCATGAATTTTATCTAGGTCCGTCTGATTAATAAAATCAACTACTAAACTTTCTTTTGCCCTATTTCCTACACTTGATCTAATTAAACGACGTACTTCTTCTACTAATAGATCTTTATCCTTTACTTTCTTATTCTTATCAAAAATAAGTTCGAGAATATAGTCTAAGTTGATCTCCTGTGATTTTAACAAATCAACTTCAAATACTACATCATCCCAATCAATTGATGATGGATCTTTTTCTTTGCCTTCTTTCTCTCTACGAAGCCAATCACGGATGTCGTTGTATGTTGATCTGTAATCCTGAATTGTTCTTTCTTCAGGTATTTTAATTTCTTTCATAACCGCTATTTCTTCATCAGTTACATAATGCGTAGCTTTGAATTCTTCTAACGACTCTGGATCATTTAAATCAACTAATTGTAGGGCTTTTAATCTTGAAAACTCATCATAATTTTGCAATACATTTTCAATGCGTAGGTACTCTCCGAAAAGTTTAGCGAATTCTTTTTTATCCTTTTCTGTAACGATGTCATCAATATTAGGAAACCGTGAATCAAGCTCATTAACTATATCTACATACCCACGTCTAGCTTCACCTGATGCTATGTCAGTGAAACCTTCCATATATTCTTTATAGCTTTTTTCAAGAACTACATTTTTAGTGTTTTTGTCTCCAAAGAGTGTAATAGCATCAATTGTAGCTTGCTCTAGATTTCTAAAAGTAACAATATTCCCAAATGTTTTGGTAGAGTCATAAATACGGTTAGTTCTTGAAAAGGCTTGCATCAAACCATGGAAACGAAGGTTCTTATCAACAAATAATGTATTCAATGTTGGTGCATCAAAACCTGTTAAGAACATTCCGACAACAATTAACAAATCTACTTCTTGCTTTCTAACTCTATTAGCAAGATCGCGATAATAATTTTGAAACTCTTTACTATCAACACCATAGTTTGTTTTGAACATTGTATTGTATTCATTAATAGCCCAAGTTAAAAACTCTTTTGCACTACTATCCATTGCAGAAGGTTCAAATGTTTCATCCAGGATTTCTCCAATAGAACTCTGTTCTTCATTGGCTGCAAAAGAGAAAATGGTAGCAATTCTCAAAGGTCTCTCATTGTCTTTTTTCCAAATGGGTCAAAGACTCATAATATAACTTTGCTGCATCCACACTGCTCACAGCAAACATTGCATTAAACCCTTTTCCTGTAGCATGTGAACGATGAGTTTTTATCTTGAAATTTCTTAGTAGATACTGAGATATTTCTTTTATACGTTCAGGATGTAATAGAGCTTCTTTTGTCTCGGCTGCCGTTAATTTCTTTTCATCTTGTTCCATCTCAATTAATTTAAACTTCGGACGGACATCATTATAATCTACCTTGAATTTTAGTACCTTTTCATCCCTAATTGCATCAGTAATAACATATGAATGCAGCTCTCTTCCAAATACTGTTGCTGTTGTCTCTGCTCCCAATGCATTTTCAGGGAATATTGGTGTGCCTGTAAAACCAAATTGATAGTACTTTTTAAATTTCTTCTTGATGTTTTCCTGAGCAAGACCAAACTGAGATCTATGTGCTTCGTCAAAGATAAATACTACTTGTTTATTGTAAATTGGTAAATCAGTTTCACTCTTAATGAGATTATTCAGTTTCTGGATAGTAGTTACAATAATCTTGTTGTCATCTTTATCAATATTACGCTTTAAACCTGCTGTATTCTCTGACCCATTAACGCTATCAGGAGAAAATCGTTGGTATTCCTTCATTGTCTGATAGTCTAAATCTTTTCTATCAACAACAAAAAATACTTTGTCAATAAAATCTAGTTCGGTCGCTAATCGAGCGGCTTTAAAACTTGTAAGCGTCTTACCTGAACCAGTTGTGTGCCAAATGTAACCACCACCTTCAGTGGTTCTCCATCTTTTGGCTTGATATGAACTTTTTATCTTCCATAGGATTCTTTCAGTCGCTGCAATTTGATATGGTCTCATGATAAGCAAATTGTCGCTTGAATCAAAAACTGAATAATGTAGCAATATATTAAGTATTGTGTTCTTTTGGAAGAAAGTTGCAGTAAAATCTTTTAAATCTTTGATTAAGGAATTATCCGATTTTGCCCAGTTCATAGTAAAATCAAAACTATTCTTGTCTCTTTTAGTCGTATTAGCAAAATAACGACTATCTGTTCCATTAGAAATTACAAAAAGTTTATTGGATCTTAAAAGGTTTTATTTTCCCAGTACTTTTAAGAACATCACCACTAATAATTTTCACTGCTGTATTCCAGTTGAGTTTACCATCATTTTCATAACTTCTAAGAAGCGATGCCTTTTTCATATCAACCTTGAAAGTATTTTCAGAAACAATAGCTTCTAGCATTTCCTGATTATCTTCAGAAAGATAAGACAAATCCACGCCTGCTCTCATGGCTATTTTACCTTCATCAACTAAATCCTTAAGAATATTGCTTAATTTATCAATACGTAAATAGCGCGCTACTGATCTAGAAGACAAATTGTATTCCTCTCCGATTTCCTTTTTTGAATCCAACTTCGTGCCCATTGGGCATGAAGTTAATCCTAAACTTCCACTTGGGGCTCTCGACAACTTTTCAATATCATTTAAAAGGTCTGTTCTTACTCCTTGGCTTTTCATCGCACTATGTTATGTCTTGTTGCAATGACAGCTGCTCTTTCAGAATGCACAAGATCTGTAAACGATCTCTGCATAAGGTTTGTTTCTGTAACGATCAATGTAGCTTCTTCTTCAGTTAATCCTTCTTTTATGATTGATGGTACCTCTGTTAATCCAGCAATCTTTGCAGCATTTACCCTATTATGCCCACTGAGTATCTCATACTTTAATCCCTTTTTCCTAACGACAATAGGAACGATTACGCCAAAATTCTTAATGCTCTCAACCATTTCATCAAGCCTTGCACCTTCATATAACTTGAACGGATGGTTTGGAAACGAAACTAATTGTTCCACTTTTAAAGTCGAAACCCCTTCATCTTTCGATAAAGGGGTTTCATCATAATCGTCTCCAAATATTGAAGCAAAAGTCTCAGTCTTTTTAATTTTATTTTTGTCCATTATTAATCAACTCCTTTGTAAATGCCTGATATGCAATGGCCGCTTTATTAGTAGGCATGTAGTCTACGATACTCTTACTTTGAAGATTTGCTTCTCCTACCTTAACCGATTTAGGTATCTTCGTATCAAATACTCTAATATGCTCTCCATAGGATTCCTCAATCATTTCAAACATGTTCTTTGACAAGTTTGTTTTTTCTTCAAACATAGTAAGTAAAATCCCTTCAAATGATATGTTTGGATTAATCCTTTTCTTAAGCTTGAAGATTGTTCTAAGTAATAGTTCCAAGCCTTTAACTGACAAATATTCTGGTGTTGCAGGAATTAAAACACTATCACATGCTGCCAGAACATTCAAAGTCATCAAGCCTAGTGAAGGCATACAGTCAAGGAGGATGTAGTCATATTCTGACTTCACTTCATCAAGAATTGTCTTGAGTACATATTCTCTACTGAATGTACTGGCAAGATTGATTTCAATCGAAGATAGCTCAATACTACTTGGAATAATATCTATACCTTCTCTTTAGATTATAAAATCTCCCTTCTGAGGAATATCATTATCTGAAATAATATCCATCATCAAATGATAGAGTGTCTTTTCCAATTTCTCTGGATTTTCAATCCCAAAGCAATCTGTCAGGCTTGCTTGATTATCACAATCAACTGCTAACACCTTGAAGCCTTCTCGACTTAAAACACTTGCTAAATTCCTACAAGTCGTTGATTTACCTACCCCTCCATTTTGTGAAGCTATACCAATAATTCTACTCATTATTTTTTACTCCTTTCCGTTATTCACTATATAGTGTGATTTTATGCTATAAGATTAACCAACTCAAGGTTTAGCTTATTTTGGTATTTACAGGAAGTGAATACGTTGCAGATATTCACTCTTAGGTGTATTATTTAACTTAGGCAGGTGATTTCAAGAAACTTACAATGGGGGAGAAAATCCGCATTCTACTGAAGAGAAAAAATGTAACTATTGTTGAACTAAGCAGAAGGCTTGGCACAACAAATCAGAACATGGCAAATAAACTGAAAAGAGATAACTTCTCAGTTAAAGAATTAGAAGATATTGCAAAGGCACTGGATTGTGAATTTGAAGGGTACTTTGCAGATAAGAACGGGGAAAGAATTTAACAATCCTTTTAATAAGTCATACATGAATTTACTAAAATTCGATTTATTGAGATTCATCGCAATATTAGTTATAAAGAGAGGGGATAAATATGCCGAGTATTTTTAATAAAGATAAACTTGAAATGAAATTAGTTGAACCCGAATTAACAGAATTTTCATGGAAAAAAAGTAGTAAATTGAACGCAATCGTACAATCTAATGATTATGTTTTTGATATTAAAGCAATTGGACCTGGAAAATTCTCATATCCATATCACTGTCATTATAATAGCGAGGAAATATTTGTAATATTGAAAGGGAAAATTACTTTGCGAACTCCAGAAGGTTTTCAAGAAATTTCTGAAGGCGAGTTTGCTTTTTTTGAAAAAGGTCCATGTGGTGCTCATCAACTGTATAACCATACTGATGAAATATGTACCTATTTAGATATAAGATCAAAAAAAGATTTAGACGTATGTGAATATCCAGATTCTAATAAAATCAATATTATGAGTGAAAGTAATATGATTTTGACAAATGGAAAAGCCGTTGATTACTTTTATAAAGAAGATGATGTGTACAATAAATGGGTTAGACTTGGATTTGAATTCAATAATAAATACTAACAAAGAATGAGGATAACAGATATGAGTAATATTGAAAAAACACTTGATTTTTTATTATCTGCGTTTGAAAATGCAGATAATGAATTCTTTAATAACCATCCTGAAGAAAAGCAATACAGACTCGACCATACAATACGAGTTGCTAGTTTAGGTAGAAAAATTGCTGAAAACGAAGGCTTAGATGTTGAGGGAATGGTAATCGGCTGCCTTCTACATGATATTAGTTATATAAAGCCATTCAAAAATGAAGATGACTGGAAAAATCATGGTAGAGAAGCGGCTAGATTATCAAGATTATTTATTAACAGTTTAGAGTTAAATGAGGTCACTAAACGTGATATTATTTATGGAATTGCAATACATGTAGATGATGAAGCAGATTTTGATGGCGAAAGAACTGTATTTGCAGAAACAATTGGAGAATGTGATAATATTGATCGTTTTGATAAATTTAGATTATATGAAAGCTTAAAGGAAATTGATTTAAAATCAATGACTTTAAATGAGCAAATATCTTTCTGTGAAAATAAAATTAAAAAACTCAACTTACTTAAGACAACATATACTTTTAAGACAGCTACATCAAATACATTATGGATTGAAAAATTAGATTATCAAATAAATTATTTTACATTATTACAGTCACAATTAAACACAAGTTATCATGATCTTTTGTTAATATAAGTTTAATTTGTGCTGCAAAAGAGTATTATAAACATTGGATCCTTTTTTATAACTATATTGAAGTATCGATTCTGTTTTTTCAATGAATTTAAAAAACGCGTGCTCAATTTGAGTACGCGTTCTAAATTTTTGCATTGATTCGTCTAAATGTGCTTTTGAAAAATCTTGATTTTAATGTACTGTATTCAAGCATAATTAGACATGCATCTCCGAGGCAGTCAAAAGGCAGTCACAAGACCCTCTTCATCGCCTATATCAATCTAATACCAACACTTTCAGGAATTCAGTTCCCTACTCCCACTCTGTGCTAATAATTTTTCACAGGGTTTAATGTGTTGGAAATGCTACATTCCAATTTTCTATTCCATGCATTATTTGATGATTTTTGTGGCTTAAAAATGGATTAGTATCGATTTAGTATCGTCTCACGAACGACATTAGCTTAATTCTTTTAAATCTTTCGCCAAACTATACGGAATCAACTCATGATCGCTAGTTTCAACATATGCCTTCTCTTCATGCATATAATCCACAATTTGTTTTGAACGATAATCTTTAAACTTGTCTGCAACTAACTGAAGAACGCTCAACTCGTCTTTTAAGAATACGCTTTCATCAGTCTTACTAGTTGGTATAATTTTGTATCCAATATCTTCGTACATCATCTCTTCAACGACTTGGATTGTAGGAACATTAAGAATTTCATTAAATCCAATTGGCAAAGCCCCAAAAGTCATATGCTCGTATACAAGCCCCGTCATAGATTTACCATGTCGTCTATAATATACCGCGTCCGTATACCACAACAACTTCATCATTTTAACTTTATAGAGATGATTTACCTCATTAGCAAAATACCCCATAACCCTTGTTAGTTTCTCAACATCTAATGTCTTAAAACCATTGTAATCACTTGCTTCTTCAAACTGAGTGTATAAACTTTTTATCTCTTGCATCTTTAAATACATACGGCTGCTAACATCTAATCTCTTTTTTACACAATGTCGAATTTCACTGTATCTCTTTTCTGAAAAGCGTTCGCTATGCTTATCGAGATATTCAAGTGCTAACATACTATTTTCACGGACCATTCTCATTAAGCTATCATAGGTCTCATCTTGTATTGTTTTACTTTCGTATCTTGTTACAGTTACTTCTCCCCATCCTAACATCAAGGCAAATTCACTTTGTGTTAAACCATAATATGATCGAATTTCACTTATCTCATATGATGTCAGTAGTCCTTTAGCTTTTCTATATGCATCTCGAACTTTCAATAGATTGGAATCCATTACCTTTGCTGGTACAAACTCATTCTCTTCGTCATCTGCTTTATCACAAAGGAAATAAACTTCCTCATAATTAACAACCTCTCCTTTAAAAAGAGCTTGTGTCTCACGAAGTCTTTTTTCTACCATGTGAGTGACCCCACACACTGGGCAATTGATCTCAATGTTTTCAAATAATTTGTCTTTCATTTCAAACCCTCCTTTTCCATGTTCCAGATTATGCGTATGGTAAAGTGTCCGGGAATGGATGTCTTGCAAAATGGAAGGATACGCAAAATACCTTTCCATTTACACGATCTCTAATTTTCGCTTTTATATAAACATCTCTATTTTTTATTGATTTCGCAAATGCAAAAAACGGTGGCCATGATGGGTCTTTATCGTCAATAAAGGTTTCTAAGTATTCGGATATATCTAGTGAAATCAGTTGATGCCACACATCTTTTCTATCAAAATCTAATTCCAGCATCGTATTTGCTGTTGTATAAGGATCTATAGGTGATTCCACTTTCTTCTTTGGTAGAATGTCTAAATCTGTATCTATATTAAAATCCGGACTATTCAATACACTTATAAGGTCATGAAGAAATACTTCAACATCTTCTTTTGGAGATATAACTTTTGTGCTTTTGCTCATATCACCCCTCCTATAATATAATTATAACTATCAATTGATAGTTCGTCAATGGTGATTGTTATAACAATACTATTCTGATATATTTCACGAACTGAATCACGTCACTATTTTAATGCCAAACTAGAAAAATAATTACCTCTTTTGTTTTCTGGATAAGCATTTAGTGTCCCTCCAACAAATCCATAATTTGGAGAGAACTCAGCAAATGGCTCCGCTTCTGGAATTAAAGTTTCTTCTTTAGCAAGTGCAAACCTTCTTAAATTTATATCAGTGGTTATCTTATCAGCTATATCATTGACCAAATATTTATGTGATTTAACCCAGTAAAATTTTATTGGAAGTCGAATATATGAACTCATTAGATAATTGACAACACAATTCAAGGCACTGACGCTATCTGAGATACATACAATATCTAAAAAATCACCTCTGTTTAATAATGAACTAATACCATTCAACAATGCATACGTTTCTAGATTGTTAATATCCCAATATTGACAGATATCATCGTTTAAATATACCGTCTCAGAGTTGACAATAGTACCAACGTTTGTTGAAAACCTTACAATATTTGTTGCCGAGCACTGTTTTTGATGATTTACTTTCTTAATAGATGCATCAGTCGTTATGATTGCAGTATTATGGAACATCATATGATAAGGGTATGTCTGATCTCTTGAGATTTGACTGTTTGAATATACCACTGGCAACATAACTATTCCCCCTTTCTAAAATATTGAGTTAAATCATCCCGCGTTCTCGAAATCGGCGCATCAGAAAATCTAAGGTTGCTTACATCCGCTGGAGAGATTAAACCTTTCAATGAATTAATTATATCCTCAAGACTTCCATAATATGCTGCACGCTGTATCCAAACATCTACGTTTAAAAGTTGAGTATCATCATGGATAGAGCTGGCATTAATAAATTCATGTAGAACGAATTCTGTATCAGTTTTGTACACCATAAAGGCAAAATTTGCAATCACTGGAGTATAATTTGAATCAATTTGCAAATATTGAATAAGAGTTAAATATTGTTCTGGTGCTAGTGTTTGTTGATTCGTCCTATAAATCAGTCTTCCCTCAAACTCGTATATGATTGAATTTTTCTTACAACTAAAAATTTGAGACTCAATTGGCAATCTAATCAAACCACTGCTTTGTGGTTTAGTTCTTGAATATTGCATTAAAAGTTTCTTCAAGAATTCTCCCTGCTTTAAATTCTCATCTGCAGACATATCTGAAAGAAGGTTTTTAGTTTCTTCTTCCATACGTATAGTGTAATTCTTCAATTCCATTATCATCACCTCATAATTATAATATCACGCATCGCGCGCAATACGCAACACTTAATGTCGCAACGCAATGCTTTCTGTGACTTACACCAGATAGTATATCTAACACAACCCCATCATCACGACATCATGAATCCCTTGCAATTACACTTCTTCAAAATCACAAGAGATCCAAGCGCCGCAATTTTTACACCCGTTCTGTCAATGTGGTGCAGTAAGGCTAGATTTGACTCTTGCCGAAGGCTACTGTCACCTTATTTCTGTCCTGTTTTGATCTTCAGGTGTTCACTAAAACGATCAATATCATCACGCTTTTCATCAAGATCTACATGACGATAAATGTTGAGTGTGGTCTGAATATTTGAGTGGCCTAATAAGTCTCTGACACTTTCAGCACTTGCACCTGATTTAAGTTGCTCTGTAGCAAATGAATGTCTCTTATCATGCGTCACTGCTCATCGAACTAGGCTTTTCTCCACTGCTTATCGCAGAGAGGTTAGGTCATGAGAAAGTACAAACGACACTTGAAACCTATGCCCATCTCTATCCAAACAAGCAAAACGAGGTAACAGCGAAACTTCAGGCGATGATCTCCGATGAAAATCAAAATATCGAGTAGTATCGATTTAGTATCGCAAGACATAAACAAACCCTACGTACCTTGTATTTCAAAGGCATGTAGGGTTTTTCGCTATTATTCCCACTCAATTGTACTTGGTGGCTTAGAAGTGATGTCATAAAGAATTCTATTTACGTTATCTACTTCATTAACAATTCTTGATGAAATCTTATCTAATACATCATAAGGGATCTTCGCCCAATCTGATGTCATACCATCGATTGATGTTACTGCTCTAATACCAATGGCATGGGTATGTGTTCTTTCGTCACCCATTACACCAACTGTTTTTACATTTGGAAGGGTTGTGAAATATTGCCAGATTTCTCTTTCAAGACCAGCTTTTTTAATCTCATCTCTTAAGATTGCATCTGATTCTCTTACCAAATGAAGTGCTTCTTCAGTGATTTCACCCATGATTCTGATTGCTAAACCTGGACCTGGGAAAGGTTGTCTCCAAACTAATTCTGGATTAATACCTAATTCAAGACCTGATTGTCTTACTTCATCTTTAAACAAGTCTCTTAAAGGCTCACACAATTCAAAATCCATATCTTCAGGAAGACCACCAACATTGTGATGACTCTTAATCACTTCAGCAGTATCTGTACCTGATTCGATAACATCTGGATAGATTGTACCTTGTACCAAGAACTTAATGCCTTCCAACTTATTTGCTTCTTCTTCGAAAACTCTGATGAATTCTTCACCAATGATTTTTCTTTTTCTTTCAGGATCTGATACACCTTGTAATTTACTTAGGAATCTTTCTTGAGCATTAACTCTAATGAGATTCATATGGAATTCTCTACCGAAAGTTTCTTCTACTTGATCGCCTTCATCTTTTCTTAACAAGCCATGATCAACGAAAATAGCTGTTAAGTTGTTGCCGATGGCTTTGTGTACCAATACTGCAGCTACAGATGAGTCTACTCCACCAGATAACCCGATAATTGCCTTTTGATCACCAATTTGTGCTTTGATTTTTTTAACTGATTCTTCAACGAAGTTTGCTGTTGTCCAGTTACCTGAACAGCCACATACTTCATATAAGAAGTTTTTAATCAGTTCTCTACCAAAAGGCGTATGCTCAACTTCTGCATGGAATTGAACACCATATAATTTTTTTGCTTCATTTCTCATGGCTGCAACGGGTGTAGAGCTTGTAGAAGCTGTGATTTCAAAGCCTTCTGGTGCTCTTTCTATATAGTCAAAGTGACTCATCCAACATGTAGAGCCTGTTTTAACATTTTTAAATAATTGATCATCTTTTTTAATTTCAAGTTCAATTTTACCATACTCTCTTTGTGCTGCAGACTTAACCTCTCCACCTAGAACGTGAGACATTAATTGTGCACCATAGCAAATTCCAAGTACAGGAATGCCTAACTCAAACACTTCTTTTTCAATGCCTGGCGCCCCTGCTTCATAAACTGAATTTGGTCCACCTGTAAAGATAACCCCTTTAGGATGCTTTTCCTTAATCGCCTTAAGTGCTGTTTTGTATGAATAAACTTCTGAATAAACATTGGCTTCTCTTACACGTCTGGCAATCAATTGGTTATATTGCCCACCAAAGTCTACTACAATAATTAATTCCTTGTTTTCCATGAGGTCTCCTTTTATGCGTTGATTTGATAGTTAGCAGGTTCTTTTGTAATCGTTACATCATGTGGATGTGATTCTTTTAAGCCTGCACCAGTGATTTTTACAAATTGAGCTTTTTCTTGTAACATTTCAATAGTTTCAGAACCACAGTAACCCATACCCGATCTTAAACCACCTACTAGTTGATATACAATATCTTTCAAAGGACCTTTGTAAGCCACACGACCCTCAACGCCTTCTGGCACATATTTCTTTGTATGGTTTTGGAAGTAACGGTCACTTGAACCTGCTTCCATAGCACCAATGGAACCCATACCTCTATAGGCTTTGTATTGACGACCCATATAAATAATGGTTTCACCAGGTGATTCTTCACAACCAGCGAACAATGAACCTAACATGACAGTATTTGCACCAGCTGCTAAAGCTTTTACAATATCACCTGAATATTTGATACCACCATCGGCAATAATTGGAACACCGTGCTTCTTACCTTCTTCAGCACAATCCATAACCGCTGTCAACTGAGGAACACCAATACCTGCAACGATTCTAGTTGTACAAATAGAACCAGGACCAATACCAACCTTAACACAATCTGCACCCGCTTCAATTAATTCTCTTGTCGCTTCTGCTGTAGCAACATTCCCTGCAATAACATCTAACTCAGGGAAGTTTTCTTTAATTGTTCTAACTGCATCAATGATATTTTTAGAATGACCATGTGCTGAATCCAGTGCCACAACGTCTACACCAGCTTTTTTAACGGCTGCAACGCGATCTAGCATATCAGGACCAATACCTATTGCTGCACCTACAATCAATCGACCTTGGCTATCTGTTGCTCTATTTGGATAGACAATTACCTTTTCAATGTCTTTAATGGTAATTAAACCTACCAAATGACCTGCTTCATCTGTTAAAGGTAATTTTTCAATTTTATGTTTTCTTAGAATTGCTTCTGCATCATCCATGCTGATGCCTGCACGTGCAGTAATTAAATTTTCTGAAGTCATGATTTCAGAAATGATCTTGTTACTGTCTTTTTCAAAACGAATGTCTCTATTGGTAATGATCCCTACTAAAATATTTTTTTCATTGACAATAGGCACACCTGAGATTCTATATCTTGCCATAAGTTCTAAAGCTTCTGAAACATGATTTTCTGGACGTAAAGAGAATGGATCAACAATTACACCATGTTCGCATCTTTTAACCTTATCAACTTCTAAGGCTTGAGCTGCAATTGACATATTCTTGTGAATTATACCAATGCCACCTTCTCTCGCCATTGCGATTGCGAATTTTGCTTCTGTAACCGTGTCCATTCCTGCACTCATAATCGGAATATTAAGTTTTAAGTTTCTTGTAAATTGAGTTTTCAATTCTACCTGATGACCTAAAATTTCAGATTTTTGTGGCACCAATAAAACATCATCATAAGTTAATGCTTCTTTAATGATTTTAATTGACATTTGCTCCTCCTCTTCCTAATCACTAATCTCTCGTTTCGTCAAGCTTTTTATTTATGTTTATATTTGCTTTTGTTAATATTTTATATAATATACCTCTTTCTATATGCCTTGTCAACACGTCCAAGCATAAAAAAGGTAGGTATTTTGTAAAAAAAAAGACACAACTCATACTTATAAATTTTTTTGTATATTATTGCGCTTTTAACTTATTTTATACCTTATCAATCTGTAGACACTCGAAATATTATCAGATACAATAGAAGGTGGCTATTGATTATAAGGAGGTAAAATGCTATTTAGACATCTGAAAGATATTATAAAAGGATACAGAGTCAGGTATATCTTTGGTATCCTTTTTATCATTGTATGTGATGCACTTCAATTATACACCCCTGGGGTTTTAGGACGTCTCAGCGATGATATCTACAACGAATTACTTACAAAAGAAAAAATCTACCATTATATGTTCTTAATTATGAGCATCGCAATTGGTGTCGCAATATTTAGATACCTCTGGCGAAAAATGGTAGTTGTAGCATCTCGACAACTTGAATACGATATCAGAAAGAAACTATTTGGTCATCTAGAAACCTTAAACATGTCCTATTTCCATGAAAATACGACTGGAAGCTTAATGGCCCATGCAACCAATGACATCAACTCCATCCGAATGAGCTTTGGAATGGGTATTGTCATGATTGTTGACTCTTCTTTCTTAGGGATTATGACCATTTATAAAATGATCGTCAATACCGATTTAAAATTAACATTACTGGCATTGATTCCGATGCCCTTTATTGCACTGACAACCTTCATATTAGGTGGTTTGATTCAAAAGCGTTTCAGACACGTTCAAGAAGCTTTTGAAAATGTCACCACAAAGGTACAGGAATCCTTTTCTGGTATGCGCGTGATCAAAGCCTTTGCCCAAGAAAAAAATGAAGACAAAAGCTTCTATAAAGTCAATGATGCCAATTTAAAATCCAATATGAGCCTGGTTAAAATATCTGCCATCATGCATCCTCTCATTATGTTTATCTCGACAATTTCACTCATTGTTGCTATTTCAGTTGGTGGTATGATGGTAATCAACAATACTTTACCTTTTGGTCGCTACGTTGAATTTATGCTTTACTTAGGTTTATTAACTTGGCCAATCTTAGCCATTGGTTGGGTCATCAATGTCTTGCAACGTGGAATCGCATCTTTAAAAAGAATCAACAAGATACTTGATCAACAACCAGAAATTTATGATGCTGAAGATGCCAAAACCATTGAAAATTTAGCACCTACTATAGAATTCAGAAATTTATCCTTTAAATATCCAAAAACAGAAGTATCTGTATTGGAGAACATCAGTTTTAAACTGGAAGCTGGAAAAACTCTAGCCATTGTAGGCAAAACAGGATCAGGCAAAACAACCATAGCCAACTTGATTATGCGTCTCTATGATGCAGAAGATGATAGTATCCTCATTGGTGGTTATCCTATTAAACAACTCAAAATCAGTCAGATCAGAGATTTAATTGGTTATGTCCCTCAAGACAATTTCTTATTCTCTACTAAAATAAGAGATAACATTGCCTTTTCCAATCCTGACTTGTCAGATGAAGCAATCATAAATGCCAGTAAAATTGCTCATGTATATGATGAAATTATGAGCTTTCCACAGCAGTTTGATACACAACTCGGTGAGAAGGGCATCAACTTATCTGGTGGTCAAAAGCAAAGGATTTCCATTGCTCGTGCCATTGCAGAAGATCCAAAGGTTCTAATTCTAGATGACTCTCTGTCTGCTGTAGATACGAAAACTGAAGACAGCATTTTAAAATACCTGCAACAAGAAGTTTCTGATAAAACAAGAATTATTATTGCACACAGAATCTCAACCATTAAAGATGCGGATGAAATCATTGTTTTAGATGAAAATCGTATTGCTGAACGCGGTACCCATCAAGAGCTTTTAGCTTTAAAAGGCTTCTATCACGACACTTATCAAAAGCAATTGCTTGAAGATAAAGTCAATAAAGATTAGAAAGGAGGGACACATGTCTAAGGATTATGAAGAAAAGAAACTCGGTAAAATTGTAGACTTAAAACTTTTAATACGATTAAACCGTTTTACAAAACCATTCTACTGGATCTTGGCAATTAGTTTGTTGGCTGTTCTTTTAGCCTCAGTAGTAGATTTAGCTCAGCCTTATTTGACTAAAGTCATCATTGATGATTATGTCTCTGGCTATGATGCCAAAATGTATGTCTCTCCAGAGAGCTTTGAGGAAGATCATGAAATTTTATATGAAGGCAAATATTATCTAAGAGATTATTATGCAGACGAAATTGAAAACTTTGATACTGCTCTTCCTACAAAACAAATCATCAAACATCAAAAGGATTTCATCTTAGTGGAGGATTTTGTTTCCAGCATTATCAGTAGTGATGATTATGACCTCAATATCAATGGTGATCAGGCAACCCTTTCTATTCATGAGGACTTTGAAGGCACAAGCCAAAGGATCTATACCGGTCAAATTTTATCTGAAGAGGCCTATAAAATCTTTAGAGAACATGACACTTCAGGTATTGTAAAAATCACTTTCATGTTAATTTTTGTTTTAGTCATCGCCTTAGTCTTTAACTATGTTCAAACCATGACCTTAAACTATGTGGGTCAAAAGGTCATCTTCAATATGAGAGAAGAACTGTTCAAGCATTTATCTTCTCGTTCCATGTCATATTATGAGAAGAACCCCATTGGCCGACTGGTAACAAGAATCACCAATGATATGAACAATATCAGTGAAATGTATAGTGATGTCATTATCTCCTTTGTTAAGGACTTTGTCATTTTATTTGGTACCATGTTTATCATGGTGAAATTGAATTGGAAACTGTCTTTAATCTGTTTCACAACATTGCCGATTGTCATCATTATTTCTTATATTTTCAGAACACAAATTCGTTCTGTACAGAGAGTAATAAAAATCAAAATTGCACAAATCAATGCAACACTAAGCGAAAATATTTCAGGTATGAAGATTATTCAACTTTTCAATCAAGAAAAGCATATGTTCAAAACCTTTGATGTCATCAACACTGAACATTTAAAGGCGTGGCTAAGAGAAGTTAACATCTACGCCATCTTTAGACCTTCCATGAACCTGATTTACTCATTGACATTATCCATTTTAATTTTCTATGGTGGCAATGATACCATCAGAGGTGCAGTAGAATTAGGTGTTATGGTTGCCTTTATTTCATACATTCAGCAGTATTTCAGACCAATCTTCGATTTAAGTGAAAAATTCAATATCATGCAGGCTGCCATGGCTTCTCTTGAAAGAATTTTCTTGATTCTAGATGACGACGAGTGTATAGAAAACAACCCTACTTTAGAACTTTCAGAACCATTTAAAGGTGACATTGAGTTTAAGCATGTTCACTTTGCATACAATCCAGATGAACCGATTCTTAAGGATGTCAGTTTTAAAATCAATGCAGGTGAAACCATTGCCATCGTTGGTGCGACAGGTTCAGGTAAAACCACCATCACCAGCTTAATCGGCAGATTCTATGATATTCAATCCGGTGAAATCCTCGTTGACGGACATTCCATAAAGGAAATGGATTTACAATTCTTAAGAAGTCAAATCAGTATTGTTTTACAAGATGTGTTCTTGTTTGCAGGCTCTATACGTGACAACATCACCTTAGGTGAAGAAATGACGGATGAGCGCGTAGAATCGGTTGCGAAGTTTGTAAATGCCAACTATTTCATTGAAAAGTACAGCGACAAATACAATCATGTGCTGACAGAAAAAGGTTCTACATTATCAGCTGGACAAAGACAGCTCTTATCTTTTGCAAGAGCATTGGCGTTTGATCCATCGATTTTGATTCTAGATGAAGCAACTTCTAACATCGACACTGAAACAGAACTTTTAATCCAGGATGCCATAACAAAGTTGATTCAAAACCGAACTACCATTATCATTGCCCACAGATTATCAACGATCCAACATGCAGATAAAATTATTGTGATGCATAAAGGTGAAATTATTGAAATGGGTACCCATCAAGAGTTACTTGATAGAAAAGGTCGTTACTACGACTTGTATCTTCTTCAATATCAAGAAGAGCATTTAGCTTAAAAAAACAGGATCATTTTGATCCTGTTTTTAATTGACTATTTTAAGAGATTATTGAACTGATCATTTAAATGTTTAATAAAATTTTCTTTATTTATCTCTTTTTTTTGACATATATAAGAGATAATTTCATCTAAGGTATCACTTATACTTAATGGACTGCCTATCCACCTTATGGCTTCTATGCCATCGGTTTCTATCAACAAACGACTGCTATCTATTTCATTCACTACATTTTGAACACTTTGACTGCTCATCACATCAGGACCAATAGTAAAGTAAGTATTTAATGTTTTCAATAATCTTAAAGTTTCAATATTGCCCGAATACCAATGGATAATGTATGTTAGAGGATAATCTTTTATTATGTCGGCAATTTCTTTCTCCATACCTTTGGTGTGCAGTATGACAGTTTTTTTGTATTTTGTTGCGACTTCTAGACTTTTTATAAAAGCCTCTTTTTGCAAAGTCAGATCTGCTTGTGACCAATTGTTATCTAAGCCAATCTCCCCGATGACATCGCCATCCTTATAATAAGGTAGTAGTGACTCTAATAGTTCAGGGGTATTAGGATGGCAACCAATCGACACTTTTATGAAAGAATATTGAGCTCTGTATGCTAAAGCTACTTTCACTTCTTCTAAGGTCATACAGTTAACCATACAAGCTACTTTATTCTGTATATAATCATCTAACTTCCCTGCATCCATATGTGTATGAAAATCTAATAGCATCTCTTCCTCCTTCTCTTAATAAAATCCTCATACAAAACAAAATTGCATGAGGATTGATATAATTTTATTCTAATGCTTCAATGAGCATTTCTTTGATTTTAAGAAAATCAACTGATAACTTCATATGTTTTTCTCTTGGCCTTTCTAGTTCAATCTTTACATCTTGTATTACCGTTGCTGGTCTTTGAGATAAAACAATAATTCTATCAGATAAATAGATGGCTTCTTCAATGTCATGTGTAATGAACATAATGGTTCGGTTAAAACCCTGGCAACGTTCTAAGAGAAACTGCTGCAATTTATGTCTGTTGATTGCATCTATGGCTGCAAAAGGCTCGTCAAACAGCATGATATCACTTTCTACCATAAATGTTCTAAGAAGAGCCGCTCTTTGTCTCATGCCACCTGATAATTCATTGGGGTATACCTCTTCAAAACCATCCAATCCGAACATCTTGTAGTAAGGTTCAACAATTTTATAGGCATCCTTTTTCTTTTTTCCTGACAAGATTAATGGTAAGGTCACATTATCCTTAATTGTTCTCCAAGGCATGAGTAAATCCTTTTGATGCATGTAACTGACTAACTTATCGGACTGCTTTAAAGATATACCTTCAATTAAAATATCCCCTTCAAAGGAATCTACTATTTCAGTCATCAAATGCAGTAAGGTTGATTTACCACAACCACTTGGTCCGATAATGGATACAAACTCACCTTCTTTAATTTGAATGTTAATATTATTTAACGTTTCCAGCTCACTGTCCTCACCATAAAATGTCTTAGACACATTTCTGAACTCGATTTTCATTATTTTTCCTCTGGTAAGAAATCATTTGTAAAGGCTTTATTCACATCAATAGTTGATTCGATTAAGTGTCTCTCAAATAACCAATCCATGTATCTTTTCCATACTACTTCTTCTTGAAGACCCCACATAGCAGCATCATCTTGGTATCTCGTAGCTAAGAATTCTTGGCTTTTAACAACTAATGCTTCATCTAATTCCGGTGCATATTTCAGTAAAATATGTGCAGCATCTGTAGGTTGGTTAATGGCATACTCATAACCTTTTGCTACTGCAGCCATAAACTTTTTCACCATTTCTGGGTTATCTTTAATTAATGTTTCGCTTGTGATAATGACTGGTGTGTAATAATCTAAAGCTTCATCTGATTTTCCTAAATCAATATAATCCAGTTCAATACCTTTTAACTCAGCCTCTACACCTGTCCAGCCTTCAAATATCCACGCGAAATCTACATCCGCTTCACTAGCAGCGAAGAAGTCAGCAGCGCCTGAAGTTAAAATGTTAACTTTGGAAAAATCACCACCGTCTTGTTCAACTAAAGCTTGAATCATAGCATTTTCAATAGGCGAGCCCCAACCACCATAATTTTTGTTTTCAAAGTCTTTAGGGCTCTTAATACCTTTTGATACTACTGATGCAAAACCTGATGAATTGTGTTGAATGATCGCACCAATGGATACGATTGGTAATTCTTCAATTCTGGCTAAAGTTACAGCTTCTTGATATGAAATACCAAATTGTGCTTGTTCTGTCGCAACGATAGCTTCAGCTGTACCATTTGAAGGTTGAATAATTTCAACTGACAAACCTTCTTCATCAAAATAACCCTTTTCAAGTGCTACATATAAGCCTGTATGGTTTGTATTTGGTGTCCAATCTAATGTGACAGTAATATTATCCATAACTACTTCTTCTTTTTCAGTTTCCTTTTCACAACTCAATAAAGTAAATGATAAAATTAAAACCATTAATAAAATTAGTATCTTCTTCATTCTTATTCTCCTTTATGCCATGGCATTAATTTTTTACCGGCAAAATCAATTATTCTAAATAAACTAACACTGACGACAACAACAATGACGATATCTGCAAATAAAGCATCTGCTTTAAAAGAGTTCATAGCTCTTGTCATATAAATACCAAGACCCGATTGCGCTCCTAACCACTCTGCAATTACAGCCCCCATGATTGAATAGGTCACTGCAATTTTTAATCCAGAGAAAAAGGCAGGCATGACTGCTGGTACTTGTACTTTTAAAAATACATCCAGGGGTTTTGCTTTTAAACTTTTCATTAAATTGATCATATCTTGATCAACTACTGCTAAACCTTCAACCAAACTGACCACAATTGGGAAAAAACAAACAATAACAACAACTACTACTTTTGTCAAAATCCCAAAACCAAACCATACCAAAAATAACGGCGCTAAAGCAATAATGGGTACAGTTTGTGAAATTACCAAAACTGGATAAAAGATTAATTTTAACAACTTGTAACGATTCATAATAACTGAAATGATAACTGCCAACACAATAGCAATAACGAAACCGAGTAAAGCTTCTTGGATGGTTGTTACAGTGTGTCCCCATAAAACATCTCGATCTTCAATTAAGCGACCGATGACTCGACTGGGTTTAGGTAAAATATAAGCCTTAATATCCGCAATCTGAATGACTAGTTCAGTGAATAAAATCAGCAAGGTAATAAACAGTCCTGGTAATATTTTTTCTTTTAACTTAACGGTACTTGTAGATTTTTTCATTCATCGTCACACCTTCAGCTTTGTAATCAATTTTTACAATTGATACGACTCTTTTCGCACCTGCTTTAACGCAGATCTCTTGTGCCTCTTTTACAATTTCTAGGAGTTCATCCAACGGACCTTCCATGGTTGTTTCCATAGGACCTACCTCATATTTGTCACATTTTTGATCAATTAACGCAATAACTTTATCCACTACAGGATAGATATCTTCTTCTGCTACAACAGGTAGAATTTGAAGACTTACATTTACATCTGCCATAATGCCTCCTAAAATAAAAAACCATACACAAAAGTGTATGGCAATAAGCTAATAATACACTTTCCTACGCTGGTTTTAACCAGATCAGGTTCAAAGGGTCACACATATTGTGTTCTCAGCTTTCGCTCCCCTAGTGTTCCTATTTAATTCATGTTCATCATAACATTTTTCTATGTGAAAGGCAATACTACATCATACCTGGCATACCACCCATTGGCATTGGTGGATTGTCTTCTGATGGAAGATCTGTCACGGCTACTTCTGTTGTTAAAAGTGTCGCAGCAACAGAAGATGCATTTTGTAAAGCTGATCTCGTTACTTTCGTTGGATCCACAATACCTGCTTGTAACATATCCGTATATTCACCTTTCAAGGCATCATAACCGATCATACCTGTCTCATGCTTTAACTTCTCTACAACCAAGGAACCTTCTCCACCAGCATTTTGAACAATCTGACGTACGGGTGCTTCTAAGGATTTTAAAATAATCATGGCACCTGTCTTTTCATCCTCTTCTAAAGTTTCAACTAATTGATTCACGGCATCAATACATCTAATATATGCAGTACCACCACCTGGTACAATACCCTCTTCTACTGCAGCACGTGTTGCATGAAGTGCATCTTCAATTCTAAGCTTCTTCTCTTTCATTTCCACTTCAGTTGCTGCACCCACGTGGATGACTGCTACACCACCAGATAATTTAGAAAGACGCTCTTGAAGCTTCTCTGTATCAAATTCTGATGTAGATTCAGCGATTTGACCTTTAATTTGTTGAATTCTAGCAGCAATTCTAGCAGGATCACCTTTACCTTCAACAATAGTTGTATTTTCCTTATCCATGCGAATGGTTCTAGCAGAGCCTAACATCTCAACAGTCACTTGCTTCAAATCGATACCTAATTCTTCCGACATAACCGTTGTACCAGTTAAAATTGCTATATCTTCCAGCATGGCTTTTCTTCTGTCACCAAAGCCTGGAGCCTTCACAGCCGCAACGTCAAATGTGCCTCTTAATTTATTGACAACAATAGTTGCTAAAGCTTCACCATCAATGTCTTCAGCAATAATAATCAATTTTAAATTACGTTGCATGATTTGTTCCAAAATTGGTAAAATCTCTTGCAAGTTTGTAATTTTCTTATCTGTCACTAAAATAAGTGGATTGGTATATAATGCTTCCATCTTATCTGGATCTGTCACCATATAATGAGAGATATAACCTCTATCAAATTGCATGCCTTCTACAACACTTAAATCCGTGGCAAAGGTCTTTGATTCTTCAACGGAAATAACACCTTCTTTGCCTACCTTTTCCATGGCATCTGCAATTAAATCACCAATGGCTCTGTCTGATGCAGAAATCGATGCTACGTTTGAAATCGCTTCACGATCTTCTACAGGTGTACTAATATTTTGAATCACATCCACTGCGACTTGAACAGCCTTCTGGATGCCGGTTCTAATCATCATAGGATTTGCACCTGCAGCAACGTTTTTAAAGCCTTCCTTGATGATGGCTTGCGTTAATAGTGTTGCTGTTGTAGTGCCATCACCTGCCACATCATTTGTTTTAATGGCTACTTCTTTAACCAACTGAGCACCCATATTTTCAAATTTGTCTTCTAACTCGATTTCCTTTGCAATGGTTACACCATCATTTGTAATTAAAGGCGCACCATATTGCTTATCTAATATAACATTTCGGCCTTTTGGACCAATTGTAATTTTTACAGCATTAGCAAGTTTATCAACACCTGCTTCTAATTTTTTTCTTGCTTCTTCTCCAAATAAAATATCCTTTGCCATAGTTCCTCCCTATTCTACAACTGCTAAAAGCTCATCTTCTTCAATGATGATATACATTTCACCTTCAAATTTAATTTCAGTTCCTTTGTATTTAGGAAAAATCACTTTTGAACCTACTGAAACAGACATAGGAATGAGTTGACCATCTCTAACGATGCCAGGTCCAACTGCCACGACTTCTGCTACTTGAGGCTGTTCTTTGGCTTGTCCCGGTAAGATGATCCCACTTTTTGTTGTTGTTTCTGCTTCCATTTGTTTAATAATTACGCGATTTGCTAATGGTTTTAAATTCATTTTACCTCCTCCTTTTCACATAATAAAAATAGCATATTATTTCATCACAACACACTATTTTTACAAATTCATAATATTATAATCTTTTATTTTTTTGAGTCCTATAAACTATTTTCCACTTCAACAACCCATTTTAAAGCTGTCATATAAGCATCCAAAACTTCCTTGAATTCAAAGTCAAATTGCTCAACTAATAATTGAGAATCTACCCAATTGCCTCGTTCATAAAACTTAACAATGGTTAAAATATCACTGAATACATTTTTTTCACCTAATAAAGCTTGAATAATATCCACTTCCAAAGGTAAATCCACTACAGCATCTTCCATGGTCTTGTTTAAGATAATATCAATACAAGAAAACAGACCCAGCAAAAAGGCTTCTGATGCTCTACTTTTATATTTTGATTTTTTTAGCAAGATTTCACTCATGTAACCACGAATCAATGACATTCTAATGAGTTCATCGGGTTGATGTTTCCCTAGATCTCTGACAAGCATCAAAGAAAAGATCTTTCTAATTTCTTTAAAGCCCAACATGGTTAAGGCATGTTTAACGGAAGTAATTCTATTTCTAGAATAGAAAGCTGCAGAATTCACAAGTTTTAAAAGTTTAAAGGTAATAGAGAAATCTTTCTTAATAATCTCTTCCAAACGGTCATAGGATGGTTCAGATTGATTAAGTTCCTTAATCACCAAAGACAATGTCGCATTAAAAACTTTGACATCATTTCCAGATACCAAAACTGGCCTTGAAAAGAAATAGCCTTGGAAATACTCAAATCCCATAGAAAGAGCAACTTCATATTCTTCCTTTGTCTCTACTTTTTCAGCTAAAAATTGGACCTGTTGTCCTGAATACTTTTGTATAATATTTAGACGTTCCTCTGGCGTAGTTAAAGCAAAATCCACTTTAATAATATGGACCATATCCACCATATTTTCATAGGGATAATCCGATACAAAATCGTCAAGGGCTAATGTATAGCCGCTGTTTTTAAGCGCCTGACACTGTTCTATAAAATCATCATCCGGAACAATATCTTCAAGCAACTCTACAACCAAATCATTATTGGAAAACAATCGTGGCAAATCCCTGGCAATGGTATCTTTTGTAAAATTGATAAAAGCTTTTCTGCCACTAATCATCTGATCCAGACCCATGCAAACCAGGGAGTTAAAAATAACCTCCCCTGTTTTGATGTCACCATCTTTTTCAGGATCATTTATCCCGTCTTCTGTTCGATACAATAACTCATAGGCGTATACCTGCATTTTTCTATCGAAAATGGGCTGCCTTGCTACAAAAACATTCATGGGTACACTCCCAAAACTTTATGATTTTTTGTCTATACCATACATTTCCATTATTTTTATTGCTGTTTGTAAACTGTAACGTTGTCTTTCATCTTCAAGATTACATTTGGTGATTTCTTGAATTCTATTTACACGATAGAGCACCGTATTGTAATGGGTAAATAGCTTTTCAGACATTTTCTTTAAGTTACCATTGGCTTCATAATAGATTTTTAAAGTTTTTACAAGTTCTGTATCTTTTTTATTGTCGTATTTTACAAGTGGTGCCAAAGTTTTGTTATAAAAATCAAATAATTCTTCTCTTAATTCGCTGTTACAGAATATTTTATATATACCCAATTGATCAAATTCAATCACTCTTGCTTCTGTATAATTCTCAGCGGCTTGAACAGCCTTTTGAGAATCATTTAAACTCTTGTACATATTGTCTATGCCACGATATACGCGACCAATACCAACAACAAACTTTAGATTCATCATTTTGGAAATGATCATTTCTTCCATTTGTTTAGCGATTAAACGTGATTCTTGAATAGAATCCAATTTATCCTTTAACATTAAGACAACATTGATTTGTGATTTTCTATTGGCTACTAAATAAACTAAATCTTTGCTTTGACAATAAGTGTCTACAAGATACATCACTTTTGATATATCTCTGTTAAGATGCTCTAAACGATCAGTAATGGCTGCTTCATTTAAAACTGAAATTGTTAAAGTACAATAATCAGCATCCTTATCAAATTTATAGTAATTCGATCTTTCAATGGCCTTTGATTTTCTCATCTTATCGCTAGAAATCAAATCATCAAAGAACTCTACTTTATACTTATTCTCTATCTCCTGAATTGAAATCTTTTTAAGCAATTCAAGTGCAATAATCGAGGAAGCAGATTCCAATATTTGAATATCGGTTTGCAACACTTCTTTATTTAAATTGATTAAAAAGATATTGCCATAAACGGTGTTTCTAGCAATAATAGGCACGGTATAAACATCTCTTTCCGTACCAGCCAACTCAATTTTATATTTTGTTGTTTTATTGTTTTTAATGGCGATGCTATGCTTTTTAAAATAGCTATCAATCACTTCTTCGTGAAAATAACAATCATCAAAGACTTCTTCAGGACAAACGATTTCGTCGAAATAGTAATCCTTAATAATAATGTTGTTGCCGACCTTTTCACTAAGATTTCTAGCAACGTCTAAAATTGAACCTCCTTTTAATAGGAGCTCCATCATATCGTTGTGTATGGCTTCGACACGTCTAATAAGAGCTGACTGCTTGTCAAAAATTTCTTTTAAAATGGGTTCCATCACATCTGCAAATGAAATATTATAATCCAATTGTAAAATAGGCAAACCAATTTCAGAAGCCAACTCTAATAAAGCATCATCTAGTTTTTCTAAATAAGGCTGTACTTTAATTGCTATGGCTTCTACACCTTTTTTACGCATGGCTTTCAATAAATTCATTTGTTCCGTATGAGACATATTGCCTAAATGAACCGCAGTTGTTAATAGAAACTCACCTTCTTCAATCCAGTTGAGTATTTCCAAATCGGCCATAATGTTCACACGGGTAATCACGTTTGATAAATGATCTTGCCCAGCAAGTAATTTACAACGCTTTAACGGATCCAGTTCTATTGCTTCTTTTAATGAAATTCCAGTCTCTTTAATCAACTTGTCACCTCTTATTCTAGTTATTATCTAACACAACTGCATTGATTTTTTGATGGAATGTTAGAGTCGGTACTTTGTTATTATATTATAAAGTGAATAAAAAAAAAAGTGACTTCCAATAAGTTTTTTGTGTAAAAAGAACAAAACACAGAAAAAATTTCTGTGTTAATCCACTATAAAACCTGCTTCCTCAAAGGTAATCATCTCATCATTCATGTAAGTTGCCGCTTCAATGATGTTAAACATCAAAACAGCACCCGTTCCTTCACCTAAGCGCATATTCATATCTAAGGCTGTATTCAAACCCAATAATTCAGTGGCTTTCTTTGCACCCAGCTCTAAAGAACTATGGGAAGCAAATAAATATTCTTTTACGGTCGGATTAAGGGTTGTAGCAATTAAAGCTGCCGCTGTGGAAATAAAACCATCAACCACAACAGGTACACGATTTGCAGCGCCAGCAAGCATAACCCCTGCCATGCCACCTATTTCCAAGCCACCGACTTTAGCTAAAACATCTAAGCCATCTGTTGGATTCGGTTGATTTATTTCAATACCTTTTCGAATTACATCAGCTTTATGCTTGACTTTATCCTGGGGTAAATTAGCACCCATACCTGTAACTTCAGAGGGATCAAGTCCACCTATCACTGAAACAATGGCTGAAGATGGTGTTGTGTTCCCAATACCCATTTCACCTGTAGCAAGGAGTTGTACACCAGATGCAATGGCCTTTTCAGCAACCTCTATTCCCGCTTCCAAAGCTTTTATAGCTTCCTCTCTTGACATGGCAGGACCTTTTACAAAATTATCAGCACCATATTTCACTTTTTTGTTCACAATTTTATCATAGGGCACTTCATTGTCTATCCCTACATCCGTAACAATAACTTCGGCACCTACGTGTTTCGCCAAGGCGCAAACACCTGTTAAGCCTCTTGTCATGTTTATCGCTTGGATTTTAGTAATTTCCTTAGATGAAGTGGCAACACCCTCTTCAATAATCTTATGATCCCCAGCACAAACTATAACAGCTTTCTTTTTCACACTTGGATGTAAATCTCTCTGAATACCTGAAAGTTTTACAGCTATATCTTCTAATTTACCTAAACTGCCTTTGGGCTTTATCAAGTGATTTATACGATCCAAAGCTTGTGCTTCAAAGGTTTTATCTCGAGGTTGTATCTTTTTTAGCGTTTCAAATAACTTACTCATACACACTCCTCTTTCATATGTAAATCTAGTCCGTAAAATGATGAAAAGGATTCATGTATATACATGAATCCTTTAATGTTATTCTAGCACACCAATTTATGACTGTAAATTAGTAGTTACCTTGAGCAAACATTGCTTCAGCAACTTTTACGAAACCAGCGATGTTAGCACCAGCAACTAAGTCATAACCGAATCCATACTCTTCTGCAGCATTTTTAGCATTGTCATGGATATTCTTCATGATTTGTTGTAATTTCTCATCTACTTCTTCAGCAGTCCAAGACATTCTCATAGAGTTTTGTGACATTTCAAGAGCTGAAGTAGCAACACCACCTGCGTTTGCAGCTTTAGCTGGTCCTACTAATACATTGCTTTCTTGTAAGAATTTCAATGCTTCGTTAGTAGTAGGCATGTTTGAACCTTCACAAACAAAACCAACACCATTAGCAACTAATTTCTTAGCATCGTCAATGTGAATTTCGTTTTGAGTTGCACAAGGGATAGCAATATCCACTTTAACGCCCCATGGCTTTTCACCAGGGAAGAATTGAGCACCAAACTTATCAGCGTAATCTTGAACTTTATCTCTACCAGAAGCTCTCATTTCTAATAAGTAATCAATTTTCTCAGCAGTGTTAACACCATTTTCGTCATAGATGTATCCATCTGGACCTGATAATGTTACAACTTTACCACCTAAT
Organism: Clostridia bacterium; assembly: GCA_016937975.1. Lineage (GTDB taxonomy): Bacteria > Bacillota > Clostridia > Peptostreptococcales > Acidaminobacteraceae > JABXKX01. The sequence goes on from JAFGVN010000110.1 coordinate 31,518, forward strand.
TCAGTGATCTTAAGAGCAGCACCCCAAGTTACGTTACCAAATCCTGATAATGCAACAGTTTTACCTTCAAATGTTTGACCTTTAACAGCTAACATTTCTCTTGTGAAGTAAGTGATACCAAAACCAGTAGCTTCTGGTCTGATTAATGAACCACCATATGGTAAACCTTTACCAGTTAAAACGCCATTTTCAAATGCGCCTTTAATTCTTCTGTATTGACCATATAAGTAACCGATTTCTCTACCGCCAACACCGATGTCGCCAGCTGGAACGTCTACGTCTGGACCAATATGTCTATATAATTCAGTCATGAAAGATTGACAGAATCTCATAACTTCAGCATCCGACTTACCATATGAGTTAAAGTCAGAACCACCTTTACCACCACCGATTGGTAGACCAGTTAAAGAGTTCTTGAAGATTTGCTCGAAACCTAAGAACTTGATGATTCCAATGTAAACTGATTTATGGAATCTTAAACCACCTTTGTAAGGTCCGATAGCACCGTTAAATTGTACTCTGAAACCTCTGTTTACTTGTAAATTACCATTATCATCTACCCAAGGTACTCTGAAAATGATTTGTCTTTCTGGTTCTGCTATTCTTTCTAAAAGATTAGCTTCAACCCACTCAGGGTGTTTTTCCATTACAGGCGCTAAAGAATGGAATACTTCTTCTACTGCTTGTAAAAATTCTGGTTCTGAGCTATTTCTTGCTTTAACACGTTCGAATACTTCGTTAATGTACTTCATGTTAACATCTCCCTTTGTAATAAGCATATACTTTATATCAAGATTGATATAATTTTATCAATCTTTACTACCCCATTTACATAATTGTACAAACTATTAAAACATCTTAACGGTTTTTTTCTAGGAAAATACACCATTTTCTTAGGAAAAGGTTTTCCTTTTTCAAAGAAGATTGATATATTTTAGTCGTCCTTGTTAAAACTTTGTTTTACATTTCAACTGGATTTTAGCACACTAGAAATTTCTTGTAAACACTTTAATAAAATGTTTAATTATCCGTAAGATTCGCAATTTTCAGACAACTTCCTGATATGCCTTAAAAATCAATTCCTTTTATTGTAATATCAATGGTTTCAACATTTAGTTGCGTCATAAGCTCCACGTATTTTTTTATTTGTTCAATTGCTTTATAACCCACTGTGTGGACATTAAAACCATTTTTTGTTGTCATTTCAATTTCAAATGATATACATTCTGGTTTCTTCATTAAACGAATGCGTTGGATTCTACTGACACCATTAATCATTTTCATACTGCGCGTTGTAATTTGAATAATGGTTTTGTTGGAAATCGTATACTGACCTATAAAACTAAAGGTGGGTCTAACAACAGATTTTTCAATAATTTTATCTTTTCTGCCAAAAACACGACTGAAAATCTTCAAAGAGTCAAGAAAATAACCTGAGAAGTCCTTTTTCACCTCCACAGTTGGTAAAGGAATAACATGTTTACCATAATGCGCTCGATGGAATTTAGCCGTTTCAATTTCCTCTTTAGTTGCGATGTCTTCTATGTATACGATGTGATCAATGGGTTCTATTTCCAGGTTGTTTGCAATCTGATGAACCATTTTCTCTGAAGTACCAATAATAAGAAGTTTATCCGGATTTGCTTCTTTTAAAGCAACCTTCATTTCTTCCTGGTAATCTTCAAAATAAAAAATTGCACGCTTGACAGCAGCGACTTTAGTTTTTTCTCTCTTGGCAGAACTACCAGCAATTTTTCTTTGACCTGAGATCAAAATACCATCGTCAATCAAGAATTCAATGTTCTTTTCATGACAGAGATTCATTGCCTTATAACTCTTGCCAGTACCACTTGAACCAACTAATGCGAATAGTTCCATTCATCCCTCTCTTTACTGTAAGCACCTAAAGTTTATGCCTGTACGGTCAAAAAGTCAACCTGTTTACGTAGTTTTTACAATAATATTAAAAACTTGTGATGAATTCAATGTTTTTCCCATTATTTTCATGGTTTTTTAAGTATTTGAGCGAATTTTCAAACGATTTAACACTTTAACAAAGCTTCTAATAAAGAATGATTCTCAATGTATTATTGTATGATTTATACCTTTTCATCTTATAAATTCTTGTGTTATAAAGTGGATTTTAATATAATCGTATTGAATTTACTAAACAAAATATACATAGGAGGTATGACAATGGCTTACAAAATTACTGATGCATGTATTTCATGTGGCGCTTGTGAAGGCGAATGTCCAGTTAGCTGTATTTCTGCTGGTGACGGCAAATACGTAATCGATGCTGATGCTTGTGTTGATTGTGGTGCTTGTACTGGTGCTTGCCCAGTTGACGCTATCATTCAAGGCTAATAACAAATTAAACTACCGCAAGGTAGTTTTTTTATTGAAAGGAAGTATGATTTTCATCATACTTCCTGATTTTTTTTGTATACAATTTGCTTAATGGTATTGATGGCCAGATAATATCTTTCTGAAAGTTCCTCTATAGAAACACCCGACCTATAATCATCTCTAATCATGCGATTCCTTTGAGCCAACTCCTGACGACTACCAGATTTTTCTCCCCACCTTTTTTTCGATCCATCCGCTTTTGAAATATAAAGATATTCACCTTGAATATATTTTCTAACTTCATCCAGTAAATCCTGGGGTAAAATGGATTCTGCTTTCTTATATTTCATAACGACCTACTTCATGTACGTCTTCAATGCTTCAATTGATGCAAATTCAAGGAGTTCTACTTCATGATCCCTTAACAATTTTCTAAACTGAGATTCAAAAGCATCAATGGTTTTTAACAATTGCTCTGGTTGATGACTATATACCAGCTCTATTAAGTCCATAGAAAACACTTCAAGAAAACTCATGTTGTAATCTGAAAAGACATTGCGATCATCAAACCATAAGCCTTGTTCCGTTTTATAAAGAAACTGAGCCACCTCTTCTTGAATAAAGCTCGATACTTCCAATTGCTTTATAAAATTATCGTTTCTAATGGCATTTTTAAAGGCATTCAAGTATTTCATCATTTCTTCAAAGTATCCTTTGAAAAGCAGTTCAAAAGGTTCTTTTTCGCCATACTGGCTTCGAGATTCCTCTAAAAGCTGTCTTAACTTAAGAATCAGCTTCTCAGAAGCATTATAAATAACTTCTCCTTCCTGCCCATCTAAAATATCATTGATTGTTACTTCGTAGTTCTCTGGCTTTATTTCAAAGGTCATTGAGGTTTCAATAATCGATACCGATGAACCATTACTGCCTTTATAGTAGGTTTTATTTAGAAAGGCTAATATGTGTGCAACTTGCTTCATTAACTTTAAAGATTCCATTCTGTAATCCGTCAAAGTTTTACAATTGTTTTTCATGTTAAAAAGGTAAATATAAGATTCATTGAGATATTCGAAGCTTTTGTTTAATAAAGCATCCTTGTAATCCCCTCTTAAAACTGAATTCAACCCTTGTCTTAACTGTTGAAATCTTTTCTCTGCTTCAGGATTACCTGCGTATAGAATATTGGCTTCTTCAAACAAATAAGCCTGGGGACTGTCCATGGAAGCGATACCAATAAGCCTTTCCCATTTCATGGGAAATAAGTCATAACCTATGCCATCTAAAATAAACTGTGTCGAAAGTGTCATTGCTTTTTCATGATTTGGGATATAATACAAATTCAAATGATTAGAAGACTCATTTTCATCGATATGATTGTATTCTACCAATAAGTCTACTGTGTCTTTATATTCCCTTTTAATTTTTTCTATAATCAATTCTTTAATTTGTTGTTTCATCTTTACTCCTCTTCTCTATGCCTTTAACATTTCATGATATCATGTTCAATATTATTATAGGATAGAGGGAACAGACATGTATATATAGAAAACAGACCCTAATTAAAGTCCATATGAAAAGACATACCATATTTAAAATACAGTATGTCTTCTATTTACTTCATATAGTCTGTTTGATTGATTTTACTCAAAAATTTGACAATTGCTTTTTCTTCATTGATGGTCATGTCTTTTAAAACAAATTCCAAGAACTGTGACTCGTGATCTCTATATTGAGCCAAGAGTTTTAATCCTTGATGATCAAGGGAAATAAATGCTGAACGTCTATCGTTTTCATTGGCTTCTTTTTTCAAATAACCAATTTCCAACATTTTCTTTATCATGGCAAGGGCTTTGCTTCTTTTCATTTGTAACTGGTCAATCAAATCATTCATTGAAACACGATCATGATCAGCTAAATAATCCAACAATGAAATTTCAACGATACCAAAATGTTCCAACTTTCTACGTTCCTTCTTCGTTGTTGCAATTTGTGTTTCATATTTTAACAGTAAATTTTTTAAAATTCTTGAAATATCCTTTTGGTAAACAGACATAACTCTTCCTAACGTTTAACGATAACAGCTTCACCCATACCGCCACCAATACACAATGTTGCCAAACCATATTGTGACGATCTTCTTTTCATTTCATGTAATAAAGTTACTAAAATTCTTGCACCACTTGCACCGATTGGATGACCAAGAGCAATAGCACCACCATTGACATTAACTTTTTCAGTATCTAAATTCAAATCATGAATAACAGATAATGCTTGAGCAGCAAAAGCTTCATTGGCTTCAATTAAATCTATATCCTCGATAGTCAAATTTGCCTTCTTTAGAGCTTTTCTCGTTGCCGGAATTGGACCTGTACCCATAATACTTGGATCAACACCTGCAGAAGCATAAGAAACAATTGTCGCTAACGGTTCAATACCAAGAGCTTCTGCTTTTTCCTTAGTCATAATTACTAAGGCTGCAGCACCATCATTTATACCCGATGCATTACCCGCTGTTACAGAACCGTCTTTTTTGAAGGCAGGTCTTAAACCAGCAATACTCTCATAAGTAGCACCTTTACGAATATACTCATCTTGATCAAAGGCAATAGGATCTTTCTTTCTTTGAGGAATCATAACTGGAACAATCTCCTCTTTGAATTTGCCCTCTGCCTGAGCTTTTTCAGCACGGTTTTGACTTTCTAAAGCCAATTGATCTTGTGCTTCTCTCGTCAAATCATATTGATCTACAATGTTCTCTGCGGTCATGCCCATGTGGTAATCATTAAAAGCATCCCAAAGACCGTCATTCACCATTGTATCATATAATTTCCCATCACCCATTTTTTGACCCCATCTTGCACCTTGCATAATATAAGGTGCTTGAGACATGTTTTCTGTACCACCTGCAATAACAATTTCATTGTCACCAGCCAAGATGGTTTGAACAGCCAAAGAGACAGTTTTTAAACCAGAACCACAAATCATATTGATGGTTGTTGCAGGTGTACTGTGATTTAAGCCAGATTTTAATGCTACTTGTCTAGCAACACCTTGTCCTTGTCCTGCCTGCAACACACAACCAAAGAATACTTCATCTACTAATTCAGGATTTACATTTGCTCTTTGTAAAGCTTCTTTCACTACGGTTTGTCCCAAAGTGATTGCATCAATGTCCTTTAATGCACCACCAAAACTGCCAATTGGCGTACGTACTGCGCTTGCAATTACGATTTCTTTCATGTGATACCTCCTATTTAACAATAATATCCTCGAATCTATTATATACAAGTCCTGATAAATTTCAAAGAAAAAAAGTCGATGCAATGCATCGACTATTCATTTTCCTTTAAAAAATATGATAATGTAAATAAGTTCTCGATCAAATGAATATTTTCAACCACAGCGCCTTTTTTTAAAACTAAATCTACAGGAGTAAAGTTCCAGACAGCTTTAATTCCATTTTTACAAAGGATATCTGCGATTTGTTGTGCTGAAGATCTGTTGGTACAAACGTAAGCGATGTCAATATTGTTCTCACGAACATAATCCCCCAATAAATCAACATCCTTTACTTCTACATCATTAATTCTTAAGCCCATTAATCTTGGATTCACATCAAACATCGCTTGAAGTTTATAACCAAAACGGCTAAAGTTTGTATAATTTGCCAAGGCTTGCCCTAAATTACCTGCACCAATAATGACAGTTTTATATTCTCTGTCCAAACCGAGAATTTTACCAATCTCACGATAAAGTGCTTCAACGTTATAGCCATAACCTTGTTGACCAAAGCCACCAAAATTGTTTAAATCTTGACGAATTTGCGAAGCTGAGAAACCAATAATCTTACTTAATTCTTTTGACGAGATTCTGTTGATGTCACGGTCCATCAGCTGGCTTAAATAGCGATGGTACTTTGGCAATCTTCTAATTACTGCCATTGAAATTTTGTTGTCTTTCATAATTCACCCCAAGTTATTTTTATTATCGACTAATTTATTTTATCAAGATACACTATTTTTGTCAATCTTATAACAAAGGCTTGTTCACAAGGTTTCTGAAGTATGATAAACTATACAAGTAAAAAGTAAACTTGGAGGCAACATGATTGTACTATCTTGTACGAACCTATATAAATCTTATGGTACCACACCAATCTTAGAAGATATTTCTCTTTCCATCAACGAAGGCGAGAAAATAGGTCTAATTGGCAGAAATGGTGCCGGAAAAACAACATTATTTAAAATACTCACAGGTACTTTGGAATATGACAAAGGTTATTTGTTTCAACATAAGGAAGCAACTTTGGGTTATCTGAAGCAAACTGCAAATTACGATGATGAGACTTCTTTGTATGACTTCTGTTTATTGGAGTTCCAACATGTCATTGAAATGGAACAGCAACTTCGTCAACTGGAACATGATATTGCAACCCATGCCCATACCCCTGAAGTGCTTCATCAAGTCATGAAACAATATGATGCACTCACCGAAGCATTTAATCACATCAATGGTTATGCTTATAAAAGTGAAACAAGAGGTGTTTTATTTGGATTAGGCTTTACAGAAGAAGATTTCGATCGGCCGATTAATCTTTTCAGTGGTGGTCAACAATCTCGCATCAGTATTGCTAAATTACTTTTAAAAAAGCCTTCTATTCTTCTTTTGGACGAACCCACAAACCATTTGGACATAGAAGCCGTTAAATGGCTTGAAAACTATATTGTGAATTATTCAGGCACTGTGATTTTAATCTCCCACGATCGATATTTCTTGGATCAAACGGTGAAGAAAATTGTAGAGATTGAAAACAATAAAATACTAGTAAATCCTGGGAATTATACAGATTTCATCCGATATAAAAAAGTTCATTATGATTCCATGTTAAAGTCTTATGAGAATCAGCAGAAATATATTAAAGAGCAGGAAGAGCTCATTGCCAGATTTAAAGGACATGGTACTGAAAAATTAGCTAAGAGAGCAAAATCCAGAGAAAAAAGATTAGATATGATTGAAGTTTTGGATAAACCTCTTTCTTCAGAAGACAAAGCTAAGCTTCGGTTTGCACCTCAAATCAATTCAGGTACAGATGTTCTCTTTATAAATGATTTAAAGAAATCCTTTGAACAACCTGTTTTTGAGCATGTCAGTTTTGATATTTATAAAAACGAGAAAATAGGCATTATCGGAAGTAACGGTGTCGGTAAAACCACGCTCTTCAAAATCATTTTAGATGAAAATTTGAAAACTGAAGGAGAAATCACTTATGGTCATAATGTCCATATAGGCTATTTTAGTCAAGATCAAATGGATTTAAACGCTGAACATGACCTCATTGAAGAAATCTCAGAAATACATCCCTTAATGACTGAAACAGAAATTAGAACCATGTTAGGTTCGTTTCTCTTTAAAGGTGAAGAAGTTTTTAAACGGGTCAATGATTTAAGCGGTGGTGAGAAAAGTCGTTTAGCTTTATTAAAACTCATGCTTTCCAAAGCCAACTTGCTCCTTTTAGATGAACCGACGAATCATTTGGATATCATTTCAAAGGAAGCCTTAGAAGATGCTTTAGAGGCCTATGAAGGTACCATTATTGCCATTTCCCATGATCGTTATTTCTTAAATAAAATTACAAAAAGAATTTTAGAATTAAACAATGATGGTTGTGTAAATTATCTTGGCAATTACGATTACTATGTTAAGAAAAAGGAAACTCAAAACTTATTGGAGCAACCTTTCGAAAATAAAGAAGTGACAAAAACTCAAATAAGAGACCAAAGAAAAAAAGAAAAAGAGCAGCAAAAGGAAATTACCAAAAAGAAAAAAGCTTTTGAAGCATTAGAAGCCTCAATACATGCCCTAGAAGAAGAAATAGCACGTATTGAAGAGGAAATGTGTCTAGAAGAGGTTTATGCCAATCCAGAGAGATCTAAAGCCTTGACGGAGGAAATCAAACTTCTTAAAATAGAACTCGACGAAAAATACGAAGAGTGGGAAACTTATGTTTAAAGGAGAATACCATGTTTGAAAAAGTAAAGAAAATCGTAGAATACCAATTGAACTTAAAAAATCAAGAGATCACTAGAGAAACCCGTTTAAGAGAAGATTTAAAAGTTGACTCTTTAGACGCAGCTGAAATCATTTTGGCTATTGAAGAAGAACTCAATGTGGAAATTCCAGATGAGTTAATGATGAATGCTAAAACAGTTGGTGAAATCATTGCTTATTTAGAAGAAAATTATTAATTCTAATTTTGTTCATAAAAAAAACGACTTCATTTTTGAAGTCGTTTTTTTAGGTAGAAAACAATTTAATCAATCACGGTTTTATGTATACCACATATTCAATCACCTTAAACTCTTTTTAAGGAAAAAAGTGCCTTTTTTTTGTTTTTCCACAGGGAAAGTGAATTAACCACAATCTTATCCACATATTAACCGACTAATTTTTAAGCAATAATTAAAGTTATACACATTATCCACAGTTTTATCCCCATAGGAAACAATTCAGAACTTTGAAGATTTTCAATCAATTATGGTTTACATAAAGTTTTTGACCCAATTTTAAATTCGATACAGCATTCAAACTTAGATCTGCAAAATGGCAAGATAAATAATCATAATAGCCTGCTGAACCAATCATCGCAGCATTATCTGTACACAGTTGAATCGGTGGATATGAAAATGTAATTGATTTACCTTCAAGTTGTTTCTTAAACTCATTTCTCAAACCACTATTGGCTGCAACACCGCCTGCCAAAACAATTTTATTTAGAGATAACATTTCTGCAGCTGCAATAACCTTTGTGGCAATAACCTCCACAACAGCTTGTTGAAAGGATGCTGCAACATCTTCTTGGACAATGGGTAAATTCTTTTGATTTTGTTGATTTAGATAATTCAAGACTGCGGATTTAATGCCACTGAAGCTAAAATCAAGACTCTCTTTTTCCAAGAAAACTCTTGGAAAATCTATGGCGTGTTTATTGCCAATTTGAGCGAGCTTATCAATCATAGGTCCACCTGGATAACCAAGCCCTAAGGATCTAGCCACTTTATCAAATGCTTCTCCCGCTGCATCATCTCTTGTCTTACCTAAAACTTCATAAACACCATAATCCTTTACATGGACAATATGGGTATGCCCACCTGAAACCACCATGGCAATAAACGGCGGCTCCAATTCTGGATTTGAAATGAAGTTTGCACAGATATGACCTTCGATATGATTCACTGGGATTAATGGCTTGTCTAAAGTGTATGCTAATGATTTGGCATAGGATACACCAACTAAAAGTGCACCTACTAATCCTGGACCATAAGTCACAGCGATACCGTCTATATCCTCAAAAGTCATTTCAGCCTTTTCCAAAGCTTCATCTACTACTTGACTGATTTTCTCCACATGGTTTCTTGAGGCTACTTCAGGTACAACACCGCCAAATTTCTTATGTATATCAATTTGTGAATAAACAATATTACTCACAACCTTCCGACCATTGACAACTACAGCTGCTGCAGTTTCATCACAACTCGTTTCAATGCTGAGAATTACTGTATCTTTCATTTTTACTCCTTACTCCAAAGACACCCACATAATCAAAGCATCTTCTTGATTATCTGAATAATATTTGGGACGTACACCAACGGATTCAAAACCCATTTTTTCATAAAGACCAATAGCAGATGCATTAGATGCTCTCACTTCTAAAGTCATCTGTCTTATAGAAGCCTTTGATGCATCTTCAATCATGGCTTGAACCAACATTTTGCCTAAACCTCTTTGCCTATAATCTGGGTGAATGGCAACATTGGTAATATGTCCTTCATCAACGATATACCAGACACCTCCATAACCAACAATCTTTTCATCCAATTCAAGAACAATATAATGGGCAAGTAAATTACTTGTCAGTTCACTTACAAAGGCTTCTTCTGTCCAAGGCACATGGAAACAAGCTTTTTCAAGAACAAGCACTTGATTTAAATCTTCCAAAGACATTTTTCTTATCTTAAGATTGTTTGTCATCATATTCTCGCTCCGCTTGAGATTTTCTTAAATAACTGACTTGAACATCATCATATTTCTTATGTACCATTTGTTGGAAAGCCAAAGTACAAATACTGCCACCTCTGACTTGACTTAAGTGAACGGGGGCAAAATATGCACGATTTCCTAATCTTTCTTCAATATGAGCTTTATGTTTATAAGCACCATCACCTACGAAAACCACTTTTTCTTCCTCACCACACTGATCAATGACCTCATCAATATGTAATTGATCCGCTTCAAAGTGCATATTTTTATAATCCACAAAAACTGTATCTCTTCTGGCATCCATCATGGCACATATGCCACAATCCATCATCACATTCTCAGTTAATGCTTTTAGAGAAGAAACCTCAATAACAGGTATATTTCCACCATGAGCTAATCCTTTTGCTGTGGTAACACCAATTCTCAATCCAGTAAATGAACCTGGTCCAACACCAACTGCAATGGCATCTAAATCCTTTATGGATATATGATTATGCTTCAGCAAAGCATCAATAATGCCCATTAATTTTTGAGAATGGGTTCTTTTATCATTTAATGACATTTCTGCGATAATCTGATCTTCTGTTGCCAGTGCTACTGTTGCTACAGAAGTCGAAGTATCTATACCTAAAATTTTCATTTGATTTGCTCCAATCTGCTTTCCAATTGTGCTGTGGTTCCTTCAAGGCTTATGATTCTTTCTCCAAAAGACTCACCATGGTTGATTTTAATTTTATAATGCTGTTCAGGTAATAATTCTTCTACCATACTCGCCCACTCTACTAAACATATGCCATCTGAGAAGAAATACTCTTCGTAACCAATTTCATACATTTCCTCTAAATCATCTATGCGATATACATCAAAGTGATAGATATTACCATATTCATTTACAATGGTATAACTCGGACTTGTTACATAATCTGTTACACCCAAGCTCTTTATTATCACTTGACTTAAAAAAGTTTTTCCTGCACCTAAGTCTCCATCCAAAGCAATAAAATCTCCATATTGCAATATTTCAGAAATAGCCTTCCCAAATGCAGTTGTTTCTGATTCATTCTGACATACTCTTGTAATCATGCATGCCTCCTTTATTTTCACTTCTATTATACTATATTTTTTTTCAAAGAACTGCAAGTACCTTAGTATAGAAGATTTTCATCTGAATTTACAAAAAAACATCCCAGAATCAGCTGGAATGTTCAGTATTTTTTAGAGATGCTACTAGGCGATCCACCTCTTCTTTTTCAATATTGAGCTTGGTAAATACCGTTGGATCCAAATAGTTCTGAGTTTCATCTGGACTGATTTCCATAATTGAATAGTAATTAGATAAATGTGTAACAGCAACAAGCTCATAATTGATGACACGACTATCCGATGGTCTATGATGAAACATGGCAGCTTCTACATATGCATAAGGCAATTCCCACCAATTGAGAAGATAAGCACCTAAATCCTGATGGGTAATATTAAAATACTCCATTTCACATTCCACCAAAGATCTTTCCATATTTCTAGCATGATCTAATACTTTCTGATAAGTATTTTGATAGAATAAATGTAAAATTAATTTTCCAATATCATGCAACAAACCAGCAGAACCATAAATTGAAGGCATTTTCTTATCCAAGAGTTGATCATAAATCATATGTGTCAAACGATTCGTATTCACAGCATGTTGCCATAAGACCTCAATTTCATTCATAAGTTCCTGAGGTCCTGAAAATAAAGAAGTGGATAAAACAATGTTCTTCAAGTTATTTAAACCGATGCCCATAATGGCTTGATTCAAGTCGCCAGTCTTTCTCCCATAGAAAGCAGAATTAGCTAACTTTAGAACCTTTGATGCAATGGCTTGATCCTTTTCAACTATTTTTGAAACTTCACTAATATCCGCACCCCTGTCTATCAGTTCTGAGATATCATAATAAATTTTGGGTAAAGATGGCAAAGCTTCCAATTTATCAATTAAGTCCAGCAAATACTGATTCATCATCATGTACTTCATGTCCAAAATACCATTTAAATTCAACTTGAACTCATAATCGTCCCAAGGCTTAAACAGGTATAACTTCGCAACATTTTTTTCAACGAGCTTCTGAATGATTCTACTCTCTGTAAAACCACATAGAGCAACTCTGATTATTTTAGGATACTTAGCTTTGACTTCTTCAAGAAGTGCAGCACCATCCATTTGTGGCATGCGACTGTCAGCAACAATGACATCTACTGTTTCCTTGCTTAATATTTCCAAAGCTTCCTTGCCAGAGCTGGCAATCAAACTTTCGTAGGGCTCATTCTTCAAGAGCTTTTTAATATTTCTCAATATATATTTTTCATCATCTACAAATAAAATACGCTTCATATGCACAATAACCTCTCTCACTATACACCAATTGTACCCGATTCATGAGCACATAAACCAGCCCACAAAAAAAATTGTACCATTTTCATGGTACAATAATCTATACTTGGTGGACAATTCTTCCATTTATTATTGTCACTTGAGGTTTTGCTTGTAAATCAAAGGGATGTAAATTCCAAATAACCACATCAGCATCTTTACCTTTGGTCAAACTTCCGACACGATCTGACAGTTCCAAAATCTCAGCTGCATTAATCGTAATCGCTTTTAAAGCTTCCATTTCTGCCATACCTGCCTTCATAGCCAAGGCACCACACATATTCAAATGATGAAGTGGAATCACTGGAGAATCTGTCATGATTGCTACCTTAACACCTGCCTTTTGCAACACGCCTGGGGTCTCAAAAGTTAGATTCTGCAATTCAAATTTTGATTTATGACCAAAGCTAGGGCCTACAATTGCTGCATAACCTTGATGACTTAAGTAATCTGAAATCAAATGTCCTTCCGTACAGTGTTCCAAAGTCAAGTTGACATCAAACTCCTTTGCAATTCTTATTGCAGTTAAAATATCATCCGCACGATGAGCATGTGCCTTCAGTGGAATTTCCTTTTTTATCACAGGTATTAAGGCTTCCATTTTCATATCAAAGGATGGTGCTTTAGTAGGATCCGCTTTTGAAAGTTCTTTTTTACCTAAGTACTCCTTTGCAGCAAATAGGGCTTTTCTCAATTCTGCTGCAGTACCCATTCTTGTCATCGGTGTAGTTTTTCTATCGTTGTATACACGTTTTGGATTTTCACCAAATGCAATTTTCATCGCTATAGGCTCTTTTACAATCATTTCATCAACAATATGACCAGCTGTTTTCATAGCCACAAATTGACCCCCAATAACATTGGCAGAACCTGGACCTGTTGCCACAAGAGTTACACCGCCTTTTGAGTACGCGTCTTCAAAAGTTTCATCCATGGGATTAATGCCATCAATAGCTCTTAAATGAGGTGTAATAGGATCTGTCATCTCATTGCCATCTGAACCCTCAAAGCCAATGGAACTCTCCCACAAACCTACATGACAATGGGCATCAATAAAACCTGGTAATACATATTGTCCTTTAGCATCTATAATCTCCGCGCCTTCTGGTGGGGTTAAATGGCCTATCTCGACAATCTTGCCATGCTCTATAAGCAAATCTCCATTTTCAATCATTTCTTGATCCATCGGCAAAATCTTACCGTTTTTAATAAATAACATAGCGCCTCCTTAATATTTCGACATCCTAACTATTTATATTATATACTTAACAGCGAAAGGAAAACAAGCTCTTCTGACGAACAAAAAAATAGAACCTTTCGGCTCTATTTCAGAAATGTTACTATTTCAGAAACTAACAATTGAAGGCTATCAACAAGAGGGGAATGACCACCTTTATGGATGATGTACTTGGATTGTTTAATAGACTCATGGATTTGATCTCCCATTGCTTTTGGGACAACCAAATCATTCTCACCTTGAAAAACAAGTGTTAGACAAGTTATTTTAAACACATCAGAAGTCCCTGGTTCCACACCATTGTGTTGATCTGAAATATTGAAATGCACTAATGCATAATCCACATCCACAAGATTTCTTTGCGTAAGCATATCCTCTAAGTAAACTTCATATCTTTCTTCATCTGGCTGTTTAGAATTGTAAATAAGCATATTCCAAATAGCTTTTAAAGTGGCTTTGTCTTTATTGTCATAAGCCATCTGTATGGACAACACTTGGACAGGATCCATTCCAATCTCTTCTTTCGTCTTTAAGAAATCTGGTTGTCCATTTTCATCTTTTCTAAACATCGGGTAGCCCATAATACCGACAGATTCAATTAATACAAGCTTCTCTACTTGTTCTGGATAATCAATAGCCAATTGCATAGCAACACCACCACCAGTTGACCAGCCTGCAACTGCAAAGGACTCCACATTTAACTTTTCCAACAACATAAAAATATCATCTGAAAAATCTTTTAAACTGTTAATGGGTGTATGATACGTTGAACCACCAAAACCTCTCATATCCACGGCATAAACCGTTATGTCTTCTGGCAATGCTTCAAGAAGCAAATCATAGTGCTGACTTGAAGTCATATTTCCATGAATCTAAACCAAGTTTTTCGGACCTATCCCCTGTTTTCTGTAAGCTAATGTTTCTTTTAAAAGCATAACGCCTCCTAACATTTAATGATTACTGCAGTCCAATACCACCAGCACCAAAAAGCATTAGCACTAACCTCGCGCAGACTTATTAGACTTATTTTTGGATTACTAGACAAAAATAATTTATATGATCCTAATTACAATAC
>JAFGVN010000111.1 GCA_016937975.1 Clostridia bacterium
ATTGAAACATATTTCCTATTTTTATGTAAATATTTCAATAAACGTTTACGCATTTACTATCGCGCAGCGATTTTGTACAATAAGTTGGAGGTAATTTATATGATAGAATTTTTAACACAATACAAACAACATGATTTAATCAATCATTATCATTCATTAGATGATACAGATAAAAAGTTATTTGAAGAATCTCTTCAAGAAGTTGATTTTAAATTAATTCAATCGATTTACAATAATGAACATCATGTAGAAGCTTCAGAAATAAAACCTATTCAATCTGTTAAGCTGTCTCAAGACGATTCTTATTTCAATAATGGTTTAAAACTTATTCAACAAAATAAAACAGCGGTTGTATTAATGGCTGGCGGTCAAGGCACAAGATTGGGTCACCATGGTCCTAAAGGTACTTTTGATATTGGTTTACCTTCACATAAGTCTTTATTTCAAATACAATGTGAAAGATTAATTTGTTTACATAGTTTGACTAATACATATATTACTTGGTATATTATGACATCTCATGACAATCATGATGAGACAGTTTCTTTTTTTGAATCCAATAATTACTTTCATTATCCAATAGAACATATAAAGTTTTTTAAACAGGATCGTTTACCACTTGTATTTGTGGATGGACAAGTTGCTTTAAAAGGTCCTACAGAAGTCAATCTTGCTGCCAATGGCAACGGTGGTGTATTTACAAGTTTAAAGAACTCAGGTATTTTAAATGAAATGAAGCATAATGGTATTCAATATGTTTATCTTTATGGTATTGATAATGCCATAGCAAAAGTTTGTGATCCGACTTTAATTGGATTTGCTGATGAAACTCAAAATGACATTATCTCGAAAGCCGTTGAAAAAACAGATCCTGATGAACGTGTAGGGCTAATGTGCTATAAGAATGGCAAACCAGGAATTGTTGAATATTCTGAACTTAGTGATCAGTTGAGATACATGAGAGACACTGAAGGCAAATTACTTTACAACTGCGGTAATATTTTACAGCATGTGTTTAGATTGGATTTTCTTGAAAAATGTGCTTCAATCGATCTACCATATCATAAAGCCTTTAAGAAAATCAACTATTTCAATGGGCACAACTATGTAGAAGCAAAGGAACCAAATGGTTTTAAATTTGAACTATTCATGTTTGATGTTTTCAATTATGCAAATGATATGAGTGTATTACTCGTTGATCGAGAGAAAGAATTTACACCTGTTAAAAATGCAGAAGGAAATGATAGTCCTAATACTGCTCGAGAAATGATATTAAACGAACATCACAGGTGGCTTAAAGAAAATAATTTAGGCTTTAATAACGATACAGAAGTAGATTTTAAACTATCCTATAAGGGTGAAAATTTAAAATAATGTAGATCAAATACACAGGTTAACATAATAATATTATGTAAAATAGAAAGAAGTTAATCATGAAAATTGTTTCAATTGCACCAAATTTTATAAAATTTGAATTTATTGAAAATATGGATCGAGTTAGTTACACAACCAATGTATTTGCTTTAATACATAACAGTAGGGTAGTACTCATTGATTCAGGATATTTAGAATATAGTAAACTTATTAAGGATTATTTTGATGAACTTAATTTAACAGTAGACTCAATTATTATTACACATTATCACAGAGATCACTGCGAAGGTTCTTTAACATTTCCAAAAGCCAAAATCTATGCTAGTAATGATTATATGATTACCATGAAAAGATTACTAAAGCATTATGATCAAAATCTTTATAAAACTCCAGATTTTCTAATTGCAAATTATTCGCATTTAGAATTTGGAAGTTTTAATATAAAAATCTATAAGACACCTGGTCACACACCATGTTCAATATCTATCATACTAAATGATTTTTTCTTAATTCCATCAGATTTGCTTCTACAAGATATCAATGGTAAAAATATTATTCCTTATATGGATATTGGTGCTGACCCAAACAATCATTTAAAAAGTCTTAGAAAGTTTCAGATCTTAGATTTTAAAGAAATTTGCTTATCCCATGGATATATTATTCATAAAAATCAAATTTCGAGTTTTATTACGGAACGTATTTATTATTTAGAACGATTTATTGAAAGTCATTATACTGCAGATCTAGAATACTGTTTAATGCAAGACAAATCTCAGTATGCGATGACTGAAATACATCGCGTAAACTTAAGAAATGGGAAAAAGCTAAAGGCATAGTTTTTTCCTTTTTTTGTATGTCAGTGGAGACGATTGTTTTTGCCCTGTCATAGAATGTATCATTAGAGCAAAAGTAATCATCTGTATTAACATGGTAAAAATGGTATATATTAGGGTAATTTTGATTAATTAGTAAAAAAGTCATCATAACATCATTAAGTGATAAATATCCAAATTTGATCATTAAGCATGATTATTAGTAAACCAAAATCAAATCCAAGACTTATAAATACAATCAGAATCCAGTCAAAGTTTTAAGGATAAATCTAACTGAAGATTTATTATAAAATCAAAATGTATTTAAAAACAGAATCTTAATTTTAAAGTAATAATCAATTAAGATTCTCACATAGTTTAAATTTTCTTTCACCAATCATTTATAAACTTTAGATTTTGATAATTATTGATCTTAAATATCTGATTTTAATTATTAACAGTAAATTGAATGCTTGGACCCCTCTCTTTACTTATTCAACTATTCCCTAAATATACATTTAAAGAATAGTTGAATTTGTCGCTTTTCTCATATATAATAGTATTAGAAACACTAAATCAAAGTTTAAGCAAGAAATATTAACAGGCAACTTTCATGAACTACCCTATTTTACTATAAGTCGCCCTACTTTCATATGAGGTGTAAAATGAAACAAGAATATAAAATACATAATAAATCATCTATGCCAGATAATATTGTGGCAAAAGAAAATAAAACATTAGATTTATGCGAATCCATTGAAAAAGAATTGCCTTATTTTATGATAGATTTTTTTATTTATTTAAAAGGATCTGTGGCAATAACCAGTAGGCTGGCTTATCTTCAAGACATTTTATTTTTTTGCAAGTACTTAGTCACAGAAACGAGAATTGTAAGCGCTGAGTCCCCTTCTGAAATTACGGAAGATGAATTTGCCAAAATAAGAGCACGTGATGTTAATCGATTCTTAGGAGACTATTGTAATCGTTACTTTATCGAAAAAAGTGGGACTACTTATCTCATGGAAAACCATAACAGATCGTTATCCAGAAAGAAGTCTTCCCTATCTGTACTCTTTAAGTTCTTATTTAGAGAGGAAGTTTTAAAAGAAAACATCGTTGATGGGTTTAATCCCATTAAACTGCCTAAACCTCAACCTGATGCCATCAAACGTTTGGAAATTGAAGAAGTTGCTATTATGATCGATGCGGTATCAACTGGTAAAGGGCTTACAGAAAAAGAACTTCAGTACTGGGAAAAAACAAAATATAGAGACAAAGCCATCTTAGTTCTCTTCACTACCTTTGGACTACGTTTAAAAGAACTACAACAACTCAACATCTCCTCTTTCAGTTTTTCTAGAGGTGAATTTAAAATATACAGAAAACGTGGCAAAGAAGTCAATATGCCTTTAAATGAATCCGTTATTAAAGCTGTCACAGATTATATTAAAATAGAAAGACCCAATGAAACCATATTAGAGGATTCTGAAAAAGACGCCCTATTCTTAAGTATGCAAAATAAAAGGATTACCGAGAAGGCAATCCGTCAACTTGTAAAAAAATATACAAGTATTGCATTAGGGACAAGTCGTGATAACGGTTACAGTCCTCATAAACTCAGGGCAACTGCTGCAACATCATTAATTGAATATGGTTTTTCAATCTATGATGTACAAAATCTATTAGATCACGACAATGTAACCACAACTCAACTCTACTCTGCTCATAAGAAAAATGCTAAACGTGACATTGTTAAACAATATGAGTTATTGGAGGATGAAAAATAAACTTATATCAAAATCGAGTAGGAGCTGAATAATTATTTTATTCAGCATCCTCTCACATCACCGTACGTACCGTTCGGTATACGGCGGTTCACTAAGCTAAATTTACTTTCTTGTACATTGTAGACATGCTAACATAACCTCGCTTTACCAATCTTTCATTGGTAATTGCACGTTGCATAATAGGGCTGTTTAGATTCTCCAGTAGCCTTTTCTTGTATTAGCATATTCCCATGCTTTATTCCTATCGACTCCGAGTCTGATAAGATTTGAAAATCTCGTTAGTATTCGCTTCCATGTTTTCCAAATACAAGTTCTAAGCCTTCTTCTAACCCATTAATCAATTTCAATTATCATCTTCGACATGTCGGCTAATTTAAAATAATTCACCCAGCCTCGAGTTTTCTCAATCAGCTTCTTTTACCTTGTTTCAAAGTTCATGCTAACGTTGCGATTGGTAACTTCTCGAATTTTATCCTACAAACGGTTAAAACTTTTAGGGTGAACGCGAAGACGGTACCTTCCATTTCTATTATAGAAACTGTATCCAAGAAACTTTCGTTTCACTCGGTTAGCTACCGCGCTTTTCCCTTCATTCATTTTCAGTCTTAATTCGTTCTCTAGAAATCTTCGAACTGTTTCCATAACGCGTGCTCCTGCTCGTTTGCTTATAACATAAATATTACAGTCATCAGCATATTGACAGAATTTGTGACCACTATCTTCGAGCATTTTGTCTAGTTCATTCAGCATGATGTTAGATAGCAAGGGACTTAGTGGTCCACCTTGCGGAGTCCCTTCCTTTGATACCACACATAACATTATTATAGTTTTGCCTTTGCAACTTTTCAATTACCTAATCTATCGTCCTACTCATGATATGCATCTATCAAGTTCTTGATATTGTTGTGTCTAACTCTCCTTCTCTAATAATTAGCTTATCTGCTTGTAGCATCGTTTTCAAATCATTGTATAATGTTCTGAAATTGTTAGTATTCGGAAGAGATATTTCAATAACTAAAGGATCTTTCATAGATAATCCTTCATCAGCTCTATACTTTCTAATTTGATAAATAATTTCCTTTAGTGGTTCCTCTATGGGATCTAGAGATACTTCTTTTGTTTCCCACTGCATTAAATGAATTGATTTATTCCCTTCAAAAGGTTTATAAAAAGCTTGATAGATCTCCTCTGTGATAAAGGGTGTAAAAATACTATATCCTTTTAAGATGTTCAGCAAAATCATATAGAGTGCATATTGTCCTGATTTTCTCTCTGCTATACCATGAACTTCAGGTTTATAAAGTCTATCTTTTATCAACTCAAGGTATAAGTCACAGAAGTCCTTCCAAAAGAAGTCATCAAGTGTTTGTCTTGCAAGGCCTATTTCATATTGATCCAGATATAACTTCGCTTTACCTAATGTCTCATATGACTTGTCCAACATCCATTGATCCTGAGGAAGTAGTTCTGTCGGTCCTGCATAATCTTCCATGTGCATAATGGCAAATTTTGAAGCATTCCATAACTTGGTTATAAAACGCTTAGAAATCTTTAAATCTTCTTCAGAGAAAGTGGTATCTGTACCTAATTTGGCTGAAGCTGCCCAATATCTGATACTATCAGCTGAGTGTCTATTGAGAATTTCTCTTGGTTCTAATGTTGAGTTCTGCTTCGATTTTGATATTTTTTCCCCTTTTCTTGCCATTACAAATCCACAGAGCATCATATCTTTCCAGGGAATTTGACCTGTATGATATATACTTTTAACGATGGTATAGAAAGTCCAAGTTCTAATGATCTCATGGGCTTGTGTTCGCATACTCATAGGCATTAATTCTTTTAGTTCTTCATTGGATTGCCATTTCGCATTTATTAGTGGCGTAACAGAGGATGTTGCCCAAGTATCCATAATATCATTCTCAGGTATAAAATGTGTTGAGCCACAACTACAAGGTTTTGTTGGTAATGACGCTTTTGGATTTATGGGCAGCTCCTCTATTGACGGGATCATCATTTCGCCACATTCTTTACAATACCATATAGGAAATGGAACACCAAAGTATCTTTGTCTTGAGATACACCAATCCCATTTTAGACTTTGAACCCAGTGAATGTATCTATGCTTCATATGTTGAGGATACCAATTGATTTCATCTGCCGCCTTTAAGAAACGCTCCTTGTTAGACATAATATCGATATACCATTGTGAAGATGGTAAAATTTCAATAGGTGTACCACATCTTTCATGTGTTGCTGTTTGATGTTTAATTCTTCTCTTACGTGTTAATAGTCCTTCTGCTTCTAACCTTTCGATGATTTATTTTCTTGCTTCTAAAATGGATAAACCACCAATATAAGGGATCTCTTTTTTCATGTGGCCACTTTGATCGATACTTTCTTTAAAATCGAAAGCATGGGACTTATACCACTCCAAATCTTGTAAATCTCCAAAAGTACAACACATTACAATACCAGAGCCCTTATCTATATCTACATTTTCATCCAATAGAATAGGTACTTCAAAGTTAAATAGAGGTACTGTACATTTTTGATCCTTCAAATGTGTATATCTCTCATCCTCTGGATGAATAAACAAGCAAATACATGAATTTAAAAGTTCAGGTCTTGTAGTTGATATAATTAAATCCTCCTGCTGGGTTCTAAAGATAATATCACTAAACCAGGTTTCCTTTTCCTTATATTCGATCTCTGCTTGGGCAATGGATGTTTCACATTCAGTACAATAAAGTACCGGTGCATTTTTCTTGTAAGCCTTATTCTTTTCCAATAAATCTAGAAAAGATAATTGTGCAATTTTTTGTGTACTCTTATCAATGGTTTGATATGCATAATCCCAATCACAAGAGAAACCTAAATCCGTCCATAAAGCTTTGAATTCCTCTTCATACTTCTCTATGGTTGTCATACACATATTATTAAAATCTTTTAAGGGAATATCCTTTGCATATATTTTCTTTTCGCGCTCTACTAATCTTTCTGTAGGCAAGCCATTATCATCAAAGCCAAAGGGATAAAATACATTATAACCTGTCATCCTCCTGAATCTTGCAATCATTTCTGCTTGTGTATATGAAAAGATATGGCCTATGTGTAATTTACCATTAACTGTAGGAGGTGGCGTGTCAATGGAATATACCACAGAAGTACTGCCTCTTTCATACTTATATATATGATTGTTTTTCCAATAATCACTCCATTTACTTTCAGATGCAGATGCATCATACTTCTTACTTAACATGTCCATACTCCTTTCAAAAAATAAAAAACTCCGTCCAACATTAGGACGAAGTATATTCGCGGTACCACCTAAATTCATAAGAATTCTTACACACTTTAGCTTCCAACAAAGCCTATTCCTATAACGGGGAAATCCGGTATACTCTACTCGCATCGCTTTCTGTATACTGCTCAAAGGCTACTTCCAAATATCCTTATGTGATGTTTCTCACCAACCAACATCTCTCTTTAACGCCAGATATAAGTACTACTCCTTATCGTTGCATTCATTATTGTATTAATTGTGTTTATTATAAAGATTCAAAACTACTTTGTCAACTACAAAAATTTTACATTTTTACTAAATCCATCATTTCAACATGAATCATCTACTGAAGATGAGTTACGGCTTATGGTTAAAACCATTTCAACGGTCTTTCTATCTTAATTTTGTTCATCTGTATTCATATGTACTACTTACTATCGTTTCTATACTACTCAATCCTAAAAATTGTTTAAAAAGTTTAGAATCAATTTAATTTCAATTTTTAGCCTCTAGATAGTAATTCTTCTAGAGATCAATTATTCTTCTACATATTTTAATGAAAAATAAAATAGCTGTTCTCACGACAGAACAACTATTTGATATGTATCTCATATAAATTTAATAGATCTTTGGAACTTCCAATTGATCGCCTACCATTAAGTTATCAGAATTCAGATGATTATATCTTCTAATGATAGACATAGTTTCTCTCAAGTCTCTATGATCTGGTGTATACGCATCAGCAATTGACCAAAGACTATCCCCCGCTTTTACTTGTACTGTAATAAATTCTTGTTCGCCATCACCATAGGCATTCAAATTACCAAAAGTATTGATGAGCATAAAAAATGTTAATATTAAAATGATAGTTAATCCTAAAGTGACATTATTAAATGATTTTCTTTTTGCTTTAGCTTTCATAACAACCTCCAAGAACGTTTGTTCGTACTTTTATTATATACG